>DASUTO010000082.1:0-45926 GCA_036374555.1 Chitinophagaceae bacterium
AAGTGCTGTTGCGATGTTTAAGGCTGTGAAAAATAAAAGTAGTGAGTTCTTATTTGACGCGGCAAAAACTGATGAAGTTTTCTTTTTAGCATGGACGACAACACCGTGGACTCTTCCTTCAAACCTGGGACTAACGGTTGGGCCAAATATTGATTATGTGTTGGTAAAAACAGTTAATCCTTACTTGCATAAGGAAATAAATATTGTTCTTGCAAAAGCATTGCTTGGAAAATATTTTAAACCAGAACATGAAAATGCTGATTTTGCAGAATATAAAAATGACGGAAAGAACATTCCTTATGAAATCATTACTGAATTTAAAGGAAACAAAATAGAAGGCTCAGAATATGAGCAGCTTCTTCCTTACAAAGCCAATTCATCAGAGGTTATTGAAGAAATAACGCCAGGTGCAAAACCATTCAGAGTTTTGGTTGGAGATTTTGTAACAACTGAAGACGGTACTGGTATTGTTCATACTGCTCCTGCATTTGGTGCGGATGACTTTAAAGTCGGCAAGAAATATAATATCGGTATTCTTACCATGGTTGATCGTGAAGGAAAATTTGTTGATGATCTTGGCGAATTCAGTAACCGCTATGTAAAGAATTATAAGGATCAAAAAGATTATGTAGATGTAAATGTGGACATAGCTGTTAAACTAAAAAAAGAAAACAGAGCTTTTAAGGTTGAGAAATATGAGCATAGCTATCCGCATTGCTGGAGAACTGATAAGCCAGTTTTGTATTATCCCTTGGATGCATGGTTCATTAAGACTACAGCGATCAAGGATAGAATGGTTGAATTAAATAAAACCATTAACTGGAAGCCTAAATCAACCGGTGAAGGTAGATTTGGTAATTGGTTAGAGAATATGGTTGACTGGAACCTGAGCCGTTCAAGATTCTGGGGAACACCATTACCAATCTGGAAAACAGAAGACGGGGAAGAAGAAATTTGCATTGGAAGCATTGAAGAACTTTATTCAGAAATTGAAAAAGCGAAGCATCTTAATAGATCCGAGATCGTAGATCGTAAATCTGAAATTGATCTGCACAAGCCTTACGTTGATGAAATAATTCTCGTCGGCAAATCGGGTAAACCGATGAAACGTGTGCCTGATCTTATCGACGTTTGGTTTGATAGCGGTGCTATGCCTTATGCCCAATGGCATTTTCCATTTGAGAATAAAGAAATATTTAAGCAAAACTTCCCCGCTGATTTTATTTGTGAAGGAGTCGACCAAACAAGAGGTTGGTTCTATACACTTCATGCAATTGCTGCGTTGGTATTTGATTCCGTAGCATACAAAACCTGTGTATCAAATGGATTGGTGTTGGATAAGAACGGCAACAAGATGAGTAAGCGATTAGGAAATGTCGTTGATCCATTCAAAACCATTGAAACTTTTGGTGCCGATGCAACAAGATGGTATTTGGTTACAAATGCCTCTCCATGGGATAACATGAAATTTGACCTTGATGGCATTAAAGAAGTTCAGCGTAAATTCTTCGGCACACTTTATAATACTTACCAGTTTTTTGCTTTGTACGCAAATGTTGATGGATTTGCTTTTGAAGAAAAATATGTTCCGCTTGCCGAAAGGCCTGAAATAGATCGCTGGATACTCTCTTCGTTAAATACAGTTGTAAAGAAAGTCAATGAGTTTATGGATGATTACGAACCGACCCAGGCTGGCCGTGTTGTGGAAGATTTTGTTGATGAACATTTGAGCAACTGGTATGTTCGTCTTTGCCGCCGTCGTTTCTGGAAAGGCGAGTATGAGCATGATAAAGTTTGTGCCTACCAAACCTTGTATGAATGTTTGGAGACAGTATTAAGATTGATCGCACCGATCTCTCCATTCTTTAGCGATGCCATTTTTGGAAATCTTAATGTAATTACAAATCGTTTTAAAGTAGAGTCAATTCATCATGCAGATTTCCCGGCAGCTAATGAAAAGGTAATTGATACACCACTTGAAGAAAGAATGCAATTGGCACAGGATGCTTCCTCGCTGGTATTATCATTACGCAAAAAACAAAACATAAAAGTTCGTCAACCACTTCAGAAAATTTTGGTCCCAGTGTTGAATGCTTCAATGAAAGAACAATTCCAAAAAGTGGAAGACCTTGTAAAGGCTGAAGTGAATGTAAAAGAAATCGAATACCTGGACCCCGATAATACTTTTATCAGCAAAAAGATCAAACCAAATTTTGTAGCATTAGGTAAAAGGCTTGGTCCAAAAATGAAAACGGTCGCCGCTTTATTGACCCAGCTCAATCAGGAGCAGATCCGGCAACTTGAAAAAGATGGGCGATATAATTTGCCAGTTGATGGCGAAGACTTAATATTACAGGTATCTGATGTAGAAATCACAAGTGAGGATATCCCAGGGTGGCTGGTGGCAAGTAAGGGACAACTGACCGTGGCTTTGGATGTAACTATTAGTGAAGAATTGGAACACGAAGGCAATGCCCGTGAATTTGTAAACAGGATCCAAAAGATCCGCAAAGACAGCGGTTTTGAGCTGACAGACAGGATAGAAGTAGGAGTGGTGGCAGAGAATGGATTAAAAAATTCGTTAGCTCAGTTTAAAGACTATATTTGCGCCGAAATTCTGGCAGATAAGCTGGAATTTTTAGCCGATAATAATAGTGGAATAGAAATTGAAGTGAATGATATTCAATTAAAAGTGATTGTTTTAAAAAAAGCTTAAACGTATGGCTAACAAAAAAAAGCCTGCATCAAAAAAAGCTAGCAAGCCAGTGAAAAAAGCGACAAAAAAGCCGGCACCTAAAAAACCCGCCGCAAAAGCGGCCCCTAAAAAGGCAGCGAAACCTATAGTGAAAAAAGCAACACCTCAAAAGCCAGCAGCTAAAGCTGCAACAAAAAAGCCTGCTGAAAAGCCGGTAAAGCCAGTTGAAAAAAAGGCACCTGGTCATGAAAACAAATCTTTAGTTTCCGTAAAACCCCAAATAAAACAAATAGTGAAAAAGGAACCTCCTAAACCCGGGAAAGTTGTGATACCGAAAACAACCACGAAGTCAGTAAAAAAGTATGAGCCTGAGTTTACAAAATCTGTGCTTGATTCCCAGGCAATGGATCCAGGTGCTCCGGTGCATAGATATTCCGACGCAGAGTTGGTCGAGTTCAGAGAAATAATCGGAAAAAAACTAGATGCTGCAAAAAAGGAATTGAATTACCTGCAAGGTCTTATTACCCGGAAAGACGAAAGTGGCGATATGGATGAAGGCCGCTACATGACCATGGAAGATGGCAGTGTAAGCATGGAAAGAGAACAACTTAGCCAAATGGCAAGCCGCCAGATCACTTTCATCGATCATCTTGAAAAAGCAATGATGCGTATTGAAAATAAGACCTACGGCATTTGCCGTGTTACCGGTAAATTGATCGATAAAGCAAGGTTAAGAGCAGTGCCACATGCTACACTCAGCATCGAGGCAAAGCAGATGATGAATAAATAAGGCATCACTATAACTGATTTTAAAACCGTCTCGCCTCAGGCGAGACGGTTTTTTTCTTTCCGAATTAATTTTCCAAGTAACTTGTTGCAAATTTTTTGAATAATGGTTCGCAATATATTACTCACGTCACTTTTCTTTTTTGTAATTACATATGTAAGATCACAGGTTGTCTCGGGTCCAATGCTGGGGCCGGTCGAATACCGCGATGCAAAAGTCTGGATCGAAGTATCACCACAGGTGAAGGCCGTTTCATTGCAGTATAAAAAGAAGGGCGAGACAAAAACAAAAACTATTTTATACAAAGGCCAGCTTGGAAATGATTTTAACCCATTGCAAATAACGGTTGGCGGGTTAGAGTTTAATACTACTTACGAGTATCAATTTATAATTGATGGAAAACCTTCTGCAGCAAAAGGTCATTTTACCACGAAAGATCTCTGGCCATATCGCAAACCTGTTCCTGATTTTTCTTTTCTTACGGGGAGTTGTGCATTCTTTAATGAGCCGGCGTATGATCGTTTATATACCGACTTAGTTCGATTGGATAGGCCAGCAGTTCCTTATGGGAAAGACTCATCGATTTTTGAAACAATGGCAAAAGAAAAATCTGCCTTTATGCTTTGGCTCGGCGATGCGTGGTATACAAGAGAGGTTGATTATTATAGTGAATGGGGTTTGTGGTACCGGGCGCATCATGACAGATCAAGACCGGCGCTACAAAATTTTCTGAAAGCAATGCCTCAATACGGAATATGGGATGATCATGACTATGGCCCGAACGATATTGGTAAAAATTATATCCTGAAAGAGGCAAGCCGCAGAGTGTTTATGAACTATTTCTGCAATCCATCTTATGGTGAAAACGGGCAAGGCATTTATTCAATGATCAGTTGGGCCGATGTGGAAGTGTTTATGACAGATGATCGTTGGTGGCGCAGCGAGGATAGGATTAAAGATTCGGTTGATGGTCCGCAAGGACTCCCTGGGAGAAAGCCAAATCCTGAAAAAAGAATGTTGGGTAAAGAACAAATGGAATGGTTGAAAAACTCTTTATTGCACAGCTTTGCAACATTTAAAATCGTAGCAGTAGGCAGCCAGGTGTTGAATCCGGTTTCGCCTTTTGATAAATGGTGGGATTTCCCGGCCGAGTATGATGAACTGATGAACTTTATAAAAGAATACAAGATCAGCGGTGTTGTATTTCTTACAGGAGATCGTCATCATAGTGAAGTAATTAAAGTGGAGCGGCCCGGTCATTATCCATTGTATGATATCACCGTGTCGGCGCTTACTTCAACAGGTTATCCTTTTGGTACGGCGGAAAAAAATAATCCTTACCGGGTAATTGGGTTTGATCAGAAACAGAATTATGCAAAATTTTCTTTTTCCGGGAAAAGAGGTGAAAGAAAAATGACGGTTCAATATTTGGGGTTGAAAGGGGAACCTCTTGGCGAATGGAGTGTAAATGAAAAGGAACTCCGGAATCAATAACATGTAACCAGCAATGACCATTCATTTTACATACGAAAAATCAAAAGTGATCCAGGGTTTACGTTATCATTTTATAACGAGACCTGAATTGCGTCTAATGATCATACTGGTAAATGTATTTGCATTGCTTTCAGCCACCTTGTTTTATTTTAAAATAGTGACACCACTTGCCTTTTTTGTCGGCTCTGTCCTTTGGTTTATGTTAATGATCAGTGTTTGGTTCCTGTTGCCGGCAGTTATTTATCGTCGCAACAACACTTTTAAAGATCATTTTGATATGAGTTTTGAGGACAATGGTTTTTCATTGGGAAATGAAAGAGGTTCACGCAACTGGTCATGGCAAAAGTTGAGTACATTTCTGGAAAGTCCGCATTTTTTTCACTTGTATTTTGACAGTCGCACTTTTTTCCTTGTTCCAAAATCCGGATTCAGATCAACAGATGAAGTGTTTGAATTAAGACAATTGTTGAAAGAGAAAATTAAGAAGACGTAAATGGTGAAGTTGAGATTCTTTATTACTTGCAGCTAATAGTTCATAATTCTTTCACCATCTCATAGTGGGGGATAGTGATCTCGATAAATTCAGGTCCGCTTATTTTATATCCCATCTTTTCAAAAAAAGGAACCGTAGGTTTTCTTGCATGCATGCTCATGATCCTGTAACCATGATCTCTTGCCAGGTTTTCAGCAAACTGGATAAGTGCTCTTCCAATTCCTTTTCCCTGTAGGTTATTTAATACTGCCATTTGTCTTAACCGTGCTATACGTGGATCCATTTCAACGATCATACAACAGCCAAGCATTTGTTCATCTTCAAACGCACCTATAAGAAGATTATCTTTTTCTTTTTCGATCTCTGATTGGGTAAAACTAAGGCCAAGTGGTTTGCGCAAAATTTCTTCCCGCATTTTTATCATTTGCTGGTATTCAGGAGTGCCAAAATCTATTATTTTCAGAGCCATAGTTGGTTTCGATTGTTATCGATGCAGGATTTCAATTTACAACTTAAATTGATACTATCAACCGTTTGCAATTACATTTTCTGGTAAACTTTTGAGCCTATTCATTAATAGTCAGCAAGTTTCGAGCAACAAGAAAAAAACGCTGTAAATGCGGTAGTTAATTCAAATATTCTATTTTTGCACCCATATTTAACTAAAATATCTCATCATGTCAGACATTGCATCAAGAGTAAAGAAAATCATAGTAGACAAATTAGGCGTTGATGAAGCTGAAGTAACTAACGAAGCTTCTTTCACTAATGATTTAGGTGCCGACTCACTCGACACCGTAGAGTTGATCATGGAATTTGAAAAGGAATTCAACATCTCCATCCCTGATGAGCAGGCAGAAACCATTACAACTGTTGGCCAGGCAATTGCTTACCTGGAAGAAAATGCAAAATAATTTATCTCGAACCAGGCGATATATATTGCCTGTCCCGTCTCAGGCGGGAGAATAAATTTTATCCGCCTTCTGCTGATATCGGGGAAGGCGGTTTTACTTGTACATCATAGCTGCTTAACTTTAATTAAAATTTGAGCTGGCCATTATGGAATTGAAAAGAGTAGTAGTAACAGGACTGGGAGCAGTAACGCCGATTGGCAATACCATTGATGAATACTGGAACGGTTTGATCAATGGTGTTTCCGGTGCGGACATGATCACCCTTTTTGATGCTTCGAAATTCAAAACAAGATTTGCGTGCGAAATAAAAGGTTTTGAGCCAACGGAATTTCTTGAAAAGAAGGAAGCAAGAAAGATCGATCGGTTTACTCAAATTGCATTGGTTGCAAGCGACCAGGCAGTAAAAGATGCCGGCATTACAAAAGATAATGTCAATACTGATCGGGTCGGTGTTGTATTTGCAAGTGGTATTGGTGGTCTTATTACTTTCCAGGAAGAGGTCATGAATTTTGCGAAAGGAGATGGCACTCCCCGCTTCAATCCATTCTTTATTCCGAAAATGATCCTTGATATCGCTGCAGGGCAAATATCAATGCGTCATGGTTTCAGAGGACCAAACTTTGCTGTGGTCAGTGCCTGTGCATCTTCTACCAATGCAATGATGGAAGCTTCTAATCTTATCCGGTTGGGTAAGGCAGATGTTATTCTCACTGGCGGGTCGGAAAGTGTAGTAAGCGAGGCCGGGGTTGGCGGTTTTAATGCAATGAAAGCGTTGAGTGAAAGAAATGACGATCCAAAAACGGCAAGTCGTCCTTACGATAAAGACCGTGATGGCTTTGTAATGGGGGAGGGCGCTGGTGTTGTGATCCTTGAATCACTTGATCATGCAATAGCAAGAGGCGCAAAAATTTATTGTGAACTGGCTGGTGCCGGCGCAACTGCAGATGCTCATCATATCACGGCTCCTCATCCTGAAGGATTGGGCGCAAAGAATGTAATGAATGCAGCACTTGACGATGCAGGTATGAAACCTGAAGACATTCATTACATAAATACACATGGCACATCAACACCCCTCGGCGATATTGCCGAAGTAAAGGCAATTGTTGATGTTTTTGGTGAGCATGCTTATAATGTAAATATCAGTTCTACAAAATCAATGACCGGTCACTGCCTGGGTGCCGCCGGGGTTATTGAAGCGATCGCATGCATAAAAGCTGTAATGCATGACATCGTGCCGCCAACGATCAATCACTTTACGGACGATCCTGAATTGGATCCTCGTTTGAATTTTACTTTTCAAAAAGCACAGCAACGTACAGTAAACGCCGCCCTAAGTAATACATTTGGTTTCGGCGGCCATAATGCATGTGTGATCGTTAAAAAATACAAATAGGATTCAAGGTTATTTCACCCTGTAATTCTTCACAGAATTTTTCGTAGCTTTTGACCGTGGATTTTTTTAAGCAATTTTTTAAGGAGAGAGTTGGCGCTTCATTTAAGAAGCAATTAAAGAACGTACTCGGTTTCAGCCCGGACAATATTTCCCTTTACAAAACTGCCCTTACTCATCGTTCCGTCCGGGAAAGTGCAGACGAGAATAATGAACGACTCGAATATCTTGGCGATGCTGTTCTCAGTGCATTGGTTGCCGACTACCTATTTATGCGTTATCCATATAAAGAAGAAGGGTTTTTGACAGAAATGCGCAGTAAAATGGTAAATCGCCAGCAATTAAATGAGATCGCTTTGAGAATGGGGCTGAAAAAGATTACCCTGTACAATAAATCAGACGGTTCTTTAAAGATCAGCCAGATCTTTGGAAATACGTTGGAAGCATTGGTCGGCGCTATTTACCTTGACCGTGGCTATAAAAAAACTGCGAAATGGGTGACTGAAAGGATTATTTTACCTCACATGTTTATTGATGATCTCGAATTACTGGAAATAAACCATAAGAACAAGCTCTATGGTTGGGCAAACAAAAATGGAAAGGTGCTTGAGTTTGAAACGGTGGAAGAAAAAGTTGAAAATGGCCGCAGACTGTTTACAATAGCTGCAGTTGTTGATGGGAATAAAATAGCAGAAGGAAAAGCATTTAATAAGAAAGATGCTTCACAAATAGCCGCTCAAATGGCGGTCGTAATGTTAGGGATCATTAATATTGAGACTTCTTCAGAAAACGATAGCGAAAACAGGTAAATCTCACTTTATTTCTTCGCATAACTCAATCAACACGCCATTTGTAGTTTTGGGATGAAGAAAGCAAACCAATTTATTATCTGCACCTTTCTTTGGTTTGTCATTTAGTAAAATGAATCCTTCGTTCCTTAATCTTTCCATTTCCGACTCTATATTCTCCACATCAAAAGCGATATGATGAAGACCTTCGCCTTTTTTGTCAATAAACTTTGAGATCACGCCATTTTCATCAGTACTTTCAAGCAATTCTATTTTTGTGTCCCTGGTTTTGAAAAAAGCAGTATTTACCTTCTCGCTTTCTACGACTTCCGTCTTATAACACTGACTATTCAGCAGCTTTTCAAACAAAGGCACGGATTCTGCCAGTGTTCTTACAGCGATGCCGATATGCTCGATCTTTAGCATGGCTTTTTGTTTATGATTTTGAGGGCTTTACGATTTTGGTAAAATTAGATATATCGGTTTAAAATAGACTTCAAAATGAGCCGCTTTGCAGTTAATTTTGTAGTCGGTCAAATTTACAATCAAATTATTATGTTGAAGTTTCCTATATACCTTGATCATAATGCTACTACACCTTGCGATCCAAGAGTTGTGGAAGCAATGATACCATATTTTACAAATAGCTTTGGTAATGCGGCAAGTCGTAATCATCCTTTTGGATGGCAAGCCGAAGAAGCTGTTGATTATGCCCGTGAACAAGTGGCAAAATTAATTGGCGCCGATCCAAAAGAAATAATTTTTACTTCTGGTGCTACTGAGGCTGATAACCTTGCTATAAAAGGTGTATTTGAAATGTATGCAAGTAAAGGAAATCATATCATCACCTGCAACATCGAACACAAAGCTGTACTTGATACCTGTAAGCATATTGAAAAAGAAGGTGGAGAAGTTACTTACTTAAAAGTAAATCCTGACGGTCTTATCGATATGAAGGAACTGGAAGCTGCTATCAAACCAACAACCATTCTTATCGCTATCATGTATGCAAATAATGAGATTGGAACGGTGATGCCGATGAAAGAGATCAGTGCATTGGCAAAAAAGAAAGGCATACTTGTTTTCTCTGATGCAACGCAGGCAGTGGGAAAAATCCCTGTTGATGTAAATAAAGATGGTATTGACCTGATGGCATTCACTGCGCATAAAATGTACGGACCAAAAGGTGTTGGTGCATTATATGTTCGTAGAAAAAACCCAAGAGTAAAAGTAACGGCGCAAATGGATGGCGGTGGCCACGAACGTGGAATGCGTAGTGGTACTTTAAATGTCCCCGGTATTGTTGGCTTCGGTAAAGCATGCGAAATATGCTTGAACGAAATGGAAGAAGAAACAAAGAGATTGAGTGCATTGAGAGATAAGCTGGAAACATCTTTAATGACGATTGAAGAAGCGTATATCAACGGAAGCACACAACATCGCTTGCCGCATGTCACAAATATTTCTTTTAAATATGTAGAAGGGGAGGGTTTACTGATGGGCTTTAATAAAGATATTGCTGTGTCTTCTGGTTCTGCGTGTACATCTGCGTCGCTGGAGCCGTCTTATGTGCTAAAAGCACTTGGTCTTGGCGATGATCTGGCACATAGTTCACTTCGTTTTGGGTTGGGAAGATTTACAACAGAGGATCAGATTGATTATACAGTGGAGGCAGTAACAAAAACAGTTAATAAATTACGGGAAATGAGTCCGCTTTGGGAAATGTATAAGGAAGGAGTTGATATGAACAGCATTGAATGGGCTCATCACTAAAAATTAATAGTTAACAATTAATAAATAATAATATGGCTTACTCAGATAAAGTGATCGATCACTACCAGAACCCAAAAAATGTGGGTACTCTGGACAAAAGCAAACAAAACGTGGGTACCGGGCTTGTTGGCGCGCCTGAGTGCGGCGACGTAATGCGTTTGCAAATTGAAGTTGATGATAATGGCCTGATAAAAGATGCAAAATTTAAAACCTTTGGTTGTGGTTCTGCGATTGCTTCTTCGTCTTTGGCCACGGAGTGGTTAAAAGGGAAAACGGTGGATGAAGCAATAAAGATCGACAATATGGAAATCGTAGAAGAACTCCATCTTCCTCCGGTAAAAATACACTGCTCGGTGCTGGCCGAGGATGCTATTAAGGCTGCGGTGAATGATTACCGTAAAAAGAACGGGCTTCCAGAGTTTAAGTTTGAAGAAAGTGTTGTTCATTAAAGGAATTAAAATATTAAAAGTAAAAAGCCAACTCTCTTCTTTGAGTTTTGACTTTTTACTTTTTAGTTAAGTATATGAGTGTAGCGTTAGAAAATACAATTTATATAAGCGATAAAGCAAAGTCAAAAGTTACTCAGCTGATGACCGATGCCGGTATTGCCAATGACCCATCTTACTTTTTACGGGTAGGGGTTGTAGGTGGCGGCTGTTCAGGTCTCAGTTATAAACTTGATTTTGATAACGAAGCAAAGCCGATGGACCAGGTATTTGAAGACAATGGTGTGAAAATAGTAACGGATCTGAAAAGTTTTCTTTACCTCGTTAATACTACACTTGATTTCTCTGATGGCTTGAATGGTAAAGGGTTTTATTTCAGCAATCCGAACGCAAGCCGTACCTGCGGCTGCGGTGAAAGCTTTGCTGTGTAATTGAAATGATATTAATAAGAAAACCTCTCCGGATCTAATCGGGGAGGTTGTTTATTATTGCCCAACCGGCTAAGCTTTTGATTTTATCACTTTTGGAGGCGGTGGTGGAGGAATTGGTGAAACGCCATACTTTTCAGTGAAGGTCTTGTCCTCGTCTTTTTTACTCATGTCATATTTTTCTGTTGTCCCGTCTTTCATTTTAAGAGTAATGATATTTTCCCGGCGTGATATTTCTGAAACAGTTGGATTTCGTGTATAAAAATCATTTTTTCCTGAGACAACGATTACAGACGGCACTTTTACTTCTTCTTTCGGTTTCGGTGGAGGCGGAGGTGGTTCTTTTTTTTCAGACTGGGAGTTTGCGGATACAACAACTAGTATCAAAGATGCCGCGACAGCAAGTATTTTTTTCATAAAGCAATTTTTCAGGTAGATGCCCGCGAAGCTTATTTCCATAAATATTTACAGGCCATGTGCATAAATCGCTAATCATTCTTCGTTTATGACCAGTTTACCTTATTTTGCACCTGTCTGCGGTAGGCAGGCAATCTATCCAAGCCTATGTGGTCCGTTTGTAAAAAAGAACTACGTCAATTTTTCAGCAGTCTTACCGGGTATATCGCCATTATCGTTTTCCTTTTGGTGAACGGTGTAATGCTTTTTGTTTTTGAGAACAATATCCTGGATTTTGGCTATGCCACTCTTGACCGATTTTTCCAATTGGCTCCATGGATATTACTGCTGCTCATTCCTGCCATCACCATGCGTAGCTTTGCGGAAGAATTTAAAACCGGCACATTTGAAATTTTACAAACAAGGCCGTTGACCCGCTGGCAAATTGTTCTTGGTAAATATTTCGGAAGCCTCATCGTTGTTATCATTGCTTTATTGCCAACCATCATTTATTATTTCTCAGTACAGCAACTTTCTTCCGGCGAAGGCATTGATACCGGTGCCACGATCGGTTCATATATTGGCCTTGTTTTTCTAGCTGCGGTGTTTACCGCTATTGGTGTATGCTCCAGCAGTTTTACTAACAATGCCGTGATCGCTTTTATTATAAGTCTTGTTGCCTGTGCACTTTTTTATTATGGTTTTAGTGCAATCAGTCTTATGCCGGCGTTTAGCGGCGGCGCCGATTACTATCTTGAAATGATCGGGATAGATTTTCATTATCGCAGCATTAGCCGCGGAGTGGTGGATACAAGAGACATGATCTATTTTATAAGTGTGATCTTTTTATTTCTGGCTATTGGAAACCGAAACCTTTTGAAAAGATAACTATCAATGAAAAGCATTAATAAAATATGGTCGTCAAAACTCTGGTGGTTATTTCTCTTGATCATTGTTATTGCTATTAATTTTTTAGCTTCTAATTATCATTCACGGCTTGATCTGACGAAGGAAAAAAGATACACTCTTAGTAAAGCGACAAAAAAACTATTAAGCGAACTGGATGAGCCTGTAATGATCGATGTTTTCTTAAAAGGCGATTTTCATGCAGGGTTTAGAAAGCTGTCTCTCTCCACATCTGAATTGCTGAAAGAATTTAAAGAGAATGCTACAAGAAACGTCATTTATAATTTTCATAAACCAGATGAATTAATTACAGCTGACAGAAAATATTCAGACACTTTGTTGTCAATGGGAGCGGCTCCTATCAATCTTACTGTGCAGGTAAAAGCAGGTGAACAACAACAATATCTTTTTCCAGTAGCATGGATAAGATATAAAGACAGAAGTTCACTTGTAAATATTTACACCGGTAATAAAAGAATAATTACACAAGACGAACTAAACAGCGCTGAAGCATTGATGGAATACCAATTTATCAATGCGATCAGCAGGATCACAACCGAGGTCAAGCCAATAGTGGGTTATGCTGTCGGAAATGGACAACCGGTCGGTCCTGAAGTTCTCAGTCTTCAGCATACAATTGACCCTGAAAGTATACCGCCACCGTTTAATCAATTTTTTCCTCCTGAAAAAAGCAGTTACCAACTTACATTATTCAACCTGCTAAGCCAGCCATCTATTCCTGATACTTTTAAAGTGTTAATGATTGTGAAACCAACATTGACTTTTACAGAAGCAGAAAGATTTAAGCTGGATCAATATGTAATGAGAGGTGGTAAAATTTTCTGGATGATCGATGATCTTGCTGCGGAGATGGATAGCTTAAAAGCAAATGCAAGAACCATAGCATATGAACGGAATCTTAATCTTACTGATCTGCTTTTTCGTTATGGTGCAAGAGTTAACCCCGATCTGATCATGGACCTTAAATGTGATTTTCTCTCTTTTATCGCAGGAGGAACACAGGAGAATCCTCAATTCGAGTATTTAAAGTGGAATTATTTCCCATTGTTTGAATCAAGGGACAATCATCCTATTAATAAAAACCTTCGTCTTGTTTCATCTCGGTTTGTTAACCCGATCGATACTGTAAAGGCCGAAGGGATCAGGAAAACCTTCTTGCTTCAATCTTCAGAGAATTCAAGAAGGATCGGGACACCTGCTATTATCAGTCTTGATGAAAATAAGAATACTCCTGAGGATGCAAAATATAAAGAGAATGGTATTCCGGCAGCTGTATTATTAGAAGGTAAATTCAAATCATTTTTTGACGGAAGAGTTTCAAAAGAAAGATCCGATTCTCTGAATGCTAAAGGAACTCCGTTTATTGGCAAAAGCAATATAGATAACAAAATGATCATCGTAGCGGATGGCGATATTGCACTAAATGATTTTTCAATGCAACAGCAACAGGTCTTACCAATGGGTGTCAATAAATATACGGTTGGTTCACAATACGAATACCAATTTGCCAACAGGGATTTTATTCTAAACTGCCTTGAATACCTTCTACATGACGGAGGTATCATGGAAACAAGAAATAAGGATTTTGTATTACGGATACTTGATACAAAAAAAGTGAATGATCAAAAAACACTTTGGCAGATTATCAATATTGCCGTTCCCATTTTGCTCATTATACTGTTTGGATTGGCTTATCAGCAAGTAAGAAAAAGAAAATACTCTATTTAAGCTGTTCTCTAGCATGTATTGCTACGAAAAACAATGTTTGTAGCCTGAATCGTGTGCGTTGAACCTTGTACCTTCTCCTTTATCTTTGCCCTTCTTAAAAATTACAATGTCAAAAGAACTGGTAACTTATTTAGTATTTGGTGGTGTTTTGATCCTGGCCCTGGTGTTTGATCTGGGATTGCTTAGCAAGAAGAATAAGACTGTCACGATCAGGCAGGCTTTAATGCAAACTTTATTTTGGGTATCTCTTGCCTTCGCCTTTTTTGTCTATGTATGGTTAGAACGCGGACAACAAACAGCCCTTGAGTATATCACGGGTTACCTGATGGAGTGGAGTCTCAGCATCGACAATATTTTTGTTTTTATCCTGATCTTTTCATCATTTAAGGTCAAAGAAGAGTATTACGGAAGAGTGTTGCTAATAGGCATCCTGATGGCAATATTCTTCAGAGTGATCTTTATTACACTCGGAGTGGCATTGGTCAATCAATTTCATTGGATACTTTACCTATTTGGTGCCTTCCTGGTTTATACCGGTTATAAAATGTTTACCGCAAGTGATGATGAGGAGTTTGATCCACATGACACTAAGATTTATAAATTCATGACACGTGTGCTGCCAATGATCCCGGGAGATCACCAGGGAAAATATGTGGTAAGAGATGAACATGGCAAAAGACGTTATACCATTCTTTTTGTTGTCATAATGATGTTGGCAGCTATTGACCTTGTATTTGCGCTTGATTCAATTCCAGCTATCATGGGTTTAGTTGATAATTCACCGGAGCATCGGGCCGACGCACAACTTGTTATTTACACGTCCAACATTTTTGCTGTGCTGGGTTTGCGTTCATTGTTCTTCCTTTTGCGCAGTGCGGTCAATAAATTCGATTACCTGCAGCAAGGTATTGCGATCGTTCTTGCAATTATTGGCTTGAAGATGCTGACAGCCCACTGGATCGATCAATGGTTGAATAAAACCACCCAGGTATTTATTTCTCTTGGAATCATACTGGTCTGCTTATCTGGCTCGATTTTTTATTCAATTACTCATCAGAAAAAAGGAACGCCGCCGCCGGTAAAAAATAAAAATCACAAATCATAGTTTTACATTTTATTTTATTTGGGCTACTTTATCAGTCATATTGCAAAAACTCTTGGCGCTAAAGCAAAAATTGGCACTGACAATTCAATTGATTACATTTTTTTTGATAGTCGCAAAATTTTCTCTCCCGCCACTTCTTTATTTATTGCGTTAAAAGGCCCGCGAAGGAATGGACACAATTTTATTCCGGAGCTCTATAATAAAGGGGTGAGGAATTTTATTATTTGCGAAGAAATTAAACCGGAAGATTTCCCCGAAGCAAATATTTTATGTGTTAAAGACGGATTAAAAGCATTACAGGAATTGGCGGCATTTCACCGTAAACAATTCGATATTCCGGTGATCGGCATAACGGGCAGCAATGGAAAAACAATAGTCAAGGAATGGCTTTATCAATTGCTTCATGAGAATTTCAATATCGTTCGCAGTCCCAAAAGTTACAATTCCCAAATCGGCGTACCATTTAGTGTATGGGAAATAAATAAACAACATACACTGGGAATCTTTGAGGCGGGCATTTCTCAACCCGGGGAAATGGATAAGCTGAATGAAATTATACAACCTACTATCGGCATTCTGACAAATATCGGCGAAGCACATAGCGAAGGTTTTGAGAGCATGGATCAGAAAGTGGAGGAAAAAATAAAGCTGTTTACTGGTGCTGAACTTGTTATTTATTGCAGCGATGAATGGTTGGCAGATAAGGCCATTGTTTTGAAATATGAATCTGTTATCCATAGAACAGGAAAACATCCGTTCAAAATTTTTTCGTGGGGAAAAATGCAGAAAGCCGATCTGCAGATCCTGGAAATAAATAAGACACAAACAGAGACCGAAATAATTGCTGGCTATAAAAACGCGGAAACAGCGATCCGGATTCCATTTACTGATGATGCATCTATCCAAAATGCGATCACCTGCTGGTGCGTAATGCTTCATTTCGGTATGAAGGAAACTGTTATAGCAAAAAGAATGAAACAGTTGCAACCTGTCAATATGCGGTTGGAACTTAAAAAAGGGATCAATCATTGTACGATCATTAATGACAGCTATAGCGCCGACCTGAATTCATTACATATTGCATTGGATTTTTTAAAACAAATGGGGGGTGTTTCAAAAAGCACTGTGATCCTTTCAGATTTTTTTCAAACAGGTATGAATGATGAAGATCTTTATGAAAGAATTGCAGATGATCTTGTGCAGCACAAGATTGAACGGGTGATCGGTATCGGGTTAAACATTTCAAAATACCTGAAATTTGAAAATGAAACAGCAACTTATACAATACAAAATGAATTTTATCCATCAACTGAAGATTTCATTTCCCGGTTTCGTTTTTCAGATTTCAGGGATGAGGTAATGCTTGTAAAAGGCGCCAGGATATTTTGTTTCGAGCAGATCATTCAACTTCTTGAACTAAAAGTTCACCAGACGGAGCTGGAGATCAACCTGAATGCAATTGCACATAATCTTCAGCAATATCAAAAGTTATTACAACCTTCTACAAAGCTGATGGCAATGGTAAAGGCGTTTGCTTATGGAAGTGGTGGTGCAGAGATCGCAAACACATTACAATACCATAAGGTTGAGTATCTCGGAGTGGCTTATGCTGATGAAGGAACGGAGTTGCGTAAAGCGGGCATCACCTTACCAATGATGGTAATGAATGCGGAGAGTGAAACTTTTGATACGCTTATAAATAACCGGCTTGAACCTGTAATTTTTTCTTTTTCTGTTTTGAAGTCATTGGATGGGTTTTTAAAAAGAGAAGGAATAAGAAATTACCCGGTGCATCTTGAAATTGAAACAGGTATGAATCGCCTGGGCTTTTCTATTCAGGAAATGGATAAATTATGCAAAGAAATAAAGACCACGTCTTCTTTTAGAGTACAATCTGTTTTTTCACACCTTGCCGCCAGTGAAGATGCAATGCAGGATGAATTTACCAATAAGCAATATGATCTCTTTGTCAACGCTTGTTCTACATTAGAAAAAGGCATCGGCTATAATTTTCTTCGTCATATAGCAAACTCAGCCGCTATTCTTCGTCATCCTCAAATGCAGCTTGAAATGGTTCGATTGGGTATCGGTCTTTACGGGGTTGATAGTTCTTTATCTGGCAAACTTGATCTTCAACCTGCAGCTACTTTAAAGTCAACCATTGCGCAAATAAGGAATTTGAAAGCGGGCGAAACGGTAGGTTATAATCGAAAAGGGATCATTGAAAAAGATGCGGTGATCGCAACAGTCAGTATTGGCTATGCTGATGGATTTAGCAGAAGACTTGGAAATGGCGCTGGAAAAGTTTGGGTGAGAGGACAACTTGCGCCGGTCATCGGTACAGTTTGCATGGATATGGTGATGGTGGATGTTACCGGGATACCCGGGGTAAAGCAAGGTGATGAAGTAATAATCTTTGGTAAAGAAATTCCCATCCAGGAGCTTGCTAACTGGGCAGGCACAATTCCCTACGAAATAATGACCGGTATCTCTGAAAGAGTGAAGAGAGTTTATTATGAGGAATAAGTTTTAATTACACCCTTTAGCTGTGTGACTTTTATGACTTATTTGACTCAGCCCCTTGCCTCATTCTGCTTATATTTGCCCACTAAATCCTAATAGGTGAAACTCAAGTATGTAGTTTTCATTATCGCATTGATAATTATTGCAGATCAGGCCCTGAAGATATATATCAAAACAAACTATCATTTCGGTGAAGAAAATCAGATATTCTCGTGGTTTAGTTTACATTTCATTGAAAACCCTGGTATGGCCTGGGGTTGGAAATTTGGCAATGAAACCGGTAAAATTGTGTTGACCCTATTTCGCCTTGCTGCGGTAATTTTCGGAACATGGTATTTGGGCAAGATCGTAAAGAATCATTATCACAAAGGGTTTATTGTTTGCGCAGCGCTTATTTATGCAGGGGCATTGGGCAACCTGATCGACAGTATGTTCTATGGAATGATCTTCGACAAAGGTTATGTCTTCGTCCCCGCTTTAAAAGATTATCAATCGTATTCCGGGATTGCCGCCCTTTCCACAAATGGTTATTCTTCATTCTTACATGGTTGCGTGGTTGATATGCTCTACTTTCCAATTATTGAAAACAGAACATTGCCGGCTTGGGTCCCTTTTTGGGGTGGAGAAAGTTTTACCTTTTTTTCCCCGATCTTTAATATTGCCGATGCCTCAATATCCGTTGGGGTAATAACGTTATTAATCTTTCAGAAACGGTTTTTCAAAAGAAAAAAGCACCAGGAAACCTTTGCAGCGATTGAAACCAGCGCTGATATCAGTGATAAAGTGCAGGTGCAGTAAACCATTCCGTTTCACACAAGTCTCACTAATACAATGAAAAAAAAGCATTATTTTCATAATTCCAAATATCACCTCATGAAGACGCTATTTAAAATCTCTTCGCTGCTGTTCTTTACCTCGGTTCTTTTCATGGCTTGTCAAAAGGAAACGAGCTTTGAAAAGGGATCTTCTACGGCCTCAGTCGGCTCACTTTCGGTTGATGGATCGGGCAATTGCCTTGGAGCAGTTGTTTCAGGTACTTATTACAAAGACACGACGATAAAGGCCTCAAATTATGTTGATGTAAATGTGCAGGTTGATACAATTGGTACATTTATAATTTCTTCTGATACTGTAAATGGGTATTATTTCAAAGCAACTGGTTCATTCACGGCTACCGGCGCACAAACTGTTCGGTTGAATGGTGCAGGTAAACCGCTTGCCGCTGGAACGAATATTTTTACTGTGACCTATAATGGCACAGTTTGCGAATTTACTGTTACCGTTGCCGATGTGACACCACCAGGTGGCAGCTCTGTATTTACAATAGCATGTACGGGTGCAACACCGGCAGGCACTTATGTTGCAGGCACAGCACTAACAGCGGCAAACACAATAACGCTAAATGTTAATGTGACCACTATTGGCTCCTGGAGTGTAACGACTGCGCCAGCCGTAAATGGGATCATATTTAGTGGGACAGGAAACTTTAGTGCAACAGGGGCACAAACAATAGTGCTAACAGGAAGTGGCACACCCACGGCTGCCGGCACAAATACACATACAGTAACAGGTGCAACTGCTACTTGTACTTTTCAAACCACGGTTACAGCTGCATCAGGTGGAAGTTCTGTATTTACCGTATCATGTACGGGTGCAACGCCGGTAGGCACTTATGTTGCGGGTACAGCGCTAACAGCTGCAAATACTATAACGCTAAATGTGAATGTGACCAATATCGGCTCATGGACTGTAACCACGGCACCGGCAGTAAATGGAATTATTTTTAGCGGCACAGGAACATTTACGGCAACAGGGACACAAACCATAGTTTTAACAGGAAGCGGCACACCTGCTGCTGCCGGCACAAATACGCATACAGTAACGGGTGGAACTGGTACTTGCACTTTTCAGAGCACCGTTACCGCAGTTGCAAATCCGGATTATTTTCCACGCACCGCGTTTAGTAACTGGAGTTACCAGTTTGATGGCGATCCAAACGACTCTTTATTGATCCTGGTCGTTACTCCGACAAGAACCATAAATGGCAATACTTACAACCTTTTCTTTTATAATGATGGATTAAATCCGCTCGATACTTTTGGTTATTACAGGAGATCGGGGGCTGATTATTTTGAGTGGATAGATATGGGGTCTTATGTAGGACTTGATGACCCGTATTGGATGGAATATACCTTTTTAAAAGATAACCTGACAACGGGTGGTACATGGACATCGGCTCAATTCGCCGGACCATTTACCGACCAGGGAGGCACTACTACCAACATTACATTAAGATGGGAGTTTTCTATTACGGGTCAGAATATCCCGGTAACGGTGAATGGTACTCCTTATACAAATGTTATCCAGGTAAAACAGGAATTGAGACAGCTGGTAGGTACAAGCTGGGCGCTTGCGGCCTATTTTGATTGTTATTATGCCAGAGATAAAGGCTTGATCAAACAAGACCTGTACGATAATACCGGTACGAAAATCTATGCCCAGGACGTAAGACGACTTGTGGTCTACTAATTCAGATCTTTTAATAATTGAAGCCCCGCTGTAAGTGGGGCTTCATTTATTATTGGCGAAAAAGTTTTTATTCATAACTGGCAAACCAATCACTGTCTCTTTCTTCGACATTGTCCGGCTGGTTTCTCTTATCTAGAGATTGCATGAGCCTGGCTTCCTCCTTTTTGGAATAAGGATTGACCATAGGAAGGATCTTTAAGCCCTCAGCGTACTTTTTTTTATCACGGGCTTTTGTATAAATGTGCAAGTAGGATTTTTTTTCAGTCTCTGCTCCTTTTATAACCTTAAGGGGGTAGGCTGAAAAATAGAAATTGGGCTGGCCTGGCGTTTTCATAGTGGGCGGGTTTTTAATTGAGAGTTTCATAGCGTTATTGGAAACGTTAAATTATAAATTTTATGGTGTCATTCATAGGTAATTTTTAAATAAAAAGCGGGGAAATCTACCCCGCCCTTCACCGTATATTTTCTAAAGGTCTGTTTTTAATTGAGTTTTCCAACCATATTTTCCGGTTTCACCCAATCATCAAATTGCTCGGAAGTAACATATCCCAATTTAATTGCCATTTCCTTAAGCGTCGTCCCTTCCTTATGTGCTTTCTGTGCAATTTCTGCCGCCTTATAATACCCGATTTTTGGATTTAAAGCCGTTACCAGCATGAGGCTATTGTCAACGTGCTTTTTAATATTTGCTTCGATGGGTTCGAGACCTACTGCACATTTATCATTAAATGAAACGCAGCCATCGCCGATCAATCTTGCACTATGCAAAAAATTATAGATCATTACCGGTTTAAAAACATTCAACTCAAAATGGCCGGTAGCGCCGCCAATATTTATTGCAACGTCATTTCCCAATACCTGTGCTGCGATCATCGTTAATGCTTCACATTGCGTGGGGTTTACTTTCCCCGGCATAATAGATGAACCCGGTTCATTATCCGGAATAAATAGTTCACCGATCCCGCTACGCGGACCTGATGAAAGCATGCGAATATCATTTGCAATTTTCATCAAACTAACGGCAACCGTTTTTAATGCGCCATGAGCTTCCACGATCGCATCATGAGCTGCCAACGCTTCAAACTTATTTTCCGCAGTTATAAATGGCAGGCCTGTGAGGTTGGCAATTTGCTTTGCAACGTTTTTTGAATAATCAGGAGGTGTGTTTATCCCTGTTCCTACAGCTGTTCCACCCAATGCCAACTCACTCAAATGTGCCAACGTATTTTTGATTGCTTTTAATCCATGATCTAATTGCGAAACATAACCACTGAATTCCTGCCCGACAGTAAGCGGGGTCGCATCCATAAAATGGGTTCGGCCGATCTTCACCACCTTCATGAACTGTTTACTTTTTTCTGCCAGTGTATTTTTCAGCTTTTCAATTCCGGGAATTGTCGTTTCAATTAAGATCTTATAGGCAGCAATATGCATAGCCGTCGGAAATGTATCATTTGAAGATTGTGAATTGTTGGCATCATCATTCGGATGTAAGAATTTTTCTTTGTCGGTTAGTTTTCCTCCCTTGATCACATGACCACGATATGCTATCACTTCATTTACATTCATATTGCTTTGAGTGCCGCTCCCTGTTTGCCAAACAACCAATGGAAAATAAGCGTCCAATTTTCCTTCCAATATTTCATCACAAACTTTTCCGATAAGATCAGACTTTTCTTTTGATAAAACACCCGCTTCGCAATTGGTAATAGCGGCCGCTTTTTTTAAATATGCAAAAGCCCGGATGATCTCTTTTGGCATTCGGTTAATATCCTCCGCGATCTTAAAATTATCAATGCTGCGCTGAGTTTGTGCCCCATAATATGCATCAACCGGAACTTTTACTTCGCCCATTGTATCTTTTTCTATCCTGTAATCCATAAAAATTTGTTTGATTTTAAAATATCGCCGCAAAGGTAAGTCAATGCAGCAAACGGTTGCGCCAATTTTAGATTGGTTGATGCCAATGCTTTACTTTTAATCGTAAAATATACTTGCAACAAATGAAAAATCTCACTGCAATTTTTTTATTATGCATCAGCCTGACTTCTCCAGCGCAAAACTATCAGCCAAATTGGGAATCACTTGATAAGCGACCCACACCACAATGGTTCAAAGATTCCAAATTCGGCATCTTCATTCACTGGGGCGTGTATTCGGTACCGGGCTGGAGTACAAAAGGCAGTTATGCAGAATGGTATCAACAAGGATTGCAAACAACAGATACGGCAAGACAGAAATTTCATAAAGCAAAATTTGGAAACAGGACTTACTATGATCTTGCCAATGATTTCAAAGCTGAATTATTTAATCCGGATGAATGGGCGAAATTGTTTGAAGAATCCGGAGCCAGGTATATAGTACTTACATCAAAACATCATGATGGGTTTACGTTATGGCCAAATCAAAACGCTAATAAAACCTGGGGCTTTCCATGGAATGCAAAAGATGTTGGTCCAAAAAGAGACCTGATCGGCGATCTTTTTAAAGCGGTTCGAAAAACTTCTGTTCATGCCGGTATGTATTATTCGCTGTACGAATGGTTCAACCCTCTTTGGAAAAGGGATCCAAAAAAATATGCAGCCGAACATGTATGGCCACAAATGAAAGAGCTCATTACTAATTATCAACCGGATGTTTTTTGGACAGATGGTGATTGGGATGCACCGGCTGAAACATGGAAGAGCCAGGAGTTTCTTGCATGGTTATTTAATGAAAGCCCTGTAAAAGATAAAGTGATCGTAAATGATCGGTGGGGCAGCGGAGTTCGTTTTAATCATGGTGGTATTTACACACCCGAGTATCAACCAAACCTGGATTTTGAAGATCATGATTGGGAAGAAAGCCGTGGCATGGGGCATAGCTATGGATATAATCGCGAGGAAGATGCCTGGGATTATAATTCAGCTCAATCATTGATCATTGCTTTAATAGATAAAGTAAGTCGGGGCGGGAATTTTTTACTCGATATCGGTCCTGATGAGCATGGAAAAATTCCGCCGATCATGCAGGAACGTTTATTGCAGATCGGCGAATGGTTGAAAATAAATGGGGAGGCTATCTATAATACAAGAAGATGGAAAGTGCCATCACAGTGGAGCGATGGAAAAAAAGATTGGAAAGGGGACGGTGATATTATGCTGAAACTAACTGTTGATCCGGATCCTGGTTATGCAGTAAAAGAAGTCTTTTATACTTATAACACAACCAACAATAATTTATTTGCCATATTTCCGAAATATCCAGATAATAGAAAGCTTGTTTTAAACGATGTGACACCCCCTGCCGAAACAACAGTCAGCTTTCTTTCAACAAAAGAAAATCTGCAATGGAAACAAGCAGGAACAGGTATTGAAATTGATTTACCGGAATACAATCCTTCAAAAATAAAATCACCCTATGCTTATGTAATAAAGATGGAAAATTTTGGAAGATTTGCTTCAAAGCCCGTGATAAAACTGGATTATTCAAAGGATGCCATGAAACCAACTGTATCGATAAATACTGATGCAGGTACGTTGATTCATTATACAACAGATGGCTCAGAACCGAATCAATCTTCAAAAATCTATAACGGACCATTTACCGCGGACAGATCTTTTGGTTTAAAAGCCATGGCAATAATGGGTGGTTCGGGTGAAAATTATTCATCATTAATTCCCAGCGCAATTGCAACAACTGAAGTCAAAACTTATGAATGGAAAAATGCAATAAAAGTTTCGAATGCAAAATCCGGCATAGCGTATAAATATTTTGAACCAACAGGAAAAATTAATATCAAATCAATAATTGGTACTCCTACATCTTCGGGAGTAGCTGATTTAATCTCTCATCAAAATAAAAAACGTACTGATAAGTTTGCGTTTGAATTCACGGGGTATATTAAGATTGATAAGGATGGTAACTATACTTTCTTCACTGATTCAGATGATGGTAGCATGCTGTATATTGATGACGAGGAAATAGTGAATAACGATGGTGATCATGGGAGCGTTGAGAAAAGAGGCAGGGCTGCGTTGAAAAAAGGTTTTCATAAAATAAAAGTACTTTACTTTGATAGCGGCGGCGGCAATTCATTGAAAGTTTCAATGCAACCGGAAGGTGGAAAGAAAGAAGTAATCCCGGCATCACTATTGTTTCATTAATCAACCTGCAACATGAACCAAAACCGAAATTCTTTTCTTTTTGCTTTTATACTTGTAACAAGTCTTTTTTTCCTCTGGGCTTTTTTACACAACACTAATGGAATCTTGATCCCGCATTTTCAAAAGGCATTGCAATTAAGCGATACGCAATCTTCCTTTATTGACCTGGCAGTTTATTTTGGATATTTTTCAATTGCTATCCCTGCCGGGTATGTGATGCATAAGTCAGGGTATAAATCGGGTATCATTATAGGATTGTTATTATTTGCTGCAGGGGCATTCTTATTTATTCCGGCAGCATCTTCTCAAAGTTTTGCCTTATTCCTGACTGCCTTGTTTATCCAGGCAGCAGGAGCTACTTTTTTGGAAACAGTTGCAAATCCTTATGTAACCGTATTAGGACCAAAAGAAAACACTGAACAGCGATTAAATTTTGCACAATCATTTAATGGAGTAGGAGCCGTAGTGGCGCCAATAATCGGTGGCACATTTATTCTATCGGGTGTTGAACATTCAGAGCAGGAAATAAAAGCCATGAGTCCTGATCAATTGAATACCTATTTATTAAGTGAAGCTTCAACAGTGAAGATCCCTTATTTAATTATTGGATCCGTTGTTATCCTGGTAGCTATCCTTTTTATAATATCCAAATTACCTAAGGTTAAAGAATCTGATGCAGCCGATGCACACACCGGGTTTTCATTCAAAGTGCTTCGTCATAGCCATGTTCGCTGGGCAGTGATAGCCCAGTTATTTTATGTAGGAGCACAAGTTGGAGTAAATAGTTTCTTTATTAAATTTTCTAAACAAGTAATGGAATTACCGGAGAAACAAGCAGCTTATTGGTGGGGTTACATCGCTATGGCAGGATTTATGGTTGGCAGGTTTGCTGGAACCTTTTTTATGAAGTATATAAAACCACAAAAACTTTTACTTATTTATGCGTTGATTAATATTTCATTGCTTTTGATCGCCTTGAACACGTCAGGAAAAATTGCTGTTTATTGTGTAATGGCGGTTCCTTTCTTCATGTCGATCATGTTTCCAACAATTTTTGCTTTGGGAATAAAAGAATTGGGAGAAGAAACAAAAATGGCATCATCATTATTAGTGATGTCAATTGTGGGAGGCGCAATGGCACCCATACTTATGGGCGGAATTTCCGATTACACTGGTAGCATGCAAAAAGCTTATGTAATACCTTTACTTTGTTTCATAGCGGTCGCATGGTTTGGATGGAAAGGTTATAAAATAAAACAACTAAATGTTTCGTCTCGATAATAAAATTGCAGTGATCACTGGCGGTGGCAGCGGAATCGGAAAAGCCATTGCGAAACTTTTTGCAAAGCAAGGAGCCATTGTTCATATTTTGGAATGGAATACAGACACGGCGAATGAAACTGCCGAAGAGATCAAAAAAGATAATGGCAAAGCCTTTGTTCATAAATGCAATGTTGCCAATCAACAGGAAGTGCTTGCAATATTTGAAAACGTTGGCGCAATAAATATTCTTGTCAATAATGCTGGAATTGCTCATATCGGAAAGGCAGATAACACGAAAGAAGAAGATTTTGATAAAGTAATAGCTGTAAATGTAAAGGGAGTTTACAATTGTATTCATGCCGCAATACCCCAATTAAGAAAAGCAATTGGCGGCTGTATTATTAATATGGCATCTGTAGCTGCCCAGGTTGGTATACCGGATCGGTTTGTATACAGTACCGCAAAAGGGGCTGTGATGGCCATGACATTAAGTGTTGCAAAAGATTATTTGCAGGAAAACATTCGCTGTAATTCTATTTCACCGGCAAGGGTACATACTCCGTTTGTTGATGGATTTTTAAAAAATACTTATCCGGGCAAGGAAAAAGAAATGTTTGACAAGCTTTCACAGACACAGCCGATAGGGCGGATGGGAACACCCGAGGAGATCGCTGCGCTGGCATTATATCTGTGCAGTGATGAAGCTTCTTTTATTACAGGTTGCGATTATCTTGTTGATGGTGGATTTGTTAAGCTTAATAATTAGTCAGAACCCCGATTAAAAGGATTAAATGGATTTTTGGTAAATTAATCATATAGCTAAAAATTAAAAAAATGATTAATTGACATAACATGAAAAAATTATTTTCTCTTACATTGCTGATTTCATTTGCATTTTATGCAAATCCACAATCTTACACCCCGACTCCGGAAAACCTCTCGGCAAGAAAAGAATTCCAGGATATAAAATTTGGAATGTTCATTCACTGGGGTGCATCAAGTGTATTAGGACATGGCGAATGGGTGATGAACAACCGGAATATTAAAGTGAATGATTATAATAGACTGATCAATATTTTCAATCCACAAAACTTTGATGCTGCTGAATGGGTGGGTATTGCTAAGTCTGCAGGAATGAAATACATCACATTCATTACCCGTCATCATGATGGTTTCAGCAATTGGGATACAAAACAATCAGATTGGAAAATAACAAATACGCCCTATGCCAAAGATGCCTTGAAGCAATTGGCTGATGAGTGTCATAAGCAAGGCATCAAACTTTTCTGTTATTATTCTTTGCTTGACTGGTATCGTAGCGATTATCAATATGAAACAGGAAGAACCGGAAAGGGAACTGGCAGAACAGAAAAAAGTAATTGGGAAAATTATGTGAAGTTTATGAAGGCGCAATTGACGGAACTTCTTACCAATTATGGGGAAATATCAGGCATTTGGTTTGACGGTCACTGGGATCAATTGGATAATGATCATGATAAAAAGCAGGAATCAAAAGTAAACTGGCATTATGATGAGATCTACAAACTGATTCATGGTTTACAGCCAAAATGTTTGATCAGTAATAATCATCATTTAACTCCAATTCCCGGCGAAGATTTCCAGGCATTTGAAAAAGACCTGCCCGGACATAATACAACAGGATTCGGTGGCGCTTCAGTTTCTGAATTACCATTAGAAACCTGTGAGACGATGAATGATAGTTGGGGTTTTAATATTACCGATAGAAATTATAAATCGGTAAAAAAACTAGTTCAATATATGGTAAAGGCTGCTGGTTATAATGCAAACTTTTTGTTGAATGTTGGTCCTATGCCGGATGGAACGATCCAGCCCGAATTTACTGATACATTAAAAGCAGTTGGCAAATGGATGGCGCAATATGGACAAACCATTTACGGGACAAGGGGAAATATAATTCCACCAAAAGAATGGGGTACGCTAACGATAAAAGATAAAACGGTTTATATGCACATTCTTAATAAACCAGAGAATCCTGCTTTTGTTTTTATCCCTGAATTAAAGGAAAGGATCTCAAAAGCTCTTTTAATGGATGGGTATAAGGAAGTAAAATTCAAGCAGCTACCCGAGGGAACATTTATTTATCTGGGTGGTATAATGCTGAATGATATTGATACAATTATTCAATTGGATTTAAAATAAACTACTGATGAAACTGATCCGCTTTGGAGAACCCGGCAAAGAAAAGCCGGGTGTAATTATTAATGACGCCTGGTTTGATGTTTCAGAATATGTTACTGATTATGATGAAAATTTTTTTGAGAAGGACGGTCTTTCGGTTCTTAAAACAATTATCAGTGAAAAATCTTTAAAGGAAATTTCAAGAGATATCCGTCTCGGTGCGCCAATTGCAAGACCTTCAAAGATCATTTGTATCGGGTTGAATTATTCTGATCATGCGACTGAAAGTAACATGCAGTTACCTCCTGAGCCAGTTATTTTTTTTAAAGCGACAACTGCAATTGTGGGACCTAATGATGATCTTATTATTCCCAAAAACAGTAAAAAAACCGATTGGGAAGTTGAACTTGCTGTCGTGATGGGTAAAAAAGCATCTTATGTTGATGAAGCGGTTGCATTGAGTTATGTAGCCGGTTATCTTTTACATAATGATTATAGTGAAAGAGAATTTCAGTTAGAAAGAGCTGGTCAATGGGTGAAAGGGAAAAGCTGTGACAGCTTTGCACCTTTGGGTCCTTATTTAGCAACACAGGATGAGATTGATGATGTAAATGACCTGCGGCTTTGGTTAACTGTAAATGGAACGATGATGCAGGATGGGAATACAAAGAATCTTGTTTTTAAAATTCCGCACCTTGTTTCTTACCTCAGCCAGTTCATGACTTTATTGCCCGGTGATATTATTTCAACAGGAACACCGGCGGGAGTGGGGTTGGGACAAAAACCTGAACCAGTTTATATAAAACCAGATGATGTGATCGAGCTCGGAATTCATGGTTTGGGCAGCAGCCGGCAGAAGGCAATAGCGTATAAAGGATAAACCTTAAACTAATGAAAAGATATTGTCTCGCTTTAGATCTAAAGGAGGATACAAAATTGATCGCTGAGTATGAAAATTATCACAAAAATGTTTGGCCGGAAATCATCAACAGCATTAAGGAATCTGGCATCGAAGTTTTGGATATTTATAGAACCGGCAACCGGATGTTTATGATCATTGAAGCAAAGGATGATTTTAGTTTTGAAAAGAAAGCCGCGATGGATGCAGCAAATCCAAAAGTATGGGAATGGGAAAAACGGATGTGGAATTTTCAACAAGCATTACCGTGGGCGAAAACTGGCGAAAAATGGATATTGATGGATAAAATATTTAGTTTACCTGAGAAGCCAGTAGTCAGGATTCAGAATTCAGAAGATTGATATGGAACCAGCAAAAAATTTTACTGATTTGATTGTATGGCAAAAAGCACATAAACTTGTTTTGGACATTTATATTTATACCGCTAAGTTTCCCAAAGAGGAAATGTATGCACTGACTTCACAATTTAGACG
Organism: Chitinophagaceae bacterium; assembly: GCA_036374555.1. Taxonomy (GTDB): domain Bacteria; phylum Bacteroidota; class Bacteroidia; order Chitinophagales; family Chitinophagaceae; genus VBAS01. Next base: position 29,380 of record DASUTO010000082.1, read on the forward strand.
GGCTGCTGTTTCTATTGCTGCAAACATTGCGGAAGGATTTAAGAAAAAATCAAACAAGGATAAAATAAAATTCTATAATATTTCTCAGGGATCACTTGAAGAGTGTCGTTATTACCTGATTCTTTCAAATGATTTGAAATACGGGGACAATAAGAGTTTAGCTGAACTTATAACAGAGGTTAGTAAAATACTTGATGCCTATATTTCCGCGATTGAAAGTAAACCGAATAATTGAATACTGACTCCTGAGTTCTGAATACTGACTACTATGATCATAGATACACACGTACATTTTTGGAAGTATGATAAGAAGAGAGATGCATGGATCACTGATGACATGAAGATCCTGAAACAAGATTATTTACCTGCACATTTAATACCCACATTCAAAAGAAATGGCGTCGATGCCTGTGTGGCTGTACAGGCAGGCCAAAGTGAATATGAAACACATTTTCTGGTTGAACTTGCAAAAACTCATCCTGAAATAACAGGTGTGGTTGGTTGGACGGATCTGTTAAGTAAAAATGTGGAAGAGAGGCTACAATTTTTTTCCCAGTATAATATTATCAAAGGCTGGCGTCATGTAGTTCAAGCCGAACCTGATGATTTCTTATTGAGAGGCGATTTTCACAATGGTATCAGGGCGTTGGCTCCCTACAATTATACTTATGATATTCTTATTTATCATTATCAATTGAAGCCAGCTTTGGAATTTGTTTCCAAATTCCCCAATCAAAAATTTGTGCTTGATCATTGCGCTAAGCCGGATATCGGGAAAAAGAATATCGAAGAATGGAAAGTATTGATGAAAGCGATGGCTCAGCATCCCAATGTTTACTGCAAGCTTTCAGGATTGTTTACAGAAACAAAATGGAAACAATGGAGTGCCGGTGATTTTTATCCATATCTTGATGTAGCGTTTGAGGCATTTGGTACAGACCGTTTGATGTTTGGAAGTGATTGGCCGGTAATGTTACTCTCAGGAATTTATGTTCAATGGAAAAGCTTATTGGAGAAATACATGGAAAATTTTGTTGAGGAGGATAGACTGAAGGTGTTCGGAGAAAATGCTATTTCATTTTATAATCTATAATTAATAATTCATGGACCTGGGTTTAAATGGAAAGATCATTATAGTGACCGGCGGAGCGAAAGGTATTGGAGCCGGTATATCAAAAGCTCTTGCGGCAGAAAAAGCAATACCAGTAGTAGTTGGTAGAAGCAAAGAAGATAATGAAGCACTTGTAAAAGAGATCGGGACTGGTTTCGCAGTTACTGCCGAATTAACACATCCTGAAGAATGCGAGAATGCCGTTAAAGCAACTATAGAAAAATTTGGAAGGATCGATGGATTGATAAATAATGCTGGTGTGAATGACGGAGTCGGGCTGGAAAAAGGGAATTATGAAGCATTCATTGCATCATTGCACAAAAATCTTGTTCATTATTATTTAATGGCTCATCATGCACTGCCTGAATTAATAAAAACTAAGGGGTCGATCGTGAACATCGGGAGCAAAGTAGCAGAAACAGGACAAGGTAATACTTCGGCTTATGCGGCTGCAAACGGGGGACGTAATGCATTGACGAGAGAGTGGGCGATTGAATTACTAAAATATGGAATAAGAGTAAATGCAGTGATCGTGGCTGAATGTTATACGCCGCTTTATGAAAAATGGATAAAGACATTACCAAATTCTGAAGAAAAATTAAGATCGATCACCGATAAGATCCCCTTGGGAAAGAGAATGACCACTGCTGAGGAGATCGCCAGTATGGTTGTGTTTCTTCTTTCTGAAAGATCAAGTCATACAACAGGACAATTGATCTATGTTGATGGTGGCTATACACATCTTGACAGGTCATTATAATAATTCTATAACTATTATGAAGAAGTTATTCATACTTGTTGCTTTTTTCTTTTCAATTAATTCAATTCATGCACAACAAGTCGAAAACGTAATTATTATTACAACGGATGGTTTTCGCTGGCAGGAATTGTTTAAAGGATTGGATTCAGCTATTGCCAATAATTCAAAATTTAACCAGGGAGACAGCAGTTATATTTTTGAAAATTACTGGGCCGATAGTGAAAATGAAAGAAGAAAAAAATTAATGCCCTTTTTTTGGAACACGATTTCGAATCACGGTCAGATCTATGGCAACAGGAAATTTGATAATAAAGTAAACAATGCAAATCCTCATTGGTTCAGTTACCCTGGTTATAGTGAGATCATGACCGGCTTTGCTGATTCAACGATCGACTCAAATGAATTTCCGCCAAATCCTCATGTTACAGTTTTGGAATTTTTAAATAAGCAATCAAAGTTTAAAGGAAAAGTTGCTGCCTTTGGTGCATGGAATGCATTTGACAGGATATTGAATCAGCAACGAAGCGGCATCCCTGTTTTTTCAGCTTTTGATACGATCGGCGGAAAGAACCCGACACCAAATGAAAAATTAATAAATGCAATGATGCAGGATTCTTATCGTCCATTTGGTAATGCAGAATGTCTTGATGTGTTTACTCATTATGCGGCACTTGACTATCTAAAGACAAAAAAACCAAAGGTGCTTTATATTTCTTATGGTGAAACAGATGAATGGGCGCATCATGGGTACTATCGTTCTTATCTCGATGCTGCCCAATTGGTAGATAAATGGATAAAAGACATATGGACTTTCGTCCAGGGTGACCCTCAGTATAAAAATAAAACAGCCGTCTTTATTACAACCGATCATGGAAGAGGAGATGTAAATAAAAACGAATGGACGGACCACGGGAGCGGGGTTGCCGATGCATCCGAGATCTGGTTTGCAGCTATGGGACCAAACATACCTTCAACAGGTGAGCAGAAGAATAATGTTCAATTCTACCAGGATCAATTTGCCCAAACAATTGCAAAACTTTTGGGATCTACTTATAAAGCGAGTCACCCCATTTCTCCGGAAATAAAATCTGTATTTAAAAAATGATGCGCATCTACATAAAACTCTTTCTCATCTTCTTACTTTCAATAGATGTAAAAGGACAAAACAACATGCCTTTACCATCAAAAGCTCAACTGGCATGGCATGAAATGGAATTTTACCTCTTTGTGCATTTTGGCCCCAACACATTTACGGATAAAGAATGGGGGCATGGTGATGAGTCTGAAGATATTTTTAACCCGACACAGCTTGATTGCAGGCAATGGGCAAGAACTGCAAAAGCAGCCGGGGCAAAAGGAATTATTATTACCGCAAAACACCATGATGGTTTTTGTCTATGGCCCAGCAAATACTCCACACATACTGTCCGGGAAAGTAAATGGAAGAATGGAAAAGGTGATGTGCTGAAAGAATTATCTCAGGCATGCAAAGAATATGGTTTGAAATTCGGAGTTTATATTTCGCCCTGGGATCGCAATCATCCAAAATACGGTACACCACAATACAATGATGTGTTTGTAAATATGATGAAGGAAATCTTTACAAACTATGGCCCAATCTGGGAATTATGGTGGGATGGTGCAAATGGTGAAGGCCCGAATGGTAAAAAACAGATATATGATTGGGACAGGTTTAAAAAAACAGTGAAATCTGTTTCTCCTAATACTGTTGTGTTCAGTGATGTGGGTCCGCATATACGTTGGGTGGGAAATGAGAACGGGATTGCTGGAAAAACAAATTGGAATTACCTCGATACTGTTGGTTTTACTCCTGGCGCAGATGCTCCAAAAACTGATACATTGAATAGTGGAAATGCATTTGGCAAAGCATGGATCCCCGCAGAGTGTGATGTAAGCATTAGGCCGGGTTGGTTTTACCATAAAGAGGAGGACAATAAGGTAAAAGCACCGGAGCAATTATTTGACCTGTTCTTAAAGTCGGTTGGAAGAGGCGCAAATCTATTATTAAATGTGCCGCCAGACAGGAGAGGATTGATCCACGAAAATGATTCAACAGCACTGATGGAATTTAAGAAGTTGAGGGATATGAGTTTTAAAAATAACCTTTTGAAAGGCCAAGTTATAATTGTTAATACCAATTTTAAGGAGAGTTTTACAAAGCTTATTACAGATGAGAATAGCAATACTATTGTCAGTACTGAGGTTTCAAAGTTTGGGGATAGCCCGCCAAATTTTAAATTAAAATTCAACCAGGCAACGAAAGTCAATTGTATAGTTCTCCAGGAAGAAATTGCGAAGGGTCAGAAGATAAGTAAATTGGAAATTGTTCTGATCCGGGATAATACCGGTATTAAAAATATTCAGCTGACAACTATAGGAAGGAAAAGGATCATTACATTTCCTTCAGAGTACATTGATGAAGTTTTTCTTTATATCAAAGAATCAAAAGGCAAGCCTGCAATTTGTGAAGTAGCTGCTTACCTGGTTGACGAAAACCTGGTAGAAAACTAAAATTATTGTCTTAAATATGCGCCAAGCGCACAGATGGTGAAACACGAAATAATAAGATTAAGCAGGGTCAAATGAACTTCATTTTTTTGATGTTTTGAAAGGATAAATCTCTTTTACAAGGATGAATTTTGACGTTGATTTACCCGGGATTTTCTACCTAACACCTTCTCAAAACTTCTTAACTTTAAGCATCACAAATGGCGTAATAAACGATGCTTCATATAAAGAGATTTCTGGTCATTTTTATTTTGATTATAGTCGGCTGTTTGATCTGGTATTTTTCGAACACTTCGGAGAAGATAGACTATAATACACAGGTCAAACCCATCCTAAACAAAAATTGTATTGCCTGTCACGGGGGTGTAAAAGCAAAATCAAATTTCAGTTTATTATTCAGGGAAGATGCAATGAAAGCTGCGAAGTCAGGCAAGTATCCTATTGTGCCTGGTTATCCCGGAAAAAGTGAAATGATAAGGCGGATTACCGAAAAAGATGAAGAAGAAAGAATGCCTTATAAACATGAACCGCTCACAAAAGAAGAAATTTCAATTTTAAAAAAATGGATAAAGCAGGGAGCGGAATGGGGGGAACATTGGGCTTATGTTCCTGTACAAAAACCTGCTTTACCAGGCATCGAAAATAAATGGGTAAGAAATGAGATCGACCAGTTTATTTATCAAAAATTAGATGAAGAAAAACTTAAACCATCGGCTGAAGCAAATAAACAGACTTTATTAAGAAGAGCAAGCCTGGATATTATTGGAATGCCTGCAGAAGAAAAAATTGCAGAAAAGTATTTAAATGACAATGGTGATAAGGCTTATGAAAATTTAATTGATGATCTGCTGGCATCCCAACGATATGGTGAAAAGTGGACATCGATGTGGCTTGATATTGCCCGCTACGCAGATACAAAGGGTTTTGAAAAAGATCCCGGTAGAAATATCTGGGAATATCGCGACTGGCTGATCCGTGCATTTAATGAAGATAAACCCTACGATAAATTCCTGATAGAGCAATTGGCGGGTGATCTTTTACCTGATCCAACTGATGCACAATATATCGCCACCGGTTTTCATCGCAATACCGTCACGAATGATGAAGGGGGAACAGATAATGAAGAATACAGAACTGCGGCGGTGCTGGACAGGGTGAATACTACATGGACAGGATTGATGAGTACAACATTTGCCTGTGTTCAGTGTCATAGCCATCCTTATGATCCCATTCGTCATGATGAATATTACAAGTTCGCAGCATTTTTTAATAATAGCCGTGATGTGGATTCAGAAGAAGATTACCCATTGCTTCGTCATTATGAAAAAGAGGACAGCATTGAAGCCTTGCGGATAAAAGATTGGTTAAAACAAAATGCACCGGCTGCTGAAGCAAAGAAATATTATGCATTGCTGAAAACATGGGAACCTGCCATTACTTCTTTTGAACGTACAGATAAATATGATAATTGCGAACTAAGAGATACAAAATGGCTGGTAATAAGAAAACGGTCAACTTTCAGAATGAAAGAAATTGATCTTTCTGATAAAACTTATTTTTTATTCAGGTACAAAGGTTATCCCACAGATGGTGTTTGGACAATTCATCTTGATAGCCTGAATGGACCAGTATGGAAAACGATCAATGTCCCCGAAACAAAAGGACAAAGCAGGATCTTTGGTGTAGATGTTGAACCGGTCGCCGGAAAACATGATCTGTATTTCTCTTATTTCAGTAAAAAATTGGAAAAAGAAGATTTCACTTCGTTAGTACTCGATTGGTTTCATTTTGGACAGCCATTTCCCGGTAAGGGAAAACCGGATTACGACAGTACTTACAGCAGCTTTATGCGGTTGGTGAATAAACAGGTAAAGACAACGCCGGTCATGTTTGAGAACTCGGCTGACCTTACAAGAGAATCAAATGTTTTTGAAAGAGGAAATTGGTTGGTGAAAGGAGAGAAGGTAGAGCCAGATGTGCCGAAATTATTTTCTCCTATTCAAAAGAATGGAAGGAAGAACCGGCTGGATCTTGCATTATGGCTGACCGATAAAAAACATCCCCTGACCGCCAGGACAATGGTAAACCGGTTATGGGAACAGATTTTTGGAAATGGAATTGTAGAAACACTGGAAGATTTTGGGTCACAGGGATTGAATCCAACACATAAAGAATTGCTCGACTGGATGGCCTGGCAGTTTGCGAATGATTATAATTGGAGCATGAAGAAAATGATCAAAGCAATTTTGCTATCGGCAACTTACAGGCAGCAATCAAATGTAAATGACGAATTGCTGAAAAAAGATCCATACAATAAATTCTATGCAAGAGGACCAAGGGTAAGATTATCTGCAGAACAGGTTCGTGACCAGGCATTATGTGTGAGCGGGTTACTAAGTAATAAAATGTATGGTCCCGGGGTAATGCCTTTTCAGCCTGAAGGGATTTGGAATTCGCCATATAGTCCCGCGCAATGGAGACAAAGCAAAGGTGAAGATCAGTACCGGCGTGGTGTATATATTTACTGGAAACGAACGGCCGCTTATCCGTCGATGACAACATTTGATGGAACATCAAGAGAAGTATGCCAGGCAAGAAGAATAAGAACTAATACCCCGTTGCAGGCATTGGTTACTTTAAATGATTCTGCTTATATTGAAATGGCGAGACACTTTGCTTACCGTTTACAAAAAGAAGTGGATGCGGATGTTGATGCGCAAATAAGAAGAGGATATGAATTAGTGACTGGTCATGTAATAGATAATAAAGACTTAGCCATATTATTAGGGCTTTATAAAAATGCATGGGAGAAATTTAAGGCAGATAAAGAAAAAACTTGTGAGATGATAGGGGTGAATGATGAGCATAACAACCCGGGAACGGCGGCGATGGTGGTGGTGTGTAATGCGTTATTGAATTTGGATGAAGTGGTGACGAAAATGTAACCCCCTGTCCTCCGCCTGAGGCGGAGAGACTTAGATTGAAAAGTTCTTTTTCTTGCGCCCCCAGTGGTGCGTAATATTGGTAGCCCCGGGTTTTAACCCGGGGATGAAAGGAAAAATTTTTAAAAGGAACCCCGTAGGGGTTCAACATAGAACCGATAAAAGGGATGTAGATTATAAATCCCGAATAGAATTATTGGCGTACAGGAGTCCGCCTGAGGCGCAAGAGACGATGAGTAGAATTGTGAAAGCTGATAACATAAATAAAAATGACCCAACAGGAATTACATAACAAAAGATTATTTGAAGAAGCAAGAAAAGAAGTGCTTCGTCAACATACCCGTCGCCACTTCTTAAAGGAAAGTGCAATGGGATTAGGTGCATTGGCATTGGGTTCAATATTGAATAGTTGTGGAAGAAGTTGGTCGCAACAAGCATCAACTATTTTATTTGACCCGGTGAATCCATTGGCACCGCGACCACCAATGTTTCCGGGAAAAGCAAAGTCAGTTATTTATTTGCATATGGCGGGTGCACCATCGCAGTTAGAATTATTTGATTATAAACCCGACCTGGCGAAACTCGATGGACAGGATTGCCCGCAAAGTTTGATCGATGGAAAAAGATTTGCATTCATTCGCGATAAGGCAACGCTGCTTGGACCACAAGCAACATTTGCCCAACATGGGGAAAGCGGCTTATGGGTCAGCAATTATCTTCCGCATTTTTCATCTATTGTCGATGATGTGGCAATAATAAAATCAGTAACTACCGATCAATTCAATCATGCGCCGGCGCAGTTGTTCATGCATACTGGTTCGCCACGATTGGGCCGGCCGAGCATGGGTTCATGGGTTACTTACGGTTTAGGGACCGAGAATCAAAATTTACCGGGATATGTTGTGTTAACATCCGGTGGTAATGATCCGGATGCGGGCAAGAGTGCATGGGGCAGCGGATTTTTACCAAGCGTATACCAGGGAGTACAATGCAGAAGTGAAGGCGACCCTGTTTTATTTATAAACGATCCCAAAGGGATGGATCGTGACCTGCGTCGTGCTTCTATTGATGCGATAAATAAAATTAATCAGCATCAGCATGAACAATATAAAGATCCTGAAACATTATCACGTATCTCACAGTACGAAATGGCGTATAAGATGCAGATCGCTGCGCCGGAAGTGATGAATATAAACGATGAGCCACAATACATCCATGATATGTACGGTACAAGACCGGGCGAAGTAAATTTTGCCAATAATGCATTGCTTGCACGTCGTTTGGTGGAAAGGGGTGTTCGTTTTGTACAATTATTCGATTGGGGTTGGGATAGTCATGGAACCGATGCGCAAACAGCATTAGATATTGGTATGATAAATAAATGCCGTAAAGTCGATAAGGCGATGACTGCGTTGATCCTTGATCTGAAACAAAGAGGATTGCTCGACGAAACATTGGTAGTATGGGGCGGAGAATTTGGAAGAACTCCGATGCAGGAAAACCGTGAAGGAAAAACGGCACCGTTCAAAGGAAGAGATCATCATACCGATGCATTTTGTATGTGGATGGCAGGGGGCGGTATAAAAGGTGGTACTACTTATGGTGAAACAGATGAGATCGGTTATACAGTTGTAGCGGGAAAAGTGGAAGCCTTCGATATACAGGCAACAATTCTAAATCAGTTAGGATTTGATCATGAAAAATTCACCTATGAATTCCAGGGAAGACCGTTCAGGTTGACGGATGTGAGTGGTAAAGTCATTCAGGAAATATTAGCGTAGGATTTTGGTTACGAGTTGTCGTGCTACTATCATCGTGGTTTGTTTCCAATTTGCTGCTTCAACACGCAAATTGCTCATTTGTGCTGATAGTAATTCTATTGAACAGAATTTGCAACAGCCTGTCCTGACACCGGGCAAAGCGAGGTGGAAGGATTGCGACGCTCCTTTCAAGGTTCTGTTCGCTCTTGAACACAAGTGTCGCATTAATTTAATATGAAATCAAACAGGCGAAAATTTTTACAGGCATCAACATCAGCAACAGCAGCGCTGATGTTATCTTCTCTCGATAAAATTTCATCAGTAACCCAACCTTCTTTTACCATGAACAAGAATTACGAACTGAAAATAATGGCTACCAATTGGGGCTTTGATGGCAGCACCGATGCTTTTTGTGCGAAAGCCAAAAAAGAAGGTTATGATGGGATCGAGATGTGGTGGCCCGCTGAAAATAAAAAAGACGAACTATTTTCTGCTTTAAAAACTCATGGATTGGAAGTTGGCTTTCTTTGTGGTGGCTGGCAAAATGATCCAAAAGAGCATTTAGAGTATTATAAAAAAATGGTTGATGCAGCCGCGAAACAAAACATTCAGCGACCTCTTTATATCAATAATCATTCAGGCAGGGATCACTTTAGTTTTGATAATAATAAAAAATTCATTGAACATACTCTTGCATTAGCAAAGGAAACGGGAATTACGATTTGCCATGAAACACATCGTTCCCGTATTTTGTATGCGGCACCGGTAACGAGACAATACATGGAGAAATACCCAGATCTGAAAATTACTTTTGATGTATCGCACTGGTGTAATGTGCATGAAAGTTTATTAGCTGATCAACCCGAAACAGTAAACATGACATTGGAGAGAGTAGAGCATATTCATGCAAGGATCGGCCATCCGGAAGGACCGCAGGTAAATGATCCAAGAGCCCCAGAATGGGAGAATGTTGTGAACGCACATCTTGCATGGTGGGATAAGGTGGTGGAAAGAAAAAAGAAAAATGGTGAGCGAATGACCTTCTTAACGGAGTTTGGTCCGCCGGATTATATGCCGACCACGGCTTATACAAGACAACCCTTGGCCAATCAATGGGAGATCAATGTGTATATGATGAATTTGCTTCGTAAACGATATGCCTGATTATAATTATTGATTAATGATCATTGTTTCCTTTTTACTCAGCATCACTGATTTTATTGGTCACTTACATCCAGTATTGGTGCATTTGCCGATCGGTATTTTATTATTGGCGGGTTTGTTTCAATTACTTGCACTCAAACCAAAATATGCTTCTTTACATGGTGCTACCAGTATTGCTTTGTTTTGGGGAATGATCAGCGCCATTCTTTCCTGTATCAGCGGTTATTTACTTTCTCAAAGCGGCGATTACGATGAAGAACTGGTAAATACACATAAATGGTTTGCGATCGCAACTGCCTCAATTTCGCTCATTGCATATTTATTCAACCGGTGGGAAAATGAATTTGCCAAGTGGGTGATCTTATTAATGATACCATTAATATTCATTACCGGTCATCTGGGTGGATCACTTACCCATGGCTCAGATTATTTGACGAAAGGGTTTTCAAAGGAAGCAGATTCAACCGGAAAAGAAATTAAGCCAATTGCTGATGTGCAGGAAGCAAATGTGTATGCAGATATCGTTCAGCCAATATTTGAAAGTAAGTGCTATGGCTGTCATAATAAAAGCAAAAAGAAAGGTGGATTGCGTTTGGATGAGCCTGCATTGATCTTAAAGGGCGGAAAAGATGGCGAAGTCATTAAACCAGGCAATGCTGAGGAAAGCGATATGATGCGAAGATTGTTATTACCCCGCAATGAAGAAGATCATATGCCGCCAAAGGAAAAACCGCAATTAAAAGATAATGAAATTGCATTGCTACATTGGTGGATCGCAACCGGAGCAACATTCGATAAAAAAACAAAAGACCTGGAGCAGCCAGAGAAAATAAAGCCGGTGTTACTTGCCTTACAAAAAGAAGTAAAAAAAGTTTTACCAGATCTGCCGCAAACTCCGGTTGATAAAGCTGATGAAAAAGCAATTCAAAAACTAAAAGACAGTGGTATAGTTGTTTTTCCCGTGGCCCGGAATAGTAATTATTTGAAAGCAAATTTTGTTACCGTTGATTCAATAACCTATAACGATATTGTTTTGCTATTAGCAATAAAAAAGCAGTTAGTGTGGTTGGACCTTAGTCATAAAAAAATTCCGGATAGTTTATTGTCGCCAATAGGTCAGCTTACAAATCTTACCCGTTTACAATTGGACAATACTCCAACAACAGATAAAGGACTAGCCTCGTTGCAGCCACTGGTTAACCTGCAATACCTGAATCTTGTTGGAACAAAAGTGACAACACAGGGAGTGATTCAATTAAAAGGGCTCCCCAAATTGCAGGCCCTCTATCTTTATAAAACTTTTATCAGTTCTTCCGATTGGCCTGTGCTGAAAAATAATTTTCCCAAAGTAACTTTAGATACGGGCAATTATTATGTACCAATTCTTGAAACTGACACCACGATCGTAAAACCACCGGAGAAAAAGAATTAATAATTAACAATTAATAATTAATAATTGATACGACTGTTTCCCTTATTGTTATTTGTATCAGTAAGCATTTTCGCACAACCTAAGCCCAACCATAATCTTGTATTTGATACACTGGCTAAAAGATGGGATGAAGGCATTCCACTGGGAAATGGGTGGTTGGGTGCCTTGATCTGGCAAAAGGATAATAAATTAAGAATGTCATTAGACAGGGTTGATCTTTGGGATGATCGTCCTATGCCGGAGATCGATAAACTGAAATTTAAATGGGTAGTAGAAAAGGTAAAATTGAATCAATATGATTCAGTGCAAAAAATAGGGGATGAGCCTTATGAAAAGTATCCTGCACCAACCAAGATCCCTGGTGCTGCTTTAGAATTTGATCTTAACAAGATCGGCAAAGTAAAAAAAGTAACACTTGATATTTCAACTGGATTAAGCGTTGTAGAATTTGAGAACGGGGTTAAGTTCAATAATTATATTCATGCATCGCGGCAAGTGGGCTATTTTGGTTTTGAAAATATAGATGAAGATGTTATTCCCGAATTGATCATTCCAAATTACAATACAGGAAGTAGCGGAAAAACAGGTAGCAGTGTTTCAGGTCAAAGTCTTGAGAGGCTTGGCTATGAGAAAGGAACGGTAAAAAAGGGGATCGGTTATATTCTTTATCACCAACCAACATGGAAGAATAATTATTACGAAGTGCTGGTGAAATGGTACCAGTTCCCGGGAAAAAGAATTATTGGTGAATGGACGATCACCAATAATCAACCGGCATCGCTTCCTGCCTTGAACGTATTACTTAAAGAACCTACCGGCTGGCCTTCGCATGTCGATTGGTGGAATGATTACTGGAAAAGATCATCTGTTTCAGTGCCCGATCCAATTTTAGAAAGACAATATTATCTGGATATGTACAAGTTTGGTTGTGTGGCAAGAAGCAATACACCACCCATTTCTTTGCAGGCAATATGGACGGCAGATGATGGAAAATTGCCGCCGTGGAAAGGAGACTTTCATCATGACTTAAATACTGAATTAAGTTACTGGCCCGGTTATTCAGGCAATCATCTTGATCTCACCGAAGGGTTTACAAGCTGGTTATGGAAAGTAAAAGATGAGAATAAAAGATGGACAAAACAATATTTTGAAGTTGATGGATTAAATGTGCCGGGTGTTACAACGATCAGTGGTAAACCAATTGGAGGATGGATACAGTATTCAATGAGTCCAACAACAAGTGCATGGCTCGCTCAACATTTTTATTGGCAATGGAAGTATAGTATGAATAAGGAATTTTTAAATGAAAAGCTTAAACCATATTTACATGATGTTTGTCTTTTTTTGGATAGTGTGCTTGTCAAAAAAGATGATCTTAAAAAGAAGTTACCCCTCAGCTCCACACCAGAGTACAATGACAACAGCATCAAAGCGTGGTTTTCTGAATTCACTAATTATGACCTTGCCTTAATTCTTTTTGTTTTTAAGCAAAGAATGGAATTGCTAAAGGATAAAAATAAACTTACACCTGCAGCTTATGCCAGATCATGGACATCGCTTCCCTGGTTAAGTATTAATAAAACAGGTATAACCATTGCCCTGAACCAGGACCTTGAACGTTCTCACCGACACCAAAATCATTTACATGCTATCCACCCATTGGGGATTTTAAATGTGGAAGATTCAATTGATAAGATTGTAATTGAAAATTCTTTGAGACAAATAGAAAGACTTGGATCCAGACAATGGGTTGGTTATTCTTTTGCATGGATAGCGTCTATCTATGCAAGAGCACAAAATGGAGATTCGGCTGCAGTTAATTTAAGAAAGTTTGCAACCAATTTCGTTTCGCCCAATAGTTTTCATTTAAATGGCGATCAGAAAGGCGGACAATATGCCGATGCAACTTATCGTCCTTTTACTTTAGAAGGAAATTTTGCATTTGCCCAGGGCATTCATGAAATGCTTTTACAAAGTCATAAAGATTTTATTGAAGTGTTTCCCGCGATTCCAAAAGAATGGAAAAATGTTTCTTATAAAACGTTAAGAGCAGAAGGGGCTTTTCTTATCTCAGCAATAAAAGAAAACGGCGTGCCAATGGAAGTAAAAATAAGGTCGGAAACGGGAGGAACACTAAGAATAAAACTTCCCTTTAAAACATGGATCAATACTGGTATTGATCGTTCGATGATAAAAATGGTAAACGGTATTGCAGAAATGAAAACATCTAAAGGACAAACGATAGTATTTAAAAATGCGTTTGAGTAATAAATTGCTAAACTGTTGCATTGTTAAATTGCGTTGATCATAATTTAACCATTTAGCCATTTAACAATAACGCCAAGATCATTTTCCTTTGAAGCTTGCTTTTCTCTTCTCTAAAAATGCAGCTGTTCCTTCCTTCCTATCTTCTGTATCAAAACAATTTCCAAATTCTTTTATCTCCAGCTCAAAACCATTGATAGTTTCATCATACACTGCATTGGCTGCTTTAATACAAGCTGCAACAGCTAAAGGGGCTTTAGAATTAATAACTGCCAGGATTAATTTGGCCTGTTCAAGTAAATTGTCGACGCTTGTTACATGGTTCACCAATCCTGATTCTTTGGCTTCATGGGCATCGATCATATTTCCACTCATCAAAAGTTCCAGGGCTCTTCCTTTGCCTATCAATTGAACTAAACGTTGAGTGCCTCCATAACCAGGGATCAATCCTAAATTAACTTCTGGCTGGCCAAATTTTGCGTTATCACTTGCAATACGAAAATGACAAGCCATTGACAATTCACAGCCTCCTCCAAGGGCAAAGCCATTAACAGCGGCAATAATTGGCTTGGGGAAATTTTCAATTCTGAGAAAAATATTCTGCACTTTTTTAGCCATTTCCATAGCCTGTTCCTTGTTCAAACTATTGAATTCACTGATATCAGCACCCGCTACAAAAGCTTTTGCTCCTGCGCCGGTGATGATGGCGGACTTTATTTCTGGGTTTTTTTCAATCTCATTCAATGCTTTATCAAGGTCAGTAAATACATCCTTGTTTAAAGCATTTAGTTTATCAGGTCGATTGATCGTAATAGTTAGAACATTATTTTCAAGTGAGGTGAGCAGTGTTTGGTACATGAGAAAAATTTTCCAAAAGTAGGTATAAAAGAAAAAGCCGCACCATATGATGCGGCCTTCCTAAACCGTCCTCTATTTTATAAGTTATAATTAGTCTAAAAAGACAAGCGCAAATACCGGGCCTAAATTTCATAGTACCAACGCCAGCAGGATAATCGCCGCTGCCAGTAGTACCAACATTATTATATCAGTGATCGATTCTTTTGACAGCATATTTTTTTTTCCATTTCCCATATTACTACTCTTTAATTATGGCGAAATCTTATGCAAGCTAACACAGATAGCATTCAAAAAATTTTGCTTTTAGTGAATGGTAACTGTTGTTGAGTAAGCGGTAAAAAAAATTCTTCCATAAAAATTGTATAACAAAAATATTTCCGCAGAGTAAGCAGGAAGTGCCTTTGAGTAGTATTTAAAGGCAAACGAAAAATACGGCTAATACTTTTGATCCATAAAAAAAATGTTATGAAAAGTATTGCTTTATTCACCGCAGTTATCAGAATAACTCTGATCACTGCATTAATTAGTTCTACAGTAATTGCAAATGCACAAAACGTTGCAGTTAATACAACAGGTAGTGCCGCTGATGCAAGTGCTATGCTGGATGTGTCAAGCACATCCAAAGGATTTCTTGCTCCACGCATGACCACTATTCAAAGAACCGGTATTTCTGCTCCTGCCAATGGTTTAATGGTTTTTGATACTGATACAAAAACGTATTGGTATTTTTCTACCACATGGAAAGAGATAGCCAATGCAGGTGGAGGAGGAGGTGGATTTTCACTGCCTTATTCCGGTTCATCAACCGATGCAGGTAAATTGTTTTCTCTAACCAACAATGCCGCTACTTCAGGTGCCACCGCATTGTACGGAAGAGCCAGCAGTACAGGCAGTGGAGCTTCACCAATTTATTCAATGGGTGTATGGGGCGATAACTCAACCGGCGTTGGTGTATTGGGAACAAGCGGTAATATTGGAGTGATAGGTCAATCCACAGATGCTGCGTCGGGTACTGGCGTATTGGGCTCAGGAAGCAACGGGGTGTACGGACAATCCACCAAGGAAAATGGGGCAGGAATTTATGGCTATGCAGGAGGAATAAGCTCTTCTCTATCCAAAGCAGCTTTTTTCACCAACACAAATTATTCCAATACGAATCCAGTTGTTGAGATTGCAAATTATGGTACAGGCAATAACAACCTGCTTATACAAAATACCAATTCCTCATCCAATAGTGGTTTACTAAAAATGAAGAACGCAGGCAACGGTGCTTTTATGCAACTGCTCGATGAAGCCAATGATGTAAAGGCAGCCATTTACAAGAATGGCAACATCAATACCGATGGTAACATATATGCACAGGGCGATTTGTATGTAAACGGACTTAAAGGGATAGTGAGAAGCACCTACAGTAACCAAATGCGCATGGAACTAATGAATGTAACTGTTCCTGGCGGATTCCATTTTGTTGTACCCTCCGGAGGCTTCGGAGAGGTATTTATAAGCACACAGGATATTACTGTTACTTTCAATACTCCCTTTGACCAAGTTCCGGCTGTGTACCGCGCAAATCTTTCATCCGGTGATGTAAGGCTTGAATCGATGGGATGGCGTATTTATGATGTAACGACCACAGGATTTAAGATCACGATTTCTCCGAATCCTAGTATGGATTTTATCAGTACCAACGCCGTATTCAAGTTTGTTGCTGTTGGGTATGATGATT
>DASUTO010000083.1:0-4132 GCA_036374555.1 Chitinophagaceae bacterium
CGCCAATGGCGCAACAATAAAAAAGCAATCAGTGAAATGATGATCGCATCAATAATAATTCCGGTAAAAAGATTTTTTGTTAAGGAATAGGTTATTTTGTCAAGCAGCACTGCTGAACCTGTCAAATGATATGAAAACGATTTTTCATAATTTTTACTATTGAAAAAGCGTTCGAACTTTTTTTCTATTTCTTTAAAATCCTTCAAAGTCATATTAGGCAGCCGCCCGCTGATACGGAGACGTTGTCCGTCAGCACTCAGATAATGCTGCATTTCATCAGCATGTTCTGTCTGCATGATGGCTTCATAAAATCTATTTACGTCTGGTTGTGTCTGTGGCAAATGGAAATGAGCATTATCGCCGGCATAAAAGGCTTTGTTAGCACCCCGGATTAATGATAACGGAGATATTAAATTTCCCACTCCGCAACTATCTTTCAGATAATTTTCAATTTCTTCTGCAAGGTTTATTTTTTGTAAATCAAAAAAGGATTTGCCTGGAGTTGCATTCGTTAATTCAAGCTCAAAAGGACGGGTGCCTGCGAAATCAGTTTCCATAAATTTATAATCCTGCAACACCGGGTTTTTCTTGGGGATCTCTTGTAATAAACTTGAATTGATCTCAATTTTATTTATAAAGTAGATGGATATAGTTCCAATAACTGCGAATACAATGAGTGCCGTGTATTTGTATTTTAATACTATTTTAAATGAAGAAGCAAGAAAATTATTCCATCTCTGTTCTGCAGTTTTTTCATACGCAACTTTTGGCACTGGTGAAAGTGTATAATAAGCATACAGGCCAAGCATAGTGATGCCAAATGCAATAAATAAACCAACGCCGGCAAAAACCCCAAAGTTTCTTATTGGAATAATATCTGTAATTCCGAGTGTAAAGAAGCCAGTAGCAACTGTACAGCAAGTGTAAAAAGTTGCGAGCCCGGTTTCACGGTATGTTTTTTTTAAAGCTTCTTGTTTAGCCAAACCTGATCTGAGGTTTTCAATATAATGGGTAGAAATATGAATGATGTCTGACATGCATATAGCTGCCAGTATCGGAGGTAGCAGGCTTGATATTATATCAAGCGAATGGCCGGTTAAGGTTATAAACGAGAAAGTCCAGGTAATGGAAACAGCGATAATAAATAAGGGAACAAGAATAGTTTTTAAAGATTTAAATAAAATAAAAAGAACAATACTTATCAATGTAAGAGAAATGAGAAGATATATTTTGAGATTTTTTTCAATCTCTTCTACGTAGATCCTTTCGATGCGGATCTTGGCAGTCAGGTGGTATTCATCAAACTTCAGGTCTTCAATTTTCCTGCGAATGCTATTAAGAATAAGATCTTTCTGATCATCATTGAGAAATTGCTTATTGAATGCTGCGATAGCGATCGATCTTCCATCTTTTGAGATAAGCAGATCTCTGTATTCTTTTGATTCAAATAGATAAGCAGAATCTGTTGGATATAATATAGGTTGTGAAATATGGATCAGCGGCCTCGCATTAATTTCATCATTTTGAAAGTAAATAAGATTGGTAGAAGTAAGCGAGTAAACCTTGATGATATTATCCAGCTTTGTGATAAATCGTGTAAGGCTATCAGTTTTTTCAAGAAAATCTTGCTGAAAAATCCCATTATTATTTTTTAGGCCTATTAAAATGAACTCATCGTCCATTTCTGAGTGAAACTGTTGCTGAAAATCCTTGAAAAAAGCGAGGTCATCATCATCGCGGGGAAAAAGTTTTTCAATATTAAATTCAAACTTCAATAACCGGAGAGGTATGAAACTGAAAATAGTAAGTAATAATAAAACAAAAATGATTCGCCGGCTTTTGATCTTCTCCATTCCCCGGTTTATTTACTTTTTATCTGAATGTAGCGAATAAATTTCAGAAAAGGTCTCCTTTTATCATCATGGATTTTGTTTGCCTTAACGCCTCCATTGCTTTTTCATGTTTTTCGATAGGCACAAGATAACTGATGGCTTTTTCAGCAAACTTGTTGCAGTAATGACATTCATTGCAATCTCGATGACAATTTCCTTTGTAAAAGAAATCCATAAAGCCATTTAATTTTTTATTGTCGATGTAAAGGTCGAAACTTTCATTAAATGCTTTTTCATTCCTCAAAGATTTGAGTTTGCTTACCAGTTTGTGTACTTTGAACAGGTTAATTTTATTTGGTTGAAGTAAGTATTTTAATCCCTTCCAGTAATATTTGTCATTGTTATATATAATGTATTTGGAAAGGCCATGAATCAGGTCCATCATATTGCCTTCATATGATCTGATGGTGTATGCCGAGACGATTCTTGCCAGTGCCTCAGTAGTCATGCTTCTTTCAACCAATTTAATATAATCTACACCGGCTTCCTCGTAATAATGCAGATCCTCGGGTCTTATGAATGCTGATTTTAAGATCTCAACAGGATTAGAAAGTAATTTTTCGGCGCAACTGAAAAGATAGTAATCAAAACTAAAGTTGTTATTGACATGATTTTTTTGTGAAGCATGGGCATTATAATTCCCGTGCAGGGTTACCATCGGGCATTTGTTCATGCACATCAGGTTGGCGATCGTCTGAATTTTGCAAGTGGTTTTTTCTTTGATTTTCCTTATTTCTTCAAAATTCTTATTAATATCAACATAGGAGATGTTGAGTTTGTCTGCCCCGAGATTTTGCCAATACCGTGCCTTTTCAAAACCATCGATCCTTACTTGTATGGAAACAGAAACTGAAAAGTTGGGATATTTTTTTTTGATGATCTCCAAAACCATTGGGAGCGAAACGGTGACAATATCCACATTTATTTCTGAAAGCCAGTCAAGCGTTTTGCGGATATCGTGATAACCTGTTTTGGTTATTTCAAGGTTATCAAAACACGTACCATTCATCAGGTAGTTAAACTTAAGATCTCTTCGATGGGCTTCGGCAACAAATTCTTTTACTTTTTCTTTTTTTACGTCACGCAGTGTAAGTGAAGGTCTCCCACCACCAATAAGACCTATGTTCAACTTGCCATAAATTTCTTCAGTACCTGAAAAATCGATCTTTTCAAAATAGTCATCTTCCCAATTGACCGGAATTACTAGTTTCATGATCTGTTAATGATGTTAACTGATATGGGCAATATTCGTTTCATGATATAAAATAAAAGATTTGGCAGACGGAAAAGATTGATATAAGTCAGTTGACAGGTTGATTAATTTGGATCTTTACTCTATTTCTTAAAATAATAGCCGAGTTCAGTATCAATATTCATCATATCAGCAAAGTGAGGTTTTTTGCCAGGTTGAAAAAGGATCAACCCATGCGAATCGTTTTTCGTATTCAAATCTATATTTGTTAAATCGTCGTCTTTTCCATGGAACAGGATGAATCTGACATTCTTTGCTTCTACTATTTTCAACTGAGGCCAATCCCGGGTAATTGATTTTTGGGCATTTTTCATTTGAAAAAAATACTCATGCATAGCTGCGTCGAATATTGTTGATTCAGTTAACTCTTTTATTTTTTCCAGCTGCAACGAGTCAGGAAAATAGAATACAGCAGCGGGAAAATCAATTTGCTTTGTGTCATTGAAAGTAGAGGGTGGTTTCGTATGTACTTGTTGCTTTGAAGTTGAGGTATTTTTTTCTTTGTCATCGGTTGAGGAATTACTACCGCAGGAGGCGGTTAATAACAGCACTGAAACAATATAAATAGTAAAAAATTTCATTCTTCAAATTTAGAAAAGCCCCGGATCATTATTTATCAGGGGCTTTCCAACCAGCTAACTTTATAGACATCTTAATAATTCCATAACCGGGTAATGTTAAAGCCGATCAGGAACTCTGGACTCCATGGATTGCTGCCATTTTCCTTGGTATTGTGATTTAAAGGATCATTCGTGTTAAACAAATTGTTGATTTGCGGCACTAAGAAATAATAATTGGTAAAGAATAACTGAAACGAGTGGCTACTTGTATTAAATTCAAACCCGAAAGAAAAATTAGGATTCGGGTTATTCTTAGTGTGCACTGTTATAGGCTGATCATAATTCATTATCAGTGAAGTGACATCGGTCATTTTATATCGTGCTGAAACAGATATCGCGAAATGATCATGTTTCATTTCCGGTTCTGC
>DASUTO010000084.1:0-3988 GCA_036374555.1 Chitinophagaceae bacterium
TGGAATTATTATTTGAATTAAGCTTTTTAAAAGTAGTATAAAAAATAGTGTAGACGCAGGCCATTTAACTGTTAATAACCCCAATTATTTTGAGTATTAACATGTCCCTTCTATAAATCAGGAATCGACGTACCTGCGGGGAGATGCCGCAACGGTATAGCTCTACTGTTTTCAGTAAAAAGCGAGGGTGTTCATCATTGTGTGGTCGCCGGGCTGTATAATTAAAGGCTATCATAATGTTCCGGGTAAAAGCCTGCCGGGAACTATTTTCCTGCAGCAATCAGTAGTTTCTCAAGCTCGCGCTTAAAGTATAGAACAAAATGGTCCGGGTTTTTAAATCCATGGGTTATTGTATGAACGCTCCGGTTTGAATCTATAACCATATTGGTCGGATAGCCCCGTTTTAGAAGTAATGTTTTTATTGTTTCCTTCGAGACAAGCAGGATAGGAAATTTTACATTGTACTTCTTTACGAACTTTAATGAAGCTTCCCTGGTCTCAAATGTTAATGCAAAAAACTTTATATCCGAACTGTCTTTAAACAGGTGATATAGCCGGTTCAATTGTGGTATTTCCTCAATACACGGTTGGCAGGCCGCAAACCAGAAATTTAAAAAGGTGGCTGTTGCCATAATATCCTTTTCAGTATAAACCTTTCCATTTAAATCCTTTGCCGTGAAAGGCGGAAGTATATTCCCATCAACCTTTCCAAAGAATTGATCCATTGACTTTTTATTAAGAACAATATATTCAAGGGAATCTGGAACCTGGCTAATTACATTGCCGGAAAGACAAAGTGAGGATAGCAAGAAAAGATACTTCATAAAGTGATAGCTAAATGTAAATAAAAAAAAGATAGCTCCCTGTGAGGAAAGTATCTTTTTTGCGCCATAACGGTTTAGGGTTATGTCCTTATTAAGGAATCGGAGCACCCTTAAATTTCCGTATGAAAAAGCCTCAACTATGAAAATTATCTCGTTTCAACTTAATTCCGGTTTACTTCAACCTTTAGAATATTACCAGGTTGCTTGGTTCCTTCATTCGAAATGTATAACTGGCCCTCGGGGCTAAAAGTGATACCTTCTGGCTGGGAGAATGCTGAACCTAACTGCAAAAGTTGTTTAATATTTCCTGATTTGTCCATTACCAACAATTTGGACCTGGGACCATCGGTGATGTAAATGTCATTCGTAAGCGGTTGGATCGCCATCGCAGAAGGCATTATGGATTTACTCTTTTTATCCTGCGCAGCGGCAGTACCGAAGATCTCATCTTTCAAATTGATTTTATAAACAGGTTGATCAATGAAGACCTTTTTTGAAAGATCAAAAGCATATATTCCTTTATAACCAGGATTAACAGGGTCGTTGTCTTTCGTGGCGAGTAATAACCGGTTATTGTTCTTATCATAGCATAAACCTTCTACATTATGCTCTATCGTCAGGGATGTACTATACTCTTTCGCTGAACTTTTCCCAATTTTCATATCTATTTCAAAAATCTTACCGTCTGCACGTATTACATAGGCGATATCTCCCTTCAATGTAATTCCCTCAAAATCCCCAACTCCGGCAAATTGAATTTCCTTTTCTATTTTATTGGTAGCAGAATTATAAACGAAGATTGTTCCTATTTCGTCCTGGATGCAGGCAAATCGCTGATCATCCATATACGCTATTCCGGAAACTTCTTTGAGATCAGCGGGCAGGTCCCATTTTTCCACGATTACAACGTCCGAAATGGTAGCAGTTCCGCTGTCATCCTTATCTTTTTTTCCTTTGTTTTCTTTCTTGATTGTATTAGCGTCGGAAGTTGCGCCGGTAAGGGATTTAACATCCTTCCAAAAGACAATTAAAACTATTCCTACCAGGCCGATAATGCTAAATATGATTTTATTTCCTTTATTGAACATGGTTGTTTATTTAATCTGTTTAATAATTTGCTTATTTCTTATACTTTGCTTCATTAGTCCCAATAGGCAGGGTTCTTTACTTCTTTACCATCTGCTGAAAATACTATGTTGACCTCCTTCTTTCCCTTTGCCTTCAACTCTACCTGGTAATAAATGCCGCCATCTTGTTCAATTTTTTCTACATCATCAATTGTATAAGCCGCATATTGACGTTGAACTGCGGCGTTTATTACTTGAGGCAGCTCAGTCAAAAGAATGTCACTTTTTTGCATAAGAAGATTGCCTGCCTCGTCAATTCGCAGCGAAACTTCCGTGCTATCATTAATATCTAATTCTGCTTCATAGATAGTCCCTTGTTTTTTCCAATCAATATCGGTTGCCACAGGGTATTTAGCCTTTAGCGAGTTAAAGACTAGCGAAGGCACTTTTTCTTTAGTGATTTTTTGGCCCTTACACGAAGCAATCAGCAGGGCAAGCGGAATAAAAATAAATATTAGTCTTTTCATTTTAATTAGTTTGATAGATATGAAAACAAAGTTCCGAACCAATTCAGGAAAGTTTTGGGAATAATGAAACCTTATCGTGATATCTTAAGAATGTAGCTTCAACTATGTGTGGTTCCTGAATATGAGGTTGAATTTCCCCTTAGCTGTACAGCTTTAATAGAGGCTGAAATTGCAATTTTCATTGAACCAGTTATGCAAAAAATATGGAAATAATATGTCGTTTGTCGAATCGATAGGATATCTTATATGAATATAAATCTGCGATAGCCTTTACAATGGCTAGGCCCAGACCTGTTGAACTGTCAGAATGGTCCGATTTATTAAAGCGTGTGAATAAATTTTGTTCATTTAAAGCCTCGTCTCTTCCCGTATTTGCTACCTGTATGGAAGTGTTTGTGATAATCACATCAATAAAGCCCTTGGGGTGGTTGTGTATTATGGCATTTTTGAAAAGGTTGGTGATTAAAACGGCGCCAAGCGTAGGATTAATTTTGACATTTAATGTACCCTGTTCCTCCATGTTTAACTGAATTTCTCTATAGGAAAGTTGATCAGAGAAGTCTTCGGCAAGTTTTTTTGCGAGTTGATTGATATTGATTTCTTCTTCGGAGGCAAACTGCCTGTTTTCTATCCTGGAAAGTAATAGTAAAGATTTATTTAGATGCGTTAGCCTTTCCAGGTTGTCGAGAGCGGATGCCAGCAATTTCAAGTCGTTTTCCGACAAATGGCTTGATTCTGCCAGGGCCTCCAGTTTGTTTATGCTAATGGCGAGTGGCGTTTGCAATTCATGGGCAGCATTTTCTATAAAATGTTTTTGGCTATTATAAGAATCGATATTGCCTTTTAGCATTTTTTGAACGGTTTCATATAGTAGCCTGAACTCATCAATTTTTGTTTTCTTCACCTGTAAATCCAAAGGTTTTTCCAGTTTGAACTTTTTTAACTGTTTGAGCAGGTGATAAAATGGGCTCCATATTTTTTTAAGCAGGAAGTTATTAAGGATAAGAATGGTGGCTACCAATCCCAGGTACAACCACAGCAGGGCATATAATAACTCTGCCGTTAGGTCATCTTCTTCTACCATTGAGGTAATTACCTGCATATGGTAATATCTGCCGTTGTGTTGAAAAGATGTTCTTAATAAACGTACAGGTTCAAAACTCTGCTCATTCTGCATATACATCATAGTGTCAACATATACATCGCGGGCGTCCCTCGCTGATTGAAAACTCGTTTCGGTGATGGAATAATCGCCTTCCTCAAAACTACTTTTGCGAAGTATGGTGGAATCGGTTTCGACTTTTTGAATAATAAGACCTTTTTGGTTATCCAGCCCGTCATCAATACTGTCATAGATTTCATCCAGCATGGCATAGTAAAAGATGCCGGCCCAAATCGGTATTAAAACCAGCAGGATGATTGCAAAGTAAGTGGTAGCGTAGTTTAGAACCTTCATTTAGGCAACGAGTTTGTAACCCACTCCATAAACTGCCTGGATATCTACTTCGGCATGATGGTCTTTAAGTTTTTTCCGTAGGTTTTTTATTTGGGAATAAATAAAATCAAAACT
>DASUTO010000085.1:0-39725 GCA_036374555.1 Chitinophagaceae bacterium
TCTAACCCGATCGCTGTTATCACTTGTCCGCTTGATGTTGTTCCTTTATATGATGCTAATTTGATAAAACATATTTCCGCATCTATCGTAAGATACTTAAAAAGATCGGATGCAAACATGAATGATCCATTTAAAATGGCAATGAACATTGGTCGCAAACCTGCATAATCAGAATTAATAGCATCCGCAATTTTTTTTACCTGCTGTTGTATGTCCTGTTCTGAAAGAAAAGGAACAAACATTTTATCATGAACCTTTATCTGAGCCATTGAAGGTTTTATGCTTATCATTTTCCAGTAGTCAAGGCAGGCATACCCGGCCCTTTTGCACGTAAATATAAAACAGAACCTACAGCCGGTTGCATATTGGGTTGAAGAAAATTATATTCAAGCAAACTTTCGATACGCAATGCTTCAATTTGTGCGATATCAGCCAGCATTTCTCCAGGTTTTACAACATGTTGCTCATTTAACCCTACTTTTCTTTTTCTCATTATATAAATGAGTTGATCTTTGTCAAC
Organism: Chitinophagaceae bacterium; assembly: GCA_036374555.1. Taxonomy (GTDB): domain Bacteria; phylum Bacteroidota; class Bacteroidia; order Chitinophagales; family Chitinophagaceae; genus VBAS01. Next base: position 521 of record DASUTO010000085.1, read on the forward strand.
TACCTCCTGAACTTTCATCTCATTGAATTCAAAGATCCTTGCAAGAGGAATTGCATATTTCTCTGCTATTGACAAATAAGATGTTCCTTTCCTAGCGTAAATAACTTTTGTTTCATTTATTTTAAATTCACCATCAGGATATTCCGGCTTTTTTTCAACAACAGCTTCTTTCTTCGCTTCTTTTTTTGAATAAACAACTACCTCGGGTTCCGGTGGCATTACTACTGGCTTTTCATCCCCGATATTTTTTTCAGAATTCTTTTTTTCATTCTTTGCCAGCGTTTCTTGTCCGGGTTTCAGTTTGCCCAAAGCGATCATTGTGTAATCCTGCAAATCGTATGCTTCAATCAACTTGATCAAAACTTGTGAATATTTAGGATTGGTAGCATAGCCCGCCTTTTTTAATCCGAATGCCCATGCTTTATAGTCGGTAGGATCGAGATCAAAGAGTGATGCATAACGTGGGGATTTTTTAAGATAATTTGATTGATCTTTATAAGAATCCTTCGAACTTTCATATTTACGAAAACATTCATTGGGCGCATCATCAGTATGTTTTACCGTCATGCCTGTCCATTCTGATTTGCATTTTAATCCAAAATGATTGTTTGATCTTCTCACAAGATCACTGGTGCCGGCACTCGTTTCATGAATTCCCTGCGCAAGCTTTATAGAAGCAGGAATGCCGGTTCGTTGCATCTCTTCAATAGCCAGCTCTTTATAATTATTGATGTATTCAATTACAACAGGATCTTGTCCACGGGACTCCGCGAGTTGTGCAAAGGAACTTCTAAATGCTATTGAAGCAAAAAGAAGAACCAGGATCTTTAGTTTTTGCATGGGTGATCTTACTTTTTTCTTATTAAATACAATCCATCACGTAGGGTAAGGATCATTTTTTCGATATCGGTTCTATTATTTATAAACTCGTTAAAAGCCTTTATTGCCTTTCCGTTTTTCCCAGATGGTTCAGTCTCAATGGCTTGACCGTGGAAAAAGATATTATCTGCAAAAATAAACCCGTTTTTTCTCACTTTAGGAAAAACGAGGTTAAAATATTCAACATACCCAGGTTTATCGGCGTCAATAAACACAAGATCAAATGTTTCGTCCAGTTTAGAAACGATTTTTTTGGCGTCCCCGGTATGCAAAATGATCTTTTCTTTATAAACTGACCTGTCGAAAAAACCCTTTGCAATTGCGGCATCATTCTCTCTCAGCTCTATCGTGTGCAATTGACCCTCATCAGTCAATCCTTTTGCAAGACACAACGCACTGTAACCGGTAAATGTTCCAATTTCAAGAATACGTCGCGGCCTGATCATCATGCTTGCCATTTCCAAAAACTTGCCTTGCAAATGTCCGCTAAGCATGTGGTACTCCGGATGATTTGTCGTAGTAAAATCATTTACTTCTTTCAACAGTGCATCTTCTGCTGAAGAAAACTTTTCTGCATATTCCTGTACTAATGGATTTATCAATTCCACTTTTAAATTTTTTTTATACGCCGCGATAGCTATCGCGGCGAAGGCCGTGCAAAGATAACTTTATACAGGTTGCATTTTAAGATCCATCTCTTGTTGAGTTTGTTTACGTGAAATAAACCACAAGCCAATAAAAGTGATGATTCCATTTATGAGGATAAGCTCATTTCCGATTTTATAACCATTGAAAATCACATCCGATAGATTCTGCCACCCCGATCCTACAACAACATGTAACTTGCTTGCATACCAGGTCGGGTTGCTGAGCATATCAAGTGCCAGGGCAAGCAAGGGTGCAATAATACAAACCGCCCAGATAAGTTTTTCATTAAGCTTCCGCTTTGTCAAAATTCCAAATGCAAACAGTCCCAGCAGCGGACCATAAGTAACACCGGCAAATTTCAAAATAAAATCAATGATCAGTTTATCATTCATCCATTTAAAACATAAAACCATAAGGAAAAACACAATGGCAAAACTGAAATGCACTTTCAATCTTGTTCTTTTCTTTTCTTTTTCAGTACCGGCTCTTTTTTTCAAACCCAATATATCAATACAAAAACATGATGTGAGAGAAGTAATCGCTCCATCTACACTTGGGAAAAGCGCCGAGATCAATGCAATAATAAAAATGATCCCAATTGAACCGCTGAATGCTTTACTTAACGCTATCGTTGGAAAGAGATCATCAGGCGGCACATTAATATTTTGTGTGCTTGCGTAGAGATAAAGAACACCCCCCAAAACAAGAAAAAGAAAATTTACTAACAAAAGCACCATGGAAAAAGTCATGATGTTTTTCTGTGAATCCTTTAAGGTCTTTACACTGATATTTTTTTGCATCATTTCCTGGTCAAGCCCTGTCATTGCTATAGCGATGAACATACCGCCAATTATATGTTTAAGCGCAAATGATCCCGCTTTTATATCCCAGTTAAAGATGGATGTATAGCCCTTTTCAGTCATCATTGTCCATGCGCCGCCAAAATCCGTTCCCAATGCGTTAATAATTGCAATGATGCACACCACTAAACCTACCAACATACCCGTAGTTTGCAATGTATCTGTGTAAATAATGGTTTTAACACCGCCTTCGAATGTATAAAGTAAGATCAACGCAAGAATCACAAGTGTTGTTAATATAAATGGAATGCCCAGCTCGTTGAAAATAAATATTTGCAAAACGCTGATAACAAGATATAATCTTGCCGTGGCACCAACTGTTCTTGAAAGAATAAAAAAGAAAGCCCCGGCTTTATGTGCATTTATACCAAATCTTTTTTCCAGGTAAGTATAAATGCTGGTAAGATTCATCTTGTAATACAGGGGGATCAATACAAATGCGATCACAGCATAACCCAATAAATAACCCAGCACCACCTGGAAATAATAGAAATTCTGACTGCCAACACCGCCGGGCACACTCACAAAGGTGACGCCGCTAAGTGAAGTACCGATCATACCAAATGCTACCAGCATCCAGTTACTGCTACGGTTACCAATAAAAAAGGATTCGTTATCTGATTTGCGTGATGTCCACCACGCCACGCCAAGCAACAAAAGAAAATAGCCAATAACAAAAGTGAATAACAGAGCCGGAGACATAAGATGATTTTAATTTAATGATCCTGCATTACAGATAAATACGATATTTACTGCACTAAAAGTTGACAAGATAAAATAAATCTATGAAGATAAATTCATTGGCAGTTTTTTGCGGTTCAAAGAGTGGCAATAATCCTGTTTATACCGAACATGCCAAACAATTAGGAAAACTTTTAGCAAAGAATAATATTACACTTATCTATGGTGGCGGCAGCACCGGAATAATGGGTGCGGTTGCCGATGCAATGATGGAGAATGGCGGAAAAGTGATTGGTATCATTACAAAAAAGCTGGTGGATTGGGAACATCAGCATCAGGGCATCACTGACTTGTCAATTGTTGATGATATGCATATCCGTAAACAGAGAATGTACGAATTATGTGATGCGGCAGTGATCTTACCGGGCGGCGTTGGCACTCTTGATGAATTTTTTGAAATGGTAACCTGGAACCAGCTATCCATTCACGATAAAGAAATCTATATTATCAATTCAGATAACTTCTTTGATCCTCTTTTAAAACATATTGACCAAATGGAAAAACAAGGATTTCTTTACGAAAGTGTATTAGAACGGATCACTGTTTTGAATGAACCAGATGACTTACTCCCACACATTATTTAAAAGCTAATATCCCTGGTTTCTTCCTCCTCCCTGGAATAAGGGGATCTGGATTCCGCCTCTTATAATAGGAATTGTTCTTCCATAAGCATCCGTATAAGGAGAACCGGGATTATTGGAAATATCAAACAATATGGCAAGATAATAATGCGGCGATCCACCCCTGCCCTGGCGACCCGTTGTATAACCACCACCTACAAGAAAACTACTGGCTTCTAAATTATCTTTTTGCTCAATTCCACTATTATTGGGAGGAATATACTTAAGCCGCAAAAAATTATACTCCCATTGAGCTTGTGCAAATAAAAAACGGACCGGATACAACTTTACAAAACCACCTCCACCATAATTTTGTTGTTTTAACCTGTCATCGAAGACATAGTAATCTCTGTATACTGTATAATTGTAGTTGATAACAATTCCAAGATCGGCCCAATTGGTAATGCTATAACCAAGAACGGGACTGCCACCAATAAGAAAAGTATTGGAATAAAATGCCAGGGAAATACTGCCGCCTGTAAATAAGTTTTGCTTAAAAGGAATCTTTTCTTTTTCCTCCTCGTCCTGGGCCTTTGTCGTTAAAGAAATTATTGAAGCAATAACAACGAAAATGACCAATTTGAATTTCATAATCTAGGTTTTTTATTAATGCTAATTTAACCCCATTTATTTACCCGTGTATAAAACTAAGGTGTTAAAATATTTTATCAGCGTTCAAAATATTATTAGGATCAAATGCCTTTTTTATTTGCCGCATCAGGTCAAGGTGTTTTTGCTCAAACATAATATCCATAAATCCTTTTTGAATAAGACCAATGCCATGTTCACCACTGATCGTTCCCCCAAGACCTTTTACCAATTCAAATAATGCACGGAGACTCTGCGTCATTTCTGCATCGCCAAAACTATTCGGCGTTCCCTCTTTATGAATACGAATATGAAGATTCCCATCACCAGCATGACCATAACACACAGCTTTGAAATTATATTTTGCACCGATCTCTTTTACACCACGAATAAGTGCCGGTAGTTCAGCTCTTGGTACCACGGCATCTTCTTCAATTGTATAACCTGCAAGCTTTGTTGCCTCTGCCACTCGTCTTCTTAATTTCCACAACTCATTTTTTTGCTGTACATCATCGGCAAAATAAATTTCACCTGTATCGTATTGCGTCAGCATTTCGCTGATGGCCTCCATTTCACTCATCAGGATCTCCCTGTTATTGCCATCTACTTCTATGATCAGGTGAGCTTCTATATCGTCAGTGATCTGCACGGCACTGCTAGCAATGAATTTACTTACGATCTTTAATGCATCAATCTCCACCAGTTCCATCGCACTTGGAACAAAGCCTGCCCTGAATATGGCACTTACTGCTTCACTAGCCTGCTCCAGTTTTTTGAAAGGAACAAGCATCAGCAGATCATATTTTGGATGAGGGATCAAACGCAAAACAATTTTTGTCACAATACCCAATGTTCCTTCACTACCGACCATTAGTTGCGTGAGATTATAACCTGTAGAATTTTTTAAAACATTCGCGCCGGTCCAAATTATTTCGCCTGTTGGTAAAACCACTTCAAGATTCAATACATAATCTTTTACGACGCCATACTTAACCGCTTTAGGGCCGCCACTATTTTCAGAAATATTACCACCAATAAAACATGATCCCCGACTGGCCGGATCCGGCGGGTAAAACAACCCTTTCTCTTTTACCGTCATTTGTAAAACCTCAGTGATAACGCCGGGCTCTGTTGTCACTTGTAAATTTCTTTCATCGATATCAAGAATTGAATTCATCCTTTCCATTGCTAAAACAACACCGCCAAGATGTGGTAATGCACCGCCGCTCAGACCAGTGCCGGCGCCTCTTGGAGTAACAGGGATCTTTCTTGCATTGCAAATTTTCATCAAGGCACTGATCTCCTCTGCAGTTCGTGGTTTAATCACTACATCAGGCAAATAATGAAGATTCTCCGTTTCGTCATGTGCGTAATGATCCAGTGTTTCCTCGTCATAAAACACATAATTTTCGCCAACAATTTGTTTGAATTCGTTTATGATCTCTGCTGAAAGGCCCGATTTTACATTTGTATGCATAGTGTTGCTTTATTGCCGGGCAAAAATCGCATAAAACATTAATATGATAAAACTGATTAGTAAGCTTTGTTCCGCAGATCAGGACACATACTCTGTCGCCTATTTCCATTGTAACTATCAAAAAGGCCTTCTTTGATTAGAGAGAATTCAAAAGCACCGCGACCGTTATTATAATTTTTTAAAGTTGAAATGGTAGCATCGTATGTAAATGTCGCTTTAATATCATTCCACTGGAGGCCCACCATTGGAATAAAAGCATCCTTATGACGATAATATAAACCACCGATCAATTGGTAGGCTCCATCACCTGACAGGTCATAATGTGCATTCAGTCCGGCAACCATTTCAAAAGATTTTGCCTGTGTAGTAAAATAAATATTCGGATTAACAAGCCATTGATTGTTTACTAAAAAACTTCCATTTAAAAATCCGATATGTCTTACCGCAATGCGATTATCAACACCGGCTGTTTGATCAAAAAAAGATTCTCTGGGTCTATTAACATGATGGGCAGAATACCCAGCATTCACATAAACCTTGTCATTAGGAAAATAGGCATAGTTCAAACCCATCTGAACATCCAGGTAATTAATATTATTATCCGACAACACTACTGAAGTGGGTAGTTTATTATCAAAAAATTTTCCATCGAATTGATCAGGAAACTTCAGGTTTGTTACATTGATCTGTTTATTGGACCAGCCAATATTAAACCCGGCACTTACAAGGCTTCCGGCATTTATCATTTGATGATAAGCGATGGAGCCATAAATCTTTGTTGAAGTTAGATTACCACTGCCTGCCACATCCCGTAAGATCACTCCACCCACTCCAAGCCAACCAGTGTTTTCCTGGTTTTGCATTAGCTGGGCATCACCAAAAGCACTCATTGTTTTATAAGGGATCGCCATTAGACTGGACCATTGGTTCCGGTAGTTTATCCCAATACGATAATCACCTCCCGGAATAAACCCTGTATTAGCAGGATTAGTTGTAAGTGGTGAGTTCATGAATTGTGAAAAATGCAAATCCTGTCCATTCATGGAAATCACAAACAACAAATTCCAAATTCCAAGTAATATGACTATTCTTTCTTTCATTTTCACATTTTCATGTTGGCATATTATCTAATTAACGTTATATCGCCTTTCTTAGTTGTTTTGGTTCCATCAAAAAACTCCACATCCAGCGTATATGCATACACATCCATAGGTTGTATAACACCTTTATATTTTCCATCCCAACCAATATTCTTGTCATTTGTTTCAAATACTTTTTGCCCCCATCGATTCCAAATTATGAATTTAATCTTTGTAATGCCAAAGCCCCTGGCAAAAACTACACTATTAACATCACCACGTTGTGGCGTGAAAGCATTGGGCACATCCACCAATGCAAAAATGACGGCTCTTACATCCTGGCATAGCGTATCTGCACAGCCGGCTGAATTTATTGCAATAAGACAAGCATTATATGTACCTGTTTCATTATACTGATGCTTCACCTGCAATCTTGATGTTGTTATTAAACTATCGCCATCGCCAAAAAGCCATTTGAATTTGACTGCATCCGGCGAGGCAAGATTGTTAAATGATGTTGGTGTGTTTTCCACCGGCGGGTCAGGAGCAAAAGTAAAATTAGATACAGGAATTGGAAAAACATTTATCACAGATGTTGTCGTATCTGCCAAATTACAGGTGTTCGGATCATTAGCAATTAATGTTATTGTGTATGAACCCGGCGTATTATAAATATGAACAGGATTTGTCGCGGTGCTCGTTGTGTTATCACCAAAATTCCAGAAGAACGTTTGGCCTGCTATTGATGTATTGGTAAACTGGGCAGTATAAGGAACGCAACCAGTCGGTGGTGTTTCAAATTGCGCCACTACCAACGGGGCAATACTTATAACTTTTTTCAAAGTATCCGGTGCATTACAGTATGCTGTGTCAACAAGGACCAATTTCACAGTATAGGTGCCAGGCGAAGTATAAGAATGGAAAACAGGAGCGGACCCTGCAATTATCATTGGAGAATTATCACCAAAATCCCACATGAAAGATGTATTTGTAAATGGTCTTATTGGCGGTGCAATGGATAAGTTATCAAACCTGTATTTCAAAGAATCGCATGGTGCCAATTTTACCGGGTTAAAATCAAGAGTTGCAGGCAGGTTTCCGGCTTTAATATGCAGATAAGCAGTATCACGAATATTACAGGTAGTCGAATCTTCTGCGATCAGCATTACCTGGTACAATCCGGGTAAAGTATACGTATGACTAGTATTCGGAACATTAGTAATAACAGGATTTGGCGAAGAGCCATCACCAAAGTACCAATAATAGGTAACTGCATTTGCAACTGTATCTATAAAGTCGACAGTTAGCGGTGCACAATCTGCAGTATCTCCTCTTACTCCTTTGATCACTGACTGAAGACCTGCATCTACACCCGCAAAGTCAAATGAAATTTTGAGCATGGCCAGATTACAACCTGAACCATTATTCACTGCCGGGTTCATGGGCCCAGGCCCAACTACACCGGGTGTTGTTGGATAAGGAACACCCCCACCACAATTCGCACAAATTGCCTGGTATATGACTCCTTGTTTATCGAAGCGGCTGGTACCTCCATCCACATGATCAGAAAGACCTCCATTTTGTCCCCAATAACTTCCAAACAATTGAGAAGTTGCGTTTTTCTTTAAAACAAAAAAATAAAAATCATTCCCATCAGTTGTAGTCTGAATAGCATCTGAGGTGATTGGCATACCACTGGTTAATGAGGATGGGAACTGTCCATCAATAACCCCGCCCCAACCAGATACATAAACATTTTCACAATTATCAACCAGAAAAGCAGTGATAGAAATATTTGGAATTGCGGCAGCCTTACCAAACCGGGTTGAATAAATATAATTGGAGAGATCGGGTTCCAGTTTTGCAATAAACTGAGGTGCACCCGCGACACTATAGGCTGCATTTATTACAGGCCAATTTCCTCTTGTTTGACCACACACATAAGGAAATCCGAATTTATCAAATTGCACACCATAAACCTGGTCGGTGGCGGCAGTACCCAAATATGTCGATCTAACTATGGCGCTGCCGTTATTTGTGATTATAGAAACAAACCCATCAATACCTCCCTGGTTAGTTGGGTTAATTGTACCCGCCGTATTGCCCGGAAAATCTGTACTCGATGTGCCTCCGCCGACATAAATATTTCCATTGGGCCCCAATGAAAGCACATAACCCGCATCATCACCACCGCCACCAAGATAGCTTGCAAAAATAAGAGCTGAGACAGTTGGATTAAATTTCAATACTACAGCATCCTGAGCTCCCCCGGAGCTTGTTTGAAATGCACCGGCTGTAGCCGGAAAACCGCCTGACGTACCAGAAGATCGTGTACAAGATGCCACGTAAATATTTCCTACCCCATCAACGATCACTTCGCTTCTGCCATTATCACCATAGTTCTGTTGTAAAGAACTAAAACTTTCAGCGGCAATGTTGACTCCATCGTCACCAGCACCGCCAATTTTTTTAGAACCAATAAGCGCTGTACCGGTAGCGTTTAATTTTGTAACTACAATATCATAACTGCCGCCGGTACCGATCAGACCATTGCCGGTAACCGGATAGTTCGAAGAATTAGTCCGACCTGCCACGATCAAATTTCCTGCACCATCCACAACAAGGCTATGAGGTTGTTCATTTCCTGAACCTCCAATGTATGTTGCATACATCCTGCTTGTTCCATTGGAAGATAATTTTGAAATACTGATATCAGTCGCATTTACTCCACCGGTACCTCCTCCCCAATTAATTTGAAATGCACCTGGTGTAACGGGATAACCAGTAGCCAAATTAATACCACCACCATAGAAACTTCCATCTGGTCCATAAGTAGCAGTAAAGCCCCAGTTGTCGCCCGTACTTCCGGTAAATGAACTAAAGATCAATGTGGGATCTATAATCAGCGTTTCGTTACGGTTATAATTTTTTACATCAAACCTGATCTCTTTTCCTATTAATACATATTTTGCTGATACCTGTTTACGCTGATTATTTTCATATTGATACGTAAAAGGATCCATTTCCTTAACATTACCCACCGAGGTTTTAATAACAAGTTGCTTATCTCTTACCTCAAGATTATCCGCACCGGAATATCGCATTACGATCTTACTGGCATCCGCCCCTGGTTTTACAATGATATCATATTTCATGTGGCCTTTATCAGTATAAAACCGAACATCGACACCAGGGTAAATATTTTTTGCAGTAACGCCCTGATAAATTTTACAGTTGCTGGCCCATTTGGAGGGATCATTGCCAATGAAATAATTGTTGTAGTACTCCAATGGTTTATCAGGGATTAACTCAATTTTATCAGATGCCCCGGCAAAATCAACTGCGTATGCATGCGAACGCAATACCAGGGGTGAATTTCTTTTGTTCAGACCAGTCCCATGACCATGTATATATTCCTGCACCTGTTTCAAATCCTCAGTGTTGTGCTGAAGGACCGTAAAACCGCCATTACGTATAAAGAAGCTTCCCGCAGGAACTTCACTCCTGAATTTTACATGACTATCCCATTGACCTTTGTTCTCTATGAATTCAATATTCTGGGCATTAGCCGCTGTTGATAGGATTAGTAAGAACAGGGTTATGTAATGATAACGGATCAATGGTTATATTTTATTCAATTTACCAAAAACAATGGAAAAAACTTAAAAGTTGTGTTAAGATATACGACTCCAGGCCGTTTTCCCTTGAATAGATTGCAAGTAGCTCTTGATGCGCAAATTTTCTGCCGAATTCAACTCAGGATCGGTATCTGTAATGTCTTCTGCAAATCGCCGGGCTACTTCCAATAAAGGCCTGTCTTGGACTATACTTGCCAGCCTAAAGTTTAATACTCCACTCTGCCTTGTTCCCTCGATATCTCCCGGTCCACGCATCTCCAGATCTTTTTCAGCTATTATAAATCCATTATTTGTCGAGGTCATTATTTTCATTCTTTCTCTTGCATCATTCCCTATATTTTGGCCAGTCAACAAAATACAATAGCTTTTATCGGCTCCACGTCCTACTCTTCCCCGCAACTGATGCAATTGAGATAATCCAAATTTTTCGGCGCTTTCGATCACCATTACACTGGCATTGGGAACGTCCACTCCCACTTCTATAACGGTGGTGGAAACCATAATATGCGTATCCCCTGTAACAAATCGCTGCATATTATTGTTCTTCTGATCAGGCTTTTGCCGGCCATGTACCATACTTATCCAATAGTTGGGTTCCGGAAACCATGCTTTCACATTTTCATAACCTTTCATCAGGTTTTCGTAATCCATCTTATCGCTTTCTTCTATTAATGGAAAAATAATGTAGATCTGTCTTCCTTTGGCTATCTCATCTTTTATAAAGCTCATCACTTTCGACCTGTCTTTTTCATAACGATGAACGGTAGTGATCGGCTGCCGGCCGGGTGGCATTTCATCAATTACACTATAATCAAGATCGCCATAAGCTGTCATTGCCAATGTACGGGGAATTGGAGTGGCGGTCATCACAAGTATATGCGGAGGAATTTCATTTTTTTCCCAAAGCAAGGCTCTTTGCGCCACGCCAAACTTGTGTTGCTCATCAACTATTCCTATTCCCAGGTTTTTAAACTGCACCGCTTTTTCTATTACAGCATGTGTACCGATAAGAATTTGTAAAGAACCGTCATCAAGTTTTTGTTGGATCAATTTTCTACCGGCAGCCTTTGTTGAACCAGTTAATAATCCAATTTCAACAGGCATATCTTTTAATAAAGCTGTGAGATTATTATAATGTTGTTGTGCCAGCACTTCAGTTGGCGCCATCAGGCAACTTTGATAACCATTGTCAGCTGCAATCAGCATTGTAAGCAATGCCACCATTGTTTTTCCGCTTCCAACATCGCCCTGCAGTAAGCGATTCATTTGTTTTCCCGTAGCGGTGTCTTTTCTTATTTCTTTGATCACTCTTTTTTGTGCTCCTGTAAGTTCAAATGGAAGGTACTTTGTATAAAAATTATTAAAAAGATCACCCACTCTTTCAAAAACAACTCCTTTTGAAAAACGATGACGCTGCGATCTTAATCTTGCCATTCTGAGTTGTGCTATAAAAAATTCTTCAAACTTCAGACGTTCAACCGCCTCATTATACTCGTGCATGTTAGCAGGAAAATGAATTTGGGAATATGCCTTAAACCTGCTTACAAGTTTTAGCTTATTTAAAATATCATCAGGTAAATTCTCAGGAACATTTTTTTCGTTGATCAATTTCAGTAATACCTCGGTAAGCTTACCAATTTGCCTGCCGCCAAGTGCTTTTGATCTTAATTTTTCTGTTGTTGGGTAAATAGGCTCAAGAAAAGATCTGCCATCTTTTTTTTCTGATGTCAGTAATTCCATTTCAGGATGTACAATTTGAGGCCTTCCCTGGAAAAAGGTTACTTTTCCAAAAACGAGATATTGTTCACCTGGCTGTAAAATTTTTTGGATCCAGTTAATTCCCTGGAACCACGCAAGCTCTAATATTCCTGTATTATCTCTCAGCGTGGCGACCATGCGCCTGCCACCCTTAATTCCAATTATATCTATGCCATGCAAACTGCCCGCCACTTGTATATAATCCGTGGAAGGCTCAATTTCCCGGATAAGATTCACTTTTGTTTTATCAATATGGCGATAGGGAAAATGATTGAGAAGATCATTAAAAGTAAATATATTTAGCTCCTTTTTCAGCAGATCTGCCCGTTGTGGACCAACCCCTTTCAGGTATTCGATAGGGCTTTTTAATATGTCAGTATTTGCAGGTATAACTCCCTTTTGAACAAATGTACTATTCCGTTCGAAGACCAGCATACGCGAAAAATTGAAAAGAAGATTCCCGAAAAAATAAAATTGCATAGATATTCGTTGTAGTTTTACGAATCCTTTATCCTGTAAAAGACCCGAGCCAATGAACAACCAATTCAACCTACTGCAAGCCAGTATAGATTTTTCCGATTTCAAGTTTGGCATTCTTACCTATGTAATGGCATTCGTCCTTACATTGATCTTCATTCCACCTGTGATTTTCATGGTAAAAAGGCTGAAGCTTTTTGACCGGCCCAATGCAAGAAAAGAACATTCCGTACCCACCCCAACATTTGGTGGCATTTCGATCTTTGCGGGAACGATGGTGGCACTTCTATTTTGGTTCAATTTCAATAATCACCCATCTACAATTACTTTCTTTTTATCGATGGTGCTTTTATTCGGTGTCGGTGTAATGGATGACCTTAAAGACCTGGCAGCCCGTTATAAATTGGTAATAGAAGTTGGAGTTGCTTCCTTACTAGCTGTATCAGGCATCCGAATTACAAGTTTCGGTGGATTGTTTGGGATCACTGAATTGCACATTGCAGCGCAATACTTAATAACTGTTGTAACGATTGTAGGTATTACAAATGCTTTTAATCTTATTGATGGGATCGATGGTCTTGCAGGTGGTCTTGGCTTTATGAGTTTAGTTACACTCGGAATATTTCTTACCATCAGTAAAGACCTGAATTATGCAATGATCGCATTTGCTTTAGCCGGTGCACTGCTCGGTTTTTTATATTTCAATTTCAATCCTGCGAGAATATTTATGGGAGATACGGGTTCCTTAGTGCTTGGTTTTATCATTGCTGTTCTTTGTGTACAATTAATGAAAATAAATTCCATTCATCCTACACCAGTTGTTCCAAATATTTATGTTTTCACATTAGGGATCGTAATGATTCCGGTATTTGATACGCTCCGGGTTTTTGGAACAAGGATCTGGAAAGGCCGTTCACCTTTTTCTGCTGATAAAACACATATACACCATCTTATCACTAATAAAGGGTTTACGCATGCTTTTGCAGCAAGGACCATTTGCGTATTCCATGGATTTATATTAATTCTCGTTTACTGGCTGAAAGATTGGAAACCCGAATTGCAGTTGATCATTCTTTGGGGTTGTATGCTTAGCTTGATTTATATGTTTAATCGCATCGGTGGATTAAAGAAATATTTTAAGCCGACAGCAAGCATCTTAACACCGCAAACACGGCCGGAATAATTAATCAAATATTTATTTGTAGAATTTTTTCAATTTGGCATTTGCATTTCGGGCAAGCCAATAATGAAAGTGGAGCCATGATCGATCTTGCTTTCGGCCTTAATAAATCCGTTGTGTTTCTCAATTATCTTTTTACAAATTGACAGGCCCACACCAGTACCTTCAAATTCCTGGTAGCTATGGAGACGTTTAAACACCCTGAAAATATCTTCAGCATATTTATCATCAAACCCGATCCCATTATCCTGTACGGTTATTTTATAATAATTCTTTCCGTGGTTGTACTTAATAAATTTTGACAAATCCATTGGGTTCATCTTTTCCGATCTCACATCGATCACCAGGTCAACAGAAGGTTTTCTGAATTTGATCGCATTACTAAAGAGATTATAGAATAATTGTTGCATCAAACCCGGAACCGCGGAAACGACGGGAAGATCCTCATAATTTATCGTGGCATTACTTTTCTCTATTTCTACTTCCATTTCAGTTACTACATTTTTTACAAGTTCGTTTAACGGTGTTTTTTTGAAATCATTTGTACTTACCGTATGCCTTGAAAAATCAAGCAGGTTATTGATCAGCTTTTGCATCCGCCTGGATGAATTGATTATTTTACCAAAATATTTTTCGCTGTCGGGATCAAAATTATTATTCCGTAAGATCTTATCGCTGAACACCTGGATTTTCCGTAAAGGTTCCTGCAGATCATGTGAAGCCATATACGCAAACTGGTCAAGCTCTTCATTCATTTGCTTCAGGCTTTCATTGTTAGCAACCAATTGCTCATTCAAAAGTTTTACTCTTTCTTCAGATGCTTTTCTTTCTTCAATTTCTGTTTGTAAAAATTCATTGGCAGCTAACAGTTTCTTTTCCTGCAACATTAACTGTTGATTTTTACTATACAACTCTACAAAGACAGCCACTTTTGCCCGTAACAATTCAGGATTGATGGGTTTGTAGATATAATCGACACCACCCATCCTGTATCCTTTGAACATAAAATCTTCATCGTAATTGTTAGCGGTAATAAATACAATCGGAATGCTTTTCAGTTTATCTCTTTCATAAATAATTGTAGCCGTTTCATAGCCGTTAAGTTCTGGCATCTGTACATCCATCAGGATGAGAGAAAAATCGTGATCATTCAATAATACTTTAAGAGCTGCTTTTCCGGAATTTGCTTTAACAATTGAATAATTATCTTTTTCAAGAATAGCTTCTATCGACATAAGATTATCAGCCCTGTCATCAACAACAAGAATCTTAGCCTCTGATCTTCGTACAGGAATTGCCGGCTTCTCCATTATTCAATTATTTATACATCCATACTCGCATAAGTGATAGCAATTGATCAATTTTTACTGGTTTAGTTATATAATCTGAAGCGCCGGCATCAATACATTTTTCCCGGTCTCCTTTCATCGCTTTGGCCGTTACAGCGATAATTGGCAATGTCTTGTTTTTATGCTCTCTTCTTATCTTCTGCGTTGTTTCATATCCATCCATCTCCGGCATCATGATATCCATTAATACAATATCTATATCATGATTCTCTTCCAATATGGTCATTGCTTCCTGGCCACTTTCTGCTGTAATTGTTTGAATGGCATACCTGTCAAATGCAGTTGTCAATGCAAAGAGGTTTCTCACGTCATCATCAACCACCAGCACTTTTTTATTAGCGAGTATATCATTCTTTGCACGCAGATTTTCAATCAGCTTCTTCTTTTCTGGTAATAAATTCTTATGATCAATATGCAATAACATCACCATTTCTTCCAACAGGAGATCAAGACTGTTTACATCTTTCAGCAATATCTTATTGGCATATTGTTTTAACTGGTTCCTTTCCTTTGGTAAAAAATCTTTGGCTGAATAGATCAGTACCGGCGTCATTTGGATTTTGCTAAGAGAACTTATTTCTGTAACAAGATCTAACCCTGCAATATCCGGAAGCATATAATCAACAATGATGCAATCATAACTATTCTGACTTATCAATTCAAGTGCTTTGCGACCTGTATCAACGATCTCGATATTGATCAACTCTCCATTATCAAGCACTTTTTTCACTTGTGATGAGTCCATTTCATTATCTTCTATCAGCAAAACATGCTTTTGTTTTTTCTCATTGAACTGAACAATATCATTAAAGAGATTGCTTAATGCCTCTGTCTTCAAAGGTTTTAAGTGGAAACTTCTTGCCCCACGCTGCATTGCAAGCAACCTGTTTTCTTCCCCTGAAATAAGGTGTACTGGTATATGCCTGAAATTAATATCGTTCTTGAACAGATCCAATACTCTCCAACCACTTGCATCAGGAAGTTTTACATCGAGTGTTACAGCGACCGGGCTGTATTTATTAACCAGGTCAAATACATCACCAAAATGTGTTGCCACCACAACTTTCAATTCTAATTCATGCGCCTTTTCCATCATGATCTTTCCAAAACGAACATCATCTTCAATTACCAATACTACTTTATCATTTGCCTGGATATTATTCCTGTCATCACCTATTTCATTTATAATTTCATTCAACGCATCCAGATCTTTTGTCTCACTTACCTTGATCGTTGGCACTGATTGGATAGCGGCATCAGTAACACCCGGCGCCAATTTATATTCACTTACCTGGAGGTTGGTTTGTTTTTCCCTTTTTGCCTTTACCGGATCGTAATCAATTGGCAGGAATAAAGTGAATGTACTGCCGGATCCGATTTCACTGATCAGTTCAATTGAACCACCAAGCAGATCTGCAAGGCCGCGGCTGATCGATAATCCCAGACCGGTACCGCCATATTTACGACTGGTAGAACCTTCTGCTTGCTGGAATGCCTCAAAGATGATATTCTGTTTGTCTTTTGAAATACCAATACCCGTGTCTTTGATCTCAAACGCAACAACTTTTTGTGCATTGATCAATCCCGGATGATGCTGCTTCCAATTATGCTTTGCTTCATAGATACGCAACTTAACCTCACCTTTCTCGGTAAACTTAAAGGCATTTGATAAAAGGTTTTTAAGAATTTGATTAAGCCTTTGCGCATCTGTTTCCATGATCGGGGGCAGCTTGCTATCAAGTTCAATATTGAAACGTAAATTTTTGTTCTCAGAAATATGTTTGAATGTAGTTTCAACAAAATTGACGATCTCATGGAACTGAAGTTTGACAAAGTCTGTTGAAATATAACCAGATTCAATTTTGGACAAGTCAAGAATATCATTGATCAGCTGGATCAGGTCATCACCACAACTATGAATAGTTTTTGCGTAGCTCACTTGCTTCTCATTCAAATTGCCATCATGATTCTCGTATAATTGCTGGGCAAGGATCAGCAATGAGTTCAAAGGAGTACGCAACTCATGCGACATGTTTGCCAAAAACTCTGATTTATATTTTGAAGTCAACTGCAGCTGTTCGGCTTTTTCTTCCAATGACAACCTTGCTTCTTCCACCTCCTTGTTCTTCGCCTCAACTTCTTCTTTTTGCTTTACCAGCAAGTGGGCTTTATCCTGCAACTCTTCGTTAGTTCTTCTTAATTCATCCGTCAATGATTGAGATTGTACCAACAAACTTTCTGTTCTTGTATTTGCTTCGATCGTATTCAACACGATACCGATACTTTCTGTTAACTGGCTAAGGAAGTCAAGGTGTGTTTCACTGAATGTATCGAATGAAGCCAGTTCAATAACAGCTTTGATCTCCTTTTCAAACAATACGGGTAAAACGATAAGGTTTAAGGGTGATGCTTTCCCAAGGCCGGAACTGATCTTTGTATAATTCTTTGGTACATTAGTTAATAAAATTCTTTCCTTTTCCAGGGCGCATTGTCCAACCAGGCCTTCGCCTAATGCAAATTCTTTTTGAACTTTAACTTCTTCGCCAAATGCATAAGCTGAGAATAATTTTAATTTTTGATTTCTAAAACTTTCATCCTGCTCAAAAATGTAGAACATACCTTTCTGCGCATTTACCACCTGCGCCAACTCAGAAAGGATACGACGTGTTACGGTATTCAGATCTTTTTGTCCCTGCAACATCTGCGTGAACTTGGCAAGGTTTGATTTTAACCAGTCCTGTTCCTGGTTACGCAACGTTGTTTGTTTCAGGTTTGCGATCATCTGGTTGATGGTATCTTTCAATTCTTCTACTTCACCTTTTGCTTCTACGCGGATCATTTGTGTAAGGTCACCTTTTGTTACTGCTGATGCCACATCCGCGATATTACGTACCTGTGTCGTTAGATTTTCTGCAAGCTGGTTAACGTTCTCCGTTAAGTTTTTCCAGATACCAGATGCACCGGGCACACTTGCTTGTCCTCCCAATCTTCCTTCAACACCAACTTCGCGGGCAACGTTTGTTACCTGGTCAGCAAATACCGCAAGTGTATCGATCATTTCATTGATCGTATCGATCAGCTGCGCAACCTCACCACGGGATACAATTGATAATTTTTGCTTGAGATTACCAGTTGCCACTGAGGTTACAACTTTTGCAATACCCCGAACCTGGTTGGTAAGATTGGAGGCCATCATGTTCACTGAGTCCGTAAGATCCTTCCAAGTACCGGCAACACCCTGTACCTCTGCCTGGCCACCAAGCTTTCCTTCAGTACCTACTTCACGGGCTACCCTGGTTACTTCAAAAGCAAATGAGTTTAACTGATCCACCATCGTATTGATAGTGTTTTTCAAATCGAAGATCTCTCCTTTTACATCGATCGTTACCTTTTTAGTTAAGTCACCGGATGCAACCGCTTTTGTTACCTCGGCGATATTACGCACCTGTGATGTAAGGTTACCCGTCATTTGGTTTACTGAGTCAGTCAGATCCTTCCATGTACCAGCAACGCCGGGCACGAATGCCTGCCCACCAAGTTTACCATCGGTACCAACTTCACGTGCCACCCGGGTTACCTCGGATGCAAAGGCACGCAACTGGTCAACCATCGTGTTCAATGTTTCTTTTAATTGTAAAATTTCACCACGTACGTCCACGGTAATTTTTCTTGACATATCTCCATTTGCCACAGCGATTGCAACGTCTGCAATGTTTCGCACCTGGGCGGTGAGGTTACCTGCCATTTGATTCACTGAATCTGTTAAGTCTTTCCAGGTACCCCCAACGCCAGGTACATTTGCCTGCCCGCCGAGTTTACCGTCAGTTCCTACTTCTCTCGCAACACGGGTTACTTCAGAGGCAAAGGCACGGAGCTGCTCCACCATCGTGTTGATGGTATTTTTCAATTCAAGGATCTCACCTTTTACGTCCACCTCGATCTTACGTGACAAGTCTCCATTGGCCACAGCTGTTGTTACCTCTGCAATATTTCTTACCTGCGATGTAAGATTCGAAGCCATTTTATTTACTGAGTCTGTCAAATCCTTCCAAAGACCTTCCACACCCGGCACATCAGCTTGTCCACCAAGCATACCTTCCGATCCAACTTCACGGGCGACACGGAATACCTCTGAACCGAATGAGTTCAACTGATCCACCATCGTATTGATGGTATTCTTTAATTCAAGGATCTCACCCTTCACATCCACCGTAATTTTTCTTGACAAGTCTCCTTTTGCTACGGCCGTTGTTACTTCTGCAATATTTCTTACCTGTGCGGTAAGGTTTGACCCCATTTGGTTTACTGAATCAGTTAAGTCTTTCCATGTACCACCCACGCCCTGCACTTTTGCCTGTCCGCCAAGTTTACCTTCTGTACCGACCTCCAATGCAACACGGGTCACCTCTGACGCAAATGAATTCAATTGGTCAACCATCGTATTGATCGTATTTTTCAACTCGAGAATCTCACCCGCCACGTTCACCGTAATTTTTTTAGAAAGGTCACCTGTCGCAACCGCTGTCGTTACATCGGCAATGTTTCTTACCTGTGCGGTAAGATTCGACGCCATTTGATTTACTGACTCGGTTAAGTCTTTCCATGTACCTCCTACATCCTGCACTTTTGCCTGTCCACCTAATTTTCCTTCCGTACCTACTTCCAAAGCAACACGGGTTACCTCCGATGCAAATGAGTTCAACTGATCCACCATCGTATTGATCGTGTCTTTTAATTCGAGGATCTCGCCTTTTACGTCCACCGTAATCTTTCTTGACAGGTCACCTTTGGCCACCGCCGTTGTTACTTCGGCAATATTTCTTACCTGTGCCGTAAGGTTACCGGCCATTTGGTTTACAGAATCAGTTAAGTCTTTCCAGACACCACCAATTCCTTTTACCGTTGCTTGTCCACCAAGTTTTCCTTCGCTACCAACTTCTCTTGCCACACGTGTTACCTCAACCGAGAATGAATTCAGCTGATCCACCATGGTGTTGATCGTGTTTTTCAATTCAAGGATCTCACCTTTTACGTCCACGGTAATCTTTCTTGACAAGTCTCCTCTTGCAACCGCTGTTGTTACTTCCGCGATATTTCTTACCTGGCCTGTAAGGTTAGAAGCCATTTGGTTTACTGAATCTGTCAGGTCTTTCCATGTACCACCAATTCCTTTTACTTCTGCCTGGCCACCGAGTTTTCCTTCTGTACCTACTTCTCTCGCCACACGGGTTACCTCTGATGAGAATGAATTCAACTGGTCAACAAGGTTATTGATCGTATTCTTTAATTCAAGAATCTCTCCCTGCACATCCACCGTGATCTTTTTTCTTAAGTCACCTTTTGCAACCGCTGTCGTTACCTCTGCAATATTTCTTACCTGGGCTGTAAGATTACCGGCCATTTGATTTACCGAGTCAGTAAGATCTTTCCAAACACCTGCAACACCTTTTACTTTTGCCTGGCCACCCAATTTTCCTTCAGAACCTACTTCACGGGCAACACGGGTAACTTCCATTGAAAACAAGTTCAGCTGTTTCACCATGTCATTTACCTCCGCTGCGATCTTTGCAAACTCTCCCTGTAAAACGTGATCACCGATCTTCAACGGCATTTCCTGGGAAAGGTTTCCTTTTGCCACAGAACTAATAACGTGAGCTATTTCAATTGTTGGGTGTACCAGATCGGAGATCAAACTATTGATTGATTCAACCCCCGATGCCCAGGAGCCTTTTGCAAAACGGGGCAATTCGACACGGTGATTCAAGTGGCCCTTCAGTCCAATTGTGTTGCGGGCTTTTGTCAGCTCTTCAACCAAAGCTTCGTTCAATTGAATAATTCCATTAAGCGTATCACAGATTTTTCCGCTGATGCCAAGTTTATCACCCGGCATACGCACACTGAAATTTCCTTCTTTTACTTCTAATAATAAACGCAACAGTTCGTAACTATCGATCTCATCAATAGAACCATTGCCGGCATTTTTATGATTTTTGTTCCCGCTACCATTTGCTTTACCAGCAATGACCGGGGTTGGCACATCAAGGGTTATATTATCAGCGGAAGATGCAGTACTTGCCTTAGGAGACTTGGTGTTTCTTTTCATACGCTATTTTTAAAAACTAAAAAGGGAAATTGTAACCAATAATAAATTCTCTAATTTCGCCGAGCCAATTAGGGAAATTCCTATCTTAGGAATGTAGTTCATTTCTTATCTAAAAATTTGTGCCACAAAAAGTAATTACAAGTCAGGACCTGCCTTCAAAGTTCATACTGCTTGGAGAAGATGATGCAGATGACCAGGAAATGCTGAAAGAAGTATTTAGATCGATAGATACTGCTTTTGTCCTTTTTTTTGTAAATAATGGAAAGGAGATCATTTCAGCCCTTGAAAAATTGAAAGATGACCAGATGCCCTGTCTTATTGTTCTTGATTATAATATGCCCGGACTTAATGGTGCAGATATCTTACGGGAACTAAGTACAAATGAGCGCTATAAAAATATCCCCAAAGTGGTTTGGAGTACCTCAGGTTCAGAAAAATTCAGAAGTATTTGCCTTGAATTAGGCGCCGTTGATTATGTAATCAAACCTAATAATGTGGGTGGTCTTGAAGAAGTTGCTCGTTACATGTTATCACTTTGTCTTGTTTAATTCCCTCCATTCCCCTTATTTATTGAAACGAATTATTTAGGATTTGCAGGGAAATTGGTTTTTCCCAAACTATTATATTCTTATTGGGTGAGCTAAAACTTGATTTAGATTGATGTGCACTGATCAAATAGATCTCTAAATGGGGATTTTTTTCTACAATCTGGTCTACATATTTCCAACCTTGTCCATCCGGCAAATTATTATCTAAAAATAAAATATCAGGTTTCTCCTCGTCTATAAGAAAAAGCCCGCTTTGGAGGTTATAAGCCACAAAGACCTCATAATTCTTTCGGCCGAAATAACCTTTCATAATTAAACAAAAGTCGGCCTCGTCATCAATTATCAGGATCTTTTTTTTCATTAACGAAATTGCAATTATACTTTTGGTTTCCTTTTATAATTCTGAACGCCGGATTATGACGAAATTGGACGTTAGAATTGAGTTACTTATCAAATACCAGCCCAATAAAAATAATACAAATACTAAAACGTGATTCCGGATAGGAGTTTCACTAAAAATGTCAAAATACTTTCCGCCTTTCGGGTAAATATTCGAAATCCAGCTCGCCGTCAATGCTATAAGAAACATTTACAGGACATAGGAATTGTTTTTGCTATGTAGAAGGCACGAATGAATGCCTATTTCTAAAATACAAATGAATGCCGAACCAGAATAAATACAAAATTGCCGTTATTGAAGATGATGAAGACGATTATCTCATCATCAAAGATTATATAGCGGACATTGAAGGAAAATCTTTTGTTGTTGATTGGTTCCAGGACTATAATTTGGCGATCGAAGCAATCAAAAACAAACAATACCATCTTTATTTTGTTGATTATTTTCTTGGTCATAAAACAGGACTTGATCTTCTTGATTCCGCCGCTGAATTGAATTGCGATGAACCCATCATCCTGCTTACCGGATTAGGCAACAAAGCCATAGATATAAAAGCTATGGAAAGGGGCGCCACTGACTATCTTGTAAAAAATGATCTGAGCTCCGAAAAATTAGAGCGTTGCATTCGCTATGCACTGGAAAGATCCCGTTTTCTAAAAGAATTAAAAGCAAGAGAAGCGAAGTATCGTACTCTTTTTGAAAGTTCAAAAGATGCAGTTTTTATTACTGATGATCAGCTCAATTTCAGTGAAGTGAATGATGCCGCTGTTGAACTACTGGGTTATTCGGAAAATGAGTTAGTGGGCCGTAATCTTCGGGAATTTATTTCTGAACATCATTTAAATGGCAGGTTGAAACCATTGAATGAAAAAAGCAGTGTAGAAGACAATGAAATAAAGATCATAAATAACAATAATGAAACAAGAGAATGTCTTCTTTCCCTGGCTCCGCAGCGACAAGCGGATGATGAAACATTTGTGGTTCATGGGATCATACACGATATCACCAGGATCAAAAAAGCAGAAATGGCGAACCTGCAGGCAGAAAAACTGGCCGCTAATGAAAGATTGATCCGTATGCTGGCGCATGAAATAAGAAATCCTCTGAATAATATAATTTTATCCATTGATCAATTACTGCCGTTGGAAAGAGATGAATTGGAGAAAAATTTCATGGATATCATTCAAAGAAATTCGTTGCGTATTAATAATATCATTACTGAATTGCTGAATCTTGCTAAACCATCCGAATTAACACTCCTTGAACATTCATTACAGGAGATAATGGATGAAAGCCTTGCCCGGACGACAGACAGGATAAAACTTCAAAATATTCATGTAAAAAAACACTATCCCCCTAAACCAATTATTTTAAAAGCTGATAAAGAAAAACTGGTAATTGCTTTTACGAATATTATCATCAATGCAATTGAGGCTATGAACACAAATGGATTGCTTAATATCAGCATAACTGAATCAGATGAGGGTTATGAAATTTGTATAAAAGATAATGGCAAAGGATTTCCAAAGGAATACTTGTCAAGATTATTTGAACCTTTTTTTACAATGAAAAAAAACGGGATGGGTCTCGGGCTCACTGTTGCATACTCGATTTTACAATCTCATAATACAAAGATCAGGGCACAGAGTAAAGAAAATGAAGGGACGGAATTCGAGATCAGCTTTAAAAAATAAATTACACGTTCAAGGCTTTCAACGCTTTGTCAATTGAATTTGACTCATTCAATACTGGTAAAAAAAGTTCTCCTTTCCTTTTAACCCTCATTAAGATGTTTTCTATAGTAAATTGTTGTGGGCTTAATTGATGATTTACTTCCTTCCAGTCAAGCGGCGTGGAGACTGATGCGCCGGGCACAGGACGTATACTATAAACCGACGCAAGTGTTTGCCCAGCGCTATTTTGCAAATAATCAATATAAATTTTTGGTCCGCGTTTGCTTAATGATCTTTCCAATGTTGTTGTTTCAGGCAACTGCTCTTGTACAAGTGAAGCTATAATATGCGCAAAGTCTCTTACCGTTACGTAGTCATACTTATTTTTTAATGGAACAAACACATGCAAGCCGGAAGCGCCGGAAGTTTTACAGTAGGAGCTTACACCAGCCTTATCCAACACCATTTTCGCCGCAAGTGCTGTATCCACCACCTCTGTAAATTTATTCTTATCACTTGGATCAATGTCGATCACCATCCAGGTAGGGTTGGCAATTTTTTTTGTTGTGCTGTTCCAGGGATTAATTTCTATACAACCGAGATTGGCCACATAGAGCAATGTTGCCTTATTATTACAAACTATATAGTCAATTATTTTTTGATTGCTTTCGCTCTTTACTTTAAACACATCTACATAAGCTGGCGCATTTTCTCCCGCATCTTTATGATAAAAACCTTTATCATTGATACCATTTGGATTTCTTTTTAACGATAAACATCTTCCCTTCAGATGCGGAAGGATATAATCGGCCATCCTATTATAGTGATCAATCACATCACCTTTTGTAAATCCATCATCAGGCCAATAGATTTTTTGACGATTAGTTATCGTAACAACACTTTTCCCGATCTTAATTTCTGATTTTTCTTTTGTTGCCATTTATTCAATTAAATCTATGACGCTTTTCTCTTTTCAGAAAGACTAGCTTTTAATTGTTCCATCAGGTCTTTCGTTTTCGAATGCACGACTTTCATCGGGGTAAAAGGAACGGTTTTCCCTTTTGATTTTGCTTTAATGATCTTTAGTAGCCTATCGCTATAATCATCCTTATATTTTTTTATATCAAAAGGACCAGATAGCTGGTTAATAAGTGACACGGCCATCTTCAATTCATCGGGCTTGCTTTTTATTGCAGGCAAGTCGAGATCTTTTGTTGGCCGGATCTCTTCATCAAACCTGATACGGTTTAGAACGAGCACATCATTTTTTGCTTTGATAATGCAAAGATGTTCCCTGTCACGCATAACAAACAGTGCGATTCCCGCCTTTCCTGTTTTTTTAAATGCATCTCTTAATAAAGCATAAGCCCTCACACCTGTTTTTTCTGGCTGGAGATAATAAGGCTGCTCAAAATACATACTATCAATTTCTGTTTCATCCACAAAATGTTTGATCTCGATATGCTTTGTTTTCTCGGGACCTGCTTTTTCAAAATCAGATTTTTCAAGCACCACATACCGGTCATTTAAATAATAGCCACGCACTATATTTTCCCAGGGAACTTCTTTGCCTGTTTTTTCGTTTACCCTTTTGAATTTTATATTCGAATGGTCCTTACTGTCAAGCATATCAAGATCAAGAGTGCTATCCTGCACAGCGCTGAACATTTTTATAGGGATGTTTACAAGGCCAAATCCCACCGAGCCTGTCCAAATTGCTCTCATAATGTTTTTTTAAGTTAGGGTTATAAAAACATGCCAAACATGTTTATCCATTAATAATCTCTCCCCCATTTGGGTGAATAAATTGCCCGGTTATATAGCTTGCATCTTCACTCGCTAAAAAGAGATAAGCGGGTGCGATTTCTGCTGGTTCACCCGCACGGCCCATTGGCACATCACTACCAAATACTGCTACTTTTTTCCGCGGAAAACTTGAAGCGATCAATGGTGTCCATATTGGACCGGGTGCAACTCCGTTTACTCTTATCCCCTTTTTTACAAGATTTGAGGAGAGACTTCTTGTAAAAGAAACAATTGCTCCTTTGGTGGAGGCATAATCGATCAGGCCGCCACTGCCCCGGTATGCTGTTACAGATGCCGTGTTAATAATGCAGGAATTTTTTTTCATATACCGCAGCGCCTCCCTGGTAAGCCAGAAATAAGAAAAAATGTTTGTACTGAAAGTTTTTAATAATTCACGGGTCGTCAAATCTTCCAGGCTTTTATTCTCATAATGTAAGGCAGCATTGTTAATTAATATGTCAATGCGTTTATATTCGTGGATAACTTTCGTTATTACTGTTTTACAATGTTTTTCATTACTGAGATCGCCGGGTAAAAGAAGACATTGCCTGTTGTAATTTTTTTTAATAATGGCGGCTGTATCACGGGCATCTTTATGCTCATTCAAATAGGCGATGGCAATATCAGCACCTTCTTTTGCAAAAAGAACAGCTACTGCTTTTCCAATTCCACTATCTGCACCTGTGATCAGCGCAATTTTACCCTTTAATTTATTGCTTCCTGCTTTTTCCGGGTAATCAAATACAGGTTGAGGTTCTAACTGTTGCTCACTGCCCGGCCGCTGCTGGTGCTGGGGTTTCCTAAGGCGTCTTTTCTTATTTCCTTTTTGCATGGATTAAACAATGAAAATCTCATACCATAACTGTTTAACGCTGGCAACAGTTTTTAATTAAGTGATGAAAAAAATCCCTATTTAAACTCAGTCACCCACAATTTTCAGGCTGTTTTTAAACGGCACGATTTTTTGCATATCAATTTCATTCCTGAATTAAAAAATATTGGATCATGATACGCAGTGCAATTTTGTTTCTGATCATAGCGCTGATAGCAGGAGTGACAGGATTTGGAATTATTGCAGGAAGTGCTGCTGTGATCGCTCAAACTATTTTCTTTATTTCTATTGTTATGCTTCTGGTTTCTTTATTGTCGACGCCACCACCGACCCGAAGCATTGATTCATAAAAATATTTTGAATTCGAAGGGCGGTTCTAACCGGTTGTGTGTTGATGCAGCCGGTTTTTTTTATAAATCCCAGGCATCTCTATAATCAAATAAGGTCATTGTATACGCAATGACCTTATTGAAAACTACAAATAAAAGAAGCCACAAAAATGTTCGATCGCTATTTATAGGCTTTTCTAGTGATGTGCCGCTGCCCTATCCCGCATCATTTTAATATTATCATGTGCCTGAAGCAGGGTTGCTTTCTGGTTCTCGATCGTTGCACGAACATCGGGAGTAAGATCATCTTCATTCAAAGCATCTTTATAAGCCCTTTGAGCTGCATCTTCACCAAATTCACAAGATGCCAGCACTCCTTTACGATCATCTCCCCCAAATGTTGCTTTTACATCCATCCATGTTCTGTAAATTTTCCCTGCTGTTGTGGTTTCGTCAGTAACATTTTTGTCACTATCACTTACTAAACTGCGCAACTCACTTGAAAATTGACGGCTTTGTTGCGCCAATTGGCTAAACAATGATTGAAGGTCCTGGTCATCAGTCTGAGTTGCTGCTTTTGAATAGCCGGTAACCCGGTCGTTGTTGATCCTTATAAGATCTCTTAATGTTTCTGAATTTGCCATGTTGTTTTAATTTTAGATCAAAAAATAATATTTCAAAAAAGCAATGAACGAGGAATTATTTCCTCATTCATTGCCCTGGGTACTTTTTTTTATTTTTATTTTTTTCATAGGTAAAGATTCATGCGAAAATTCTTTTTGTAAATCAGAAATGAACCTCAACACATGTTACAGGCAGAAAAAAACATACCACGTTTTCAGATTATGTTGAAATAAATAATCCTTTTGTTGTGCCATTGGTATCACATTTGATTTTATAGGTTATAAAAAACAACAAATGGAAAATGATTATAAATTAATGTTTATAAAAAATAAACTACAACAGATAAAAAGTGCTGTGATGTACGCCACAACCAGTAACACAGTAAGATTACCAAATGATATTGTGGAATTTGAGAGTGTGGACGATGATGGATTGCTATGGTTCAGTGCACATGTTCCAAGGAATTGGGAAAAAGCTTATGAGCTTCATTTTCCGGCAAAACTTATTTTTTACAGGAAAGGAGTGGATTATTACGTTGAAATTACCGGTACTGCGGTAGTTGTAAATAAACAAGATGTAATACATGGGGAAAATAATATTCAAGGCGGGAAATTGCTTTTAAAAATGGTACCCTACTATATGGAATACACCGAAACTGGTAGAAAAGATGCGGGATTTAAAAAACTGAAATCACAGATACAGGATGTTTTCATGGAAACATTGGGATTAAGCAGGGCCACTCAACCCCGTCTAACTGAATTGCATTAAGAGTCCTGTAATTATAAATGATACTTATGGCAAAGTATTCAAAAAAGGCTGGTGAAAAAGTTGAAAGGGCTATGAAAGAAATGAAAAAGGGGAAACTTCGCATCGGCCGAAGCGGTAAGAAAGTAACCAGTCGCAAACAAGCCATTGCTATTGGCTTATCCGAGGCCCGCGAAGAAGGGGCAGAAGTTCCTTATAAAGGAACATCAAGGAAAAAAACAACGAGGAAAAAGACTACTGCCTGATAGACCATTATCTCTCCGAATCATCTCAATGTTAAAGAAAGTTTGTAGAGAACAATGAATTAAACCCTCATTGTGCACTATACTGCCCCTTTCTCTATAAAACCCTAATTTGCTTAATGAAACCCGCAATTAAGAGCTGCTGCTTAGGAGTTATTTTCAACCATGTTTAATATTATCAATTGAACATGGTTGTATAAACAAGAAACCAATGCCTTTAAGAAAAAAAATAAGAACAGGGTATATAATTGCATTTGTACTGCTGATGATCTCTTATTTTTTCATTTTTAGATCTACCTGGACAGTCCAAAGAGAATACGATTGGGTAACCAATAGCTATAAAGCTGAAAACAAAATTGGGGAGTTAAAAAACTCAATAGTGGAAGCAGAAACCGGTGTTCGTGGCTATTATATTACAAAAGATCAGGCCTTCTTAAGACCCTTTCGCGAAAACCAGGAAAAAATAGATATGGCTTATAATGAACTTAAAACATTAGAAGCAAAAAATAAGAGTCAACTTGCCAGGCTTGATACAATTAAACAGTTGATCGATCTCAGGCTTTCGATAATGAAAACTAACGTTGCCGCTTTTCAATTGGCCGGAGAGCAAACAACCCCTGAATTTGAATTCAACAGGCGGAGGGGACAAGCAATTTTGGACAGTATCAGGACGCATACCCAGCATTTTATTGCAAATGAGGAAAAATTAATGGCTGAAAGAAAAGATAATCTCACCAAATCATTTAAGGCCACACAGATCGTCATCTTCATATCTCTCATTACATCCATCATTGCAATTCTATACTCCCTGTTTACATATATCAGGGAAAGTGCCGCCAGGGATGAGTCAACTAAAAAAAATATCCAATATCAACATGAGTTAGAGAAAAAGATTGAAGAATTAAAAAGAATGGATGCTGAAGTAAGAGAATTAAAAAGCATGGAAAAATTTACAGCAACCGGCCGCGTTGCAAGAACGATAGCACACGAAGTAAGAAACCCATTAACTAATATTTCTTTGGCGGCAGAGCAGCTACAGGAAATGGCTATTCAGAATAATGAATCCTCTATGCTCCTGGATATGATAAGCAGGAACGGCATCCGTATCAATCAACTGGTTTCTGATCTGCTAAATGCAACCAAGGCAATTGAACTGAATGTCAAGAAAACAAATATTAATAAAGTGCTTGATAGAGCACTTGAAATGGCAGCTGACCGGATTGACCTAAGCCAGGTAAGAGTAGAAAAAAAATATGCTGATGATATCTGCGATGTATCAATTGATGAAGAAAAGATCAAAATCGCTTTTTTAAATATCATCGTCAATGCTATAGAGGCGATGGAAAAAAATAAAGGTGTTCTTTCTTTACGAACAAAAAGTGCCGGGGATCAGTGTATCGTTGAAATAGAAGATAACGGAAGTGGAATGGACGATGATACCCTGCAAAAACTATTTGAACCTTATTTTACCAGCAAATCCAAGGGAAATGGGCTGGGACTTACTAATTGCCAAAACATAATAATGAGCCATCGGGGCAAGATAACTGTGCAAAGCAAGGCCGGAAAAGGAAGTCTTTTCATTATTACATTAAAAATAGATGAATAAACTGTAGACTTTTCTCCCCACCTTCAGGCCGATGTTGGAACAATTGAATTTAGAATTACTTCTTTTGAAAATGGTTTTGAAATAAAATTGTCAGCCCCATCTTTTGAGGCCTTTTTCCTTTCTTCATAGGAATCATGCGCAGTGATCATTATTACATGAATAAAGGGAAATTTCTCTTTCCAGCGTTTTATCTGGTTAATTCCTAAACCATCAGGCAAATGGTTATCCAGAAAGACATAATAAAAGAAATTGGGAGATTGGAGCATTCTGTCGGCTTCGGCAAGACTGCCTGCAAAGACAGTTTGTATGTTCTTTTGCTTCAATATATTACTTAACAGGTAGCAAATATCTGTTTCGTCATCAACTATCAAAGCTCTTTTTCTATCCGGGTCGATCAGCTCTTTAGTTTTCAGGCCTGGATCTGTTTTATCATTTTTGCTTTTCACTATAGCATCTCCTTTTCACAAATAACGAAAAGGCAATTTTACTGCCAATTACCAGAGATGAAAATCATTTAGTAATTTAGTAAGAATAGATTTGGCATGATTTCAGTTAAAATTGTGAGGTGAATATTTCCCAAAGTTAAACCCCCTTCAAATGGCAAAAAGAGCACTTATTATCGATGATGATATCGACTTATGCTTACTGCTTAGTCGCTTTTTAAATAAAAATGGATTTGAAACCAGCTCCGCTCATTCAGGAGCAAAAGGCATTGCCTTATATGATCCAGCAAATTTTGATGTGGTGATCTGTGATTACCGGCTTGACGATATGGATGGCATCAAGCTTATCAAAGGTCTCAAAGCAAAAGATCCCCACGTTCGCATATTGGTCATAACGGGCTATTCAGATATAAAAACCGCAGTAGAAGTAATTAAACTAGGGGCTTTTGATTATATCACAAAGCCGCTGATTCCTGACGAAGTGCTCTCTATTTTAAATAATTTACTGAATAGAGGTGAAGAAAAAGCAGCTACTGCTGGTCAATCAACTGAAACCGGAACAGGAGCAAAAAAGAAACCAAGCCTGGATTTCTATAAAGGCAAATCGCCGGCATCAGTTTTTTTACATGAGCAAGCAAATATAATTGCCGGCACTAATTATAGCGTTCTGCTTTATGGTGAAAGCGGAACAGGAAAAGAGGTTATCGCCAGTTTGATCCACGATCTTAGTGAACGCAGCCATAAACCTTTTGTAGCACTTGACTGCGGAACACTTTCAAGAGAATTGGCAGGCAGCGAACTTTTTGGTCATGTGAAAGGGTCATTCACCGGAGCCATCCAGGATAAAGAAGGTCATTTTGAGTTAGCAGAAGGCGGTACTTTGTTTTTAGATGAGGTAGGTAATTTGTCTGCTGGTGTACAAGCTGCTTTATTAAGAGTAATACAAGAAAGGAAATTCAAACGCGTCGGTGGTAAT
Source organism: Chitinophagaceae bacterium (assembly GCA_036374555.1). Taxonomy (GTDB): domain Bacteria; phylum Bacteroidota; class Bacteroidia; order Chitinophagales; family Chitinophagaceae; genus VBAS01. The sequence goes on from DASUTO010000085.1 coordinate 32,162, forward strand.
AAGGAAACTCCTACAGACGTACGCATTATTGTAGCATCAAATGAAAATTTAAATGATGCATACAAAAAAGGGAAATTCAGGGAGGACCTGTATCATCGTTTAAACGAGTTTTCAATTCATCTTCCCCCATTGCGTGAAAGACGTGAAGATATTATTCCATTAGCAGAATTTTTTCTTGAAAAATCAAATGAAGAAACCAGGAAAAATATCAGTGGCTTCAATGAAGATGTACTGAATATTTTCCTTGAATATTCATGGCCCGGTAACCTGAGAGAGTTCAGAAATGTAGTCCGCCGTGCAGTTTTGCTAACACCTTCTGATGCAAAAATTTCTGTGACGTCATTGCCACAGGAGATTGTTCATCATATACCTGCACACCATGCACCAGTATCTCCTTTTGAACAGCCAATGCATCAATTCGAAGGATTAGCGCCGCATCCTGAAAATTTCCCTAATAAAGATCTTTTGAAAGGTGCAGCAAGCAGGGCAGAGTTTTATACAATAATGTCCGTAATGCAACAAGTAAATTTCAATAAGAAAAAAGCAGCTGAATTATTAAAGATCGATCGCAAAACACTTTACAATAAACTCAAAAGTTTTCAAACAACTCAACAGCAATAAAATTTAATTTTCATACTCTATCGAGGAAAAAAATACACAATAACCTTGTGTATTTTTTTTTATTGTTGCTTCAATAAACTTACAAATTCCATTTTAAACGTAAATCTCCCGGGGCATAGTGTTTGTGAAAAAATTGATGATATCTCATTCGTTAATTTTTAAAATTCAGGTTATGACAACACGTAGAAATTCAAGCCAGGGATTCGGAACGATGGATTCCGATGAACGCCGGCGCAGCCGCGGAAGTCGACAATCGCAGGGTCGAAGTCAAAACAGAGATGAGTATAAAAGCGATTATGATGATTATGATGATGAAGATTTCGATGAAAATCGGGGAAATCGTTACATGAGATCCGGTCGTAACCAACATGACTGGGATGAAGACGATAATTATAGCCAGCGTAGAAGTGGCCGTACCAATATGAGTTCTCAAAACGACTATGAAGATTACGATGACGATGATAGTGGTTCCGGAAGTTGGGAAGGCTGGCAAGGACAAAATCAGAGCCGGGGATACGGCTATGATGACGAAGATGATTATGGATCATCAGGTAGTTCTTACTCAAGAAGAGGTTTTGGCAGCATGAGTCGCGATATGGGATCTGGATATGGCGGAAATTATGGTTATGGAGACAGGAATCGTGACCAGTATTCAGGAAGACAAAATGGTGGAAATAGCAATCGTAACAGGATCGGGTTTGGATATGATGATAGTTCTGATTATGGAAACAGAAATAGGCGTAGTCAATCTTCAGGAAATCAATATGGAAACGATAGTGCAGGCAGCAATTGGGGAACTGGCAGCAATCAAGGACGTAACAGCCGCGGATATTCAGAAGATCAATATTTAGGAAGGGGCGGAAGTCAAAGAAGACGCTATGATGATGATTATGATCGTTCAGAAGGAAGCCGCAGGAGCGGAAATAGCGGAAGCTCCCGGATGGGAAGAAGAAGCAGTTCAAGTACTTCTGGCGGGCGAAGAGGACGCAGCAATATTTGGTAATAAATTTTCGAAAGACACATTAATAAACAATAAGCGTATGAAAAATCAGAAAACCAGTACTGATAGCAATGGCAGTACCAATGGTACAAAGGATGCCAGCCGTAAGACTAATAAAACTTCTTTATTAGAAAAGTTCTTTGTAGAGCAGTTAAAAGACATGTATTATGCTGAACAACATTTGGTAAAAACGTTACCCGAAATGCAAAAAGCAGCAACAAGTGAAGAATTGGAAGATGCTTTTGACCAACATTTAAAACAAACTGAACGTCATGTGAAGAGATTGGAGAAAGTATTTCAACTTATAGGACAAAAACCAGAAGGAAAAAAATGTGAAGCAATAGAAGGTTTAACTAAAGAGGCAAAATCGATCATCAGTGAGACAAAAGAAGGAAGCATGACTCGTGATGCTGCACTAATTATTGCTGCACAAAAAATTGAGCATTACGAAATTGCTACCTATGGAGGACTTGTACAGCTCGCCATTACTATGGATCTCCATCGTGCTGCTGAATTGCTGGACAAAACGTTACAGGAAGAAGAAGATACAGATACAACCTTAACTCAGATTGCGGAAACATCCATCAATGTGAAAGCCGAAAATGAAGGTGCTTATTCCTGGCAACAGGAAAAAAGTATGATGGATACTTAACTGTTTTCTTTGTAACAAAAGCGGAATACTTGCAGCACTGAAAACCCGGTTATATAACCGGGTTTTATTTTTGAAGTTGCTAATTCTAATCTTAAAGTTTATGGGGCAGCGTTTCCTGATTCTTTAAAAATATTCCGAACGCTTTTCTTTACATCCAGGTCACTAAGACCTCCGCTTAATCTTTCTGTTGTCCAGCCCTGCCAGATCTTCTTATCTGTCTCAGCATCCATCATGTTGATAGTAATTGTGGCTTCTTTAACAGGAACCTGGTATTGCTGATATCCCAAAAATTGCGATGGGTAATAAATAGATGACCACCTTCTTGTATAAGGATTATAATATAGCCGGCTATACGGTTGAGAATATACCGGGTCATTTTGTGTTTCCACATTTCTTTCTACAAGTACATCATAGCTGACCAATACATCCGGATTATCTGTCACTTCCTGCCAACCCCACTTATTAAGCTCTGCATTTACCGAATTATGGACACTTACATCTGCAAAAGCTGTAGCCCGGCTTGAAGCATCGTTTTCACTTTCTTTTAGATCTATCCACATATAAGTTTTATAGTTGGTTAAATCAACGCTGCTATCCTTTTCTACATATGCAGGAGTAGAACAACCATAAAACACCGCCGCCACAGTCACAAGCATTCCTGCAATACTTATTTTTTTCATAAAATAGGTTTAATACATTTAAAGACTATTTGAAACCCTGGGCGATTTTTCTTCAACAGGTTCTCCATCGTTATATTCCTCCGGGTTTCCATGGCCTGGAAACTCCTCAGGATTTACATCCTCTCTTCCCTGTGGCCTGTTACTACGCTTCTTTCTTGATCGTTCATCCTGAATATCGGGTTGATGCTGGCCAGTAGAAGGAGATGTAGTAGGTTCCTGTTCGGGTTGTTTATCGTTAATCGATTCATCTGGTGGAGGATTTTTTTTATTGTCTATTGTCATAGATCTTAATTTTAATTAATTAAAAATGGTCATAGTGTAAGAATGGATAAGTTATTTACCAATATCTTTTTTGAATTGCCTTTGCTGAATCAAGATGCATTTTTAAGGTGGGCAATGTTTTATCAGCAAAATTTTTAACGTCAATATCTGACGCATTTGACCTTGTATCTTCAAATAGAGAAATTCCATCATTATGCGCTTTCACCATCATTGATATATAATCTTTATCGAAGGACTTTCCTGTCATTTTTTCCATGTCAGTATACATTTTTTGTTTGTCATCAGATATGGTCGAAGGCAATGTCACATTTCGTTGCCCTGCTAAAGTTTTTACCTGGTCATTTACAGCGGTATGATCTCGTTCAAGCATTGCTGCAAAATTTTTTACTGCATCTATTGTTGCTTTCTGTTGTGCAAGCTTGGCCAATTGGATCTCAGCCATCCCGCCATTCGTAACTTTTTTGAGGAATTCAGAGCTTTTTTCATCAGTTACAACAGTACTCGTTGTTGTCACATTCGCATCCGTGGCTGTATTAGTAGTGGTACTGGTGTTAGTAGTACTTTCCGTGGTATCGTTTGTATCATTACACGCCAATATCATGAAACAAAGCGCTGGCAGCAAGGCAAAAATCTTTTTCATACAAAAACATTTGATTAAGAATTTATTTCCAGTAATGGAGTATCGGAAATCGTGCCATCACCTTACAATAAGAATAAATGATTTTTGCACATTTTCTTTGGCTGGCATGGTTTTTTCAAGAATAATATCATAAGTTTCTTTGGGGTGTTTGATTAAACCTAAAATCGGAAACGATTTTTTATTCTGAGAAGATACCCATCGAACCTGAACCAGGTAATGCTGGCGCAGGAAACAGAAACTTTAAAAGAGAGTTTCGGCTTCGCCGGAGCTCTTTTTTTTACAGAATAGTTTATCGCTTACAAGGAAAATAAAATCGGAAATTGGTTGTTCCGGATTCCATTTCAACGAATGGAAGGGAATTTTTTACCCCGAATCAATTCCCCAAAAGAATGGTGTTAGTTTTATACTGATAATTTCGATACCCTTGAATTAAACGTTACCTTCTATCGTTTTCCGGTTTTGAATTCACTGGAAGCCTGGTATAATACAAGTCCTGGTAATTTTAGTTTTACTGTTAAGGTTCCGCGCCTCATAACTCATTACAAAAGGTTTTTGTAGAATTGATTATCCCGGTTTACCGAAGGATGTGATCATCACCAATAAGACCCGTTTATTATCGTTTTCATGGAAGGCAACGTTTATGTCATTCAGCTTAAACAAAAAATGATCTCAAACACCTGCTGATATGATACTTTCAAATAAACAGGTGACTAAAGCATTTAATTTCTTTAACAATCCGCTAGCCAGGCAGCAATTAAAAATGCTACCTGGCTAAAGAAATAAATTTCTGCTCAATGATTGGTTAATTATATCTTACCTGGCACCCACTGCAAAAGAAGCTTCGTCTTTTAGTTTTGCCACAATACTTTTTAATTACAGGCAGGTTACATCTTAAACAAGTTTTTTTTGTATGAGCCAACCAATGTTTTTTCAATGTGAATTCTTTTTTCCATTTTAAAAAATCGAAACTATAGTTACGGGCTTCTTTTACGACTGCAGAGAGTTTTAACGCTGGAATATCTTTAATAATATTTTCAGGATGCAATTTTACCCGGTACAAGACCTCATTTTTAATGATATTACCGACACCGGAAAAAATTTGCTGATCAAGCAATGCATCACAGATCATTGTACCAGGAATATTTTTCAACTTTTTTCTTGCTTTTCCCGGATCCCATTCTTCACTTAAAACATCAGCTTGCCAATCATACAGCGTATTGACATCTGCCGGGAGTAATCTTACTGAACATGTATAAAAATAAACGGTATGTTCGGGAACAACCAGGGCAAGTCTTAAACTGCGGGCGGGTTTTGTATTTTCATCTATACTGTATGATCCAAACATCAGCAGGTGAATTCTGACCGTTGCGTCTTTTGTGAATATTAATAGCTGTTTTCCCCAACATCGTATATCAGTGATCTTTTTGCCGGTCAAATGGCTCATATCAAGCTTTGCATTACCAATTGCCCTTATAATTTTCTGGTTTTTAAAAAGAGGTGTGATCAGTTCCTTTAAAATAAGAATAGAAGGTCCTTCCGGCATAGGGTCTGTGTTAAAATACTGGCGGAGTTATTTCGCTATTATTTACTGGTTCTTTTCTTTCTGGCAGAACTTTTTTTCTTTGGCACTTTTGCTCCTGCTTTACGGGCTTCAGAGAGGCCTATTGCAATTGCTTGTTTGCGGCTGGTTACTTTTTTTCCGCTTCGACCACTTCTTAATGTTCCTTTTTTCTTTTCACGCATTACTTTTTCAACTTTTTCTCCAGCTTTTTTTGAATACTTTGCCATAAAAAAGATTTACTATTTAATAAATAAGAAAATAGAGCCGAAGCTCTATTTTCTCTTTGCTGATCAACGTGATGTTTTTTTGCTCCGTGAAGAAGAAGTACTTTTCCTGCGACCCGTTCTTCTTCCATTGCCGGATGATGAGCTATGGCTTCTTGTTGACGAACCTTTGCTCCTATTTTTACTACTGCTTCTCCTACCAGCAGAAGATTGTGAAGATGACCTGCTACCGGAACCCCTTGAACCGCTACTTCCGTTTCTGCTATCAGTAAATCTGCCACTTGAATCTCTGCGAGTAGTTGATCTACCACTACGACCATTTGATGATTCCCTATTTGAACTGCGACGATCGTATGAGTCATCATAGTTCCCATATCCACTGGCATAACGGCTAGTCGATCTGCTATCTGAACTCCTCCGACCATCCGCTTCATCATGACTTCTGCTTCTACCTGAAGCCATTCCGCCTTTCCTGGCCAATTGTCTTACTCTTTCCGGACTCATGGCACCGAATCCCCTGCGTGAACGGCGGGCAGATCTAAATCTTGTTCTTTCACGTTCATCGTTATCATATTCTCCTCTACTATTGCTGTAACGGCTTCTTCCACCCCGATTGTCGTAATCTTCATCATCGTTATAATGACCACGGGCACCTCGGTTACTTCCTCTGCCATTCCTGTCATCTTCGTCATATTGTGCTCTTACATTTCTATAACCACTTCTGTTTCCTTCATTTTCATCGTAGTCTTCGTCATCGTCATCATAATCTTCCTCGTCATAATCTTCCGAATCATACTGCCCTCTGACATTTTCATCCTCGTCTTCATCTTCATCATACTCATCATTTTCATCATAATCTTCATCAGAATAATCCTCATCATCTTGCTGATAACCTTGTCCGGTTTGGCCATAGGCGCCGGAACGATTACGATTATCATCTTCCATACTGGCATAACGCCTGCGTCTTCTGGTAATCATAGATTAAGTTTTAAATGTTTAAGAATATTTAAAAATTGGAAAACAACAAATATGCCCGACTGTATTTAAACAAAATCATAATTGATCATCCTTACTTCTTTAAAGCGAGAGCTCAAATACAATATGGTTGGAAGGTGAATGAAAATACTTTTTGATGGATCAACAAATAAGATTTGGAGATCCCTGTGCAAAAAGATTCTCATTATTGTGTGGAAAATTGTGCAATTGTTGGTGGCAGATAGCGCTTAAATAAAACAAGTTTTATTCACACCTTAGTATCACAGCTTCGCCAATCGCATTAACAAAATTTTCATCCCCGACACCTTCTATCTTCCAGCTAGTTTTTTACCGATGCAACATGCCTATATACCTTCCATTAAGATTTATCTCAAGGTCATAACATATACCATTGGTACATGCGCCGGGCGCAGGAACTCTTCACCTTTATATTCTACATATTTATAAGTAAATTTTAAAGCACAGGTTCTTTTTCAAGTTGACCCACCATTTCTTACTGCAGTTTTCCTTATTCCTCTTTAGTCACTAGTTCACGAACATTAACCTTTGCGAGATTTTTAGTAGCTGGTCCATTCAATACACGACCATCATACGAATAACGGGCACCGTGGCAAGGACAATCCCAGCTTAGCTCTGCATTGTTCCATTTTACTTCACAACCAACATGCGTGCAGATTGGAAGTATTGCATGTATCCCGCCGCTCTCATCTTTATAAATAGCGATCTTTTCATCTTTATAATTTACGATCCTTCCTTCCCCGCCAGCGAGTTCACCCAATTCATGAAGCTCATCATGAGAAAACCACTTGCTGGCAAACTGCTTCACCACATCAGCGTTATGACTAACAAAATTTGAAAAACCGGCAACAGGTTTTAACCTGTTTGGATCATAAACATCCTTATATGGG
>DASUTO010000086.1:0-6329 GCA_036374555.1 Chitinophagaceae bacterium
ATCACTGCCATCAATGCATTGCCTTTTGTACAAACTGTAGTGGCTGTTGCAGCAAGAATTGCTTCAACAAATGATCCGGTCCGTGACAAATATATTCTGGAAAAGAATTTTACGCCAATCGTAAATACCTCAAGAACCACTAACATCTCTGCTGATTTTTATGATTATGGCTCTTATTCATTTAATGAGATAAATCTGCATAAAGGACAATTCCTCCATAATATAGGATTACGGGGACAAGGTATGCAAATTGCCATGTTAGATAATGGATTTACTGGTTACACATATCTTCCGTCATTTGATAGTATAAATACAAATGCACAAGTATTAGGTACATGGGATTTTGTAAATCGTGAAGCGACTGTAAATAATGATGGCACTCATGGCATGCAGTGTATGTCCACTATCGCGGCAAACATTCCTGGTCACTTTATCGGCAAAGCGCCTAAAGCAAATTTTTGGTTATTTAAAACTGAAGATGATGCCAGTGAATATCCAATTGAAGAATTTAACTGGGCTTGTGGCGCAGAAAGAGCAGACAGCTCTGGTACGGACGTAATAACAAGTTCCTTGGGATATGGCTATGATTTTGATGGTGGCGTTCCCAACTATTTACATAGTATGCTTGATGGTAATACAACGATGTCCGCTATTGCTGCTGATCTTGCCGCAAAAAAGGGAATACTTGTATTTAACTCGGCAGGTAATGAGGGTGGCTCATCGTTTCATTTTATTACTTCACCGGCAGACGGCGATAGTGTTGTTGCAGTAGGTGCGGTCAGTAGTAGTGGAGTTGTTGGAGCTTTTTCAAGTTATGGGCCTTCTGGTGATGGGCAAATAAAACCAGATGTTGCATCTGTTGGTGTTGCCGCACTTATTCAACCTCCTAGTGCTCCTCTTGCAGCAGGCAATGGAACTTCATACGCCTGTCCCAATATGGCCGGCCTTGGCACCGTTTTATGGCAGGGATTTCCTGAAGTAAACAATATGCGTATTGTAAGAGCATTGCGTGAAGCCGGAAGTATTGCGTCGTCACCGAATGACCGGATTGGCTATGGTATACCAGATTTAAAATCCGCCTTTGGAACGCTGTTAACTGAATTTGCCACATCAAGTTCAACGATAAATGGATGCAGAGTTTTTGTGAACTGGACAAGTAAAGATGTTGGCGCTATGAAATATGAAATTGAAAGAAAAGGTCCGGGTGATATTAATTTCACAAAGCTCGGTGAGTTAACTCCGGCAGCAGGTGTTTCTTTAGCCACACATAGCTATGAGTTCATTAATACATTAGCAACAGGAGCATCAGGAAGTTTTTCATACCGCATAAGACAAATTATAGATACTGCTGCTGCTACTTTCACTGCTGTTTATGTTGATACAACGGTGGCAAATCTTGCATCACCCTGTGTTGTTACCGGTGTTGTAAATCCAGGTACTATTAATAATTATGTTGTTGTTCGACCAAATCCATCAATTGGCGCTACAGCAACATTGATCATTGAAACAACCGATGCCATCCAAAACATGCCGATACTTGTTTATAATATGAATGGAAGATTAGTACAACGATTACAGGAAACAAAAGGGTCAGGTAAAAAGATCATTGATCTTCCTCTAAGTAAACTGGCAAGAGGGAAATACTTTATAAATGTTTACAATAAAAATGTATTGATCGGCACAGCAGAATTCATAAGATTATAGAGTTTTTTCAAACACAGCAATAAACATTGAGTCTGCCTTCTTATCATAACCTTTTAAAACTTCCAATTGTCTTAATTTCAAATGAAAGTTTTCTTTTATGAAATCAACATTCTCTTCATTTTCCTTTTTGAATACAGAACAGGTGATATAAATTAATGCTCCGCCAGGTTGCAGTTGAGGAATTGCATTGGAAACAATTTTCTTCTGCAAAGCCGCATATGTGTCAATTTTTCTTTCATCAAAAAAATAAAGCTGCTCGGGTGTACGGCTCCATGTACCGGAACCGGTACAAGGAACATCGGCAATGATCAATTTAAAGGTTGAGGTTTGTGGGTTAAGGTTTGAGCTTGTCAAATCGATTACAAAACTTTTGTAATTATTAATTCCTGCTTTTTTAAACCTTTTTTCCAAATTACTAATTATACTTTCTCTTATATCAGAAACTGTGAGTTCAATTTTGGAATCTATATCATAGATCATGATCGACTTTCCGCCACTTCCTGCGCAGCAATCCCATACCACAGGCTTGTCATTCCTAGGCGTAGCCAAAGCGGAGTCGAGGAATCTGCCTGTTTCCTGTGAATTATGATCCTGTACAACTGCTTCCTTATCCAATTCAATGATCTCATCGATCTTTGAAGCATTAGGCAAAGCAAGACCAGTTTCATTGATCATTTTAAAACCAATGCCGGCGTGCCGAAGTTTTTGTATAACTATTCCTTCTTTACCGGGACGTAAACGAAGAAACAGATCGGGTTTTATAAAAAAAGATTCGCAAAATTTTTCCTGGTCAATTCCTTCGCTTAATTCATCCTTCCACGGAAAAACATTCTGAATTATTAATGAATAATTAATAATTAATAATTTCTCATTGAGCAGGAGGTTACATTTTTCATTCCATTCAGGTTTTAAAGCAGCAAGCATTTCATTTGATTCAGTGGAACAAAGAAACAAAGCCATCAATATTTTTTCATCGATGGAAGTATTCATCACTGCCTTACCCATCCTGAAAAAACAATAGCACAAATTAGAGATCTGTCTACGGTCTTTTGACCCATATTTTTTGTTTGCCGAAAAATATTTTTTAATAAAAGAAGCAAATGGTTCTTCACCATTATATTGTTGAAGAATTTGCTTAGCAGAATTCAGGTATGAATGATACCGGCTCACCGCTGCAAGATAAATTGCCGATTGCAATTACATTTTTTTAATTTCAAGTGATGATACAGCTAAGACCTGTAGAAGAAAAAGATGCTGCATTTATAGAAGCGGTTTATCGCACCACACGGGAAGCTGAGTTGAATCTCACCAATTGGAGCGAATATCAAAAGAGTGCATTTATCAGTATGCAATCAGCGGCCCAGCTGGCAGATTATAAAACAAAATGTCCCAGCGCCAGGTTCCAAATAATTATTTACAATAAAAAAAATGCAGGTCGTTTTTTCACTTGTGAAACCGAGAATGATATTCGCTTACTTGACATTACAATACTGCCCGAACTTGCTGGGCAAGGGATCGGAACAAATCTTTTACTTCGTCTGATACAACGATCAAATAAAGTTCAAAAAAAAATTTCTCTTCATGTAATAGCTTCCAACCCCGCCTTGAAATTGTACCAGCGTTTAGGATTTGTTCAAATTAAAAAGGATGGCTTCTATTATTATATGGAAAGGCAACCCGGTGATCATTCGAAAACTTCCTCTTCAGAATAAATATTCTATTTAGTCTCATCTTTTTTCAATTCATCCAGTATCATTTTTTCGAACGTGCCGGTGTTTTCTGCATTAAGCAATGCGCTGGCAAGTATTTCAGTATTGATATCAAAGTATCCGGCAACCTGGTTAATAACATTTTTAGAAAAATCACAAAGCGAAGGATCTGTTTTTACCCAATGCTTGCGGCAGGCAACCGGCCGCACAGGGTAGATACCACAAAGGCTATCTTCTTTCAAAAAAACACATCGCGATAATTCAGAATATTTTTTTCGTCCAACAGCAGCTTGCTTTTCTAAATACTCTTTATCGATCTCAATACCGTTCTCATTGCAATAATTTGAAATGATCATTGCCTCATCTTCCGAAATGTCTACATCAATAAAACAGCAAGCGGTACAACCTGCTTTACATTGTATTTCTTTTTTATTTTCTTCAGGCGCATTATCAAAATACTTATCAATGGCTTTGTATACTTCTTTGATTGTTTCTATACGATCACGGTTTCTGAATTTTCCAAGCTGATATCTGTAGGCATTGATCAAATTAAGTATTTCATCGATAGCAGCCCGGTTATCTGCATTCTCTAAAAGTGAAGCCAGGTAATCTTTTAATAAAGAAGTTACTTTATACTCACGGTATCCGGATGCAGGCTCAAGACGATGAGGAAGATCACTCATTGTTTTTTTATCAGCTTATTTTTTATTTATGCTGGCTCAAAGTTACTTTATGTGCAATTTACTGGTACAAAAATACAAAGATCAGGTTCATACCTATGAGTAGATTTAATGCTGCCGGAATTACTTTTGAGGAGAATTTTTAATAGATATACAGCCCTCGCCAATGCAAAAGGAAAGCGGAAGATATTTTACAAACAGCCTACTAGATCATGAAGCTGGTGTTGCCTGGTTCGGAATAATATTTTTTGATGAGTGATTTACAAAACTGATGTGATTTTTTCTTCCTTGCCAATCAAAATCAATTTCTATTTTTCCGAAGTCAAAAGAATTTCCTGAAGCAGAATGAATAATCACTTCTGCATTATTACTGTTTAAAGCTACGATGGGATGCATATGAAAGTTATCTGCATGTCCCCCGACAATAATATCCAGATGTGTCGACTCCTTAGCCAGCGTAATATCATCAGGAGTATTTTTACTTTTATAACCAAGCTGAGACAAGCATACCACAATCGTACAATTTTTTTCTCTTTTCAGCCAGGTTGATAAAGTTTTTATTTTTTGAATAATATTTCTTTCCTCCGGTCTTGCACTGATAATTCCCGTCCTGGTATTTCCTTTAGTAATGATCTTAAATTCGCCGGTTGCGGAAAGATCATTGCTTCCATTAATAGAAGCATCATAAATCAAGGAGCCTGTTTCCTCCTTTATTCCTTGTCCTGCATTTAAAAGAATAGCGTTGATGTTATTGTTTTTTATATCCTGAATATATTTGATAACCTTCTTATAACTACTGTTACCCAGGTTCGCAGTATGTAAAAAGGTCAACTTACCATAGCTGTTAAAGCCGGTAAATTGTGATATGGTACTGCCAATGCTTGTTAAAGGTTTTAATGCAAACATGGCTGTTGTTGCCAGTGTACCTTGTGCTAAAAAGTATCTTCTGCTCTTCATAAAAAAACATTTTTGCTGAATTAAATCAGCGGTTAAAAAAATTGAAGTGCTACTTAAATAGAGCCAAGGATTGAAGAAAAAAAATCTGTGAAATGATAAACGCTATCATAATGTTACGGAATTTCTTTTATAACACAGGAAAAATTTTTTTTTATTTTCAATGCAGGCCATAGAACATTAGTTATTTTCTGCTGAAAATTATTTTACATAAAATGATTTGAACTTGTGAAAACAAGAACGCTGTAGACGGATCAAATGCTCACCCGGTATGATCCTTATGGCGGAATAAAAGCAGCGTTGAAACAGCAACACTTTGAAGGATTCATTTCAATAATAAAAATATTTTGTTCACTTGTTTTCCTAAATGAGGTGCAGCACTACTATGCGCTGTGAATAACTTTCGTTCTATTGCTGTTCGTATAGTTACGATACATGTAAAAAAAAAGTTACCCGCTTTATTTCCAGCCAGCTATTCACATTGAAAATTATTTTTTTGCAGGCGATTTGTTATATGAAGTAGCGATGAGTTGAAATTTTTTTTGGTTGGTAATTTTTGATTTGTTAGATTTAGATTATCAATTAAATAATTCCATCTTTTGTAATTGTTTTTTTGATCATCCCATCCAAACCTCATAGAAATTAAAGTTCCAGGCATTTTTTAAGTAGCGGCATTAAAAGGTTAAGTAACTCTCGGTTGATTTACGCAACATTAGTAGCCATGTAAAAGTTAAGTAACTCCAGGTTGACTTTACGTCAACATTAGTAGCCTTAGAAAGGATAAGTGACCTCCGTTTGGTTTTATGTCAACATTAGCAGCCCAGGTTAAAACTCGAGTTCTATCGATATAGAACAAGAAGTTTATTGAAATTTTCGGTATTTAATTATTTTATAAATATCTAATCAAAAAAACTATGTCACAACCTTTTATTGGCGAAATCAGAATGTTTGGTGGCAGCTTTGCACCCGCCGGATGGGCGTTTTGCAACGGACAACTTCTGCCAATCTCTGAAAATAACGCTTTATTCATCTTGCTCGGCACTACTTATGGTGGGGACGGACAGGAGACTTTTGCATTGCCCAACCTTCAAAGCCGTATACCTCTTCATATGGGACAAGGTGCAGGCCTGTCCAATTATATAATCGGAGAACAGGGAGGAGTAGAACAGGTTACTCTTACCACAAACCAGATTCCGGTTCATACACATGCGCCATTGGCATCAAATACGGGAGGAAGTGATACACCAAATAATAATTATTGGGCCGACAGCGCCTTGGGAAA
>DASUTO010000087.1:0-9429 GCA_036374555.1 Chitinophagaceae bacterium
CTCCTGTTTGGAAATACAATGCTGGAAAAATTTTGTTGAATCCCTTGTTATAACTGCATTGAAAGCATTTTTTAAAAAAATGAATTCATCGGCCTGTGATTTTGCAGTGCCAAAAATCGTCAAAGCCACGATGAGTAGATAGACGCTATTCCGAAACTTATTCATGAATGCAAGTTTTGAGAATGACAGGGATACTGGCTGAATAAAGATGGGTTAGCGGGGGCATTTCAAATTTACTAAAAATTAGTATCCTCGCATGAAGTTTGAGGTAAGCCATATCACTTCCCAATGATACACACAGATAGCCGGAAAGGATTATTCTGGCGTCCCCGCATGAAGACTCATCCAGGAATAGTTTGGATCCCTCCTAATCGAAAGGAAATGGCAAATAACCGTCGTTATAATGAAAGAAGAATCCCACATACAATACATAAATACAGCAGCTAACTAATACCAGGATTTTCACTTCCTTGCTTTTCGAAAGCCAATCAGTTAACAGGTAAAGTATTATTGCAAGTGCGCCAACGAAGGGTGGGATTACGAGGTTAAATATAGCTCCAAGTTCATAGCCAGTCATATCAACTGTCATAGACAAGATTGAAGCCACTATGGTCGATATCAAAATGGCTAACGGCCCGGTCGATCTAAGCTTCATAATTCATCTGGATTAAGTAAATACCAGGCCTGCCAGTCATTTGTAAGCTCATATTGGAGCCTTTACTTTTCCGCCTGGTGATCAAAACTCAATACTTCTTTTAGCAACCATTTCCCATTTACAAGTAAATACAAATGGATGAATTTCGCCTTACTGGTAAGTACATCCATTTTACCAGGCTCACGCAGGTAAAAATTATGGCGGCCCGTTTGTATAACACCGTAAAGTATTTTATTCTCGTACAGGGGGAACACTTCCAGGCTTGCCTCGTCTACTTTTCTAATTGGTTTTTTATTGGCATCGGCACACAGGTTTTGCTTCACGCGCTGCAAGAATACTTCCCGGTTTTGCATACCGCCCTGGTCGTGATAGAATGTAAGTTCAGGGTGAACTGCGTTCTCGAGGTAAGTAATGTCGCATTGATTGAAACCCCGCTCAAAGAATATACTGTCCTGCGTTTTTAATGACCGGAACAAATCGGAATCCTTAGATACCTGGGCAAATAAGTTTTCGATTATTGTCATAATAATCAAGACTGTGACGAATAATTTTTTCATATCCGAAAGCGTTTACCTGGTCTACGAATGCTTTATTCGATGCTGTTTGATATCAAATGAAACGGGTTAATGGTTTTCACTTAGAAATTGAATTGACTTTGCATTTCTACATCTTTTTCAATATCATTGATTTTAAAACGAACCAATGTCATCACCAAAATTCTGCCTGCTGTGTAATCGAAATGTAATTCCATCTAAAAATTTCAATGGAGTAGTTTTTTTAATATTGATTCTTATTGCTATACTGCCAGGAATACTTTATCTAATTTACTACTTAACGAAGTCAAAAAAGTGCCCCATTTGTAAAAGTAAAAGTTTCGGACCTGCCAGGGCTAATTTAATTGCTAATTAATAAACCACTAAATATGTTATTAGGAGTAATCGGAATTAACGAATTGATTATAATACTTATCCCTATCGCTCTCGTTTTTTTATTTGTATACAAGTATGGTAAATTGAAAGGACGGGTTAGGGAGTTGGAACGACAAATTGAGGAAAAGAATGCTTCCGGGAAATAATGATGAGCAGAAATCTTAGGTAAAGTTTTCAAATGTAATTTTTGATAAAGGCATTTCTTGCTAATAGCTTTTCTTATTTAGTTCATCCATCATTGATGAATAATCCATCTTCATTTGACTAGAAATCTCATGTCCGAGGTTTGGGTAAGTATATAATTTTAGGATTAGCCTATCACCGATTTTTGCAACTTTTATCTTCGTGTTTACTAAAGTAACAATCGGATCAGCTTCACCCTGAAACAGAAATATCGGTACTTTTTTTACAGATTTTGCTATCACTTCGTCAATTGTAGCGCTGTGTATAACGGCGGCCAAGGGAAAAGCCGCCCTGCATAATTGAGGATAGTATACAGCCAGCATGAATGCAATATCGCCACCTTGCGAGATTCCGGTTACAATTGCTTTCTTTTTGTATTTAGTTTCTATCGAATCTACAAAGCGGGCCAGGCTGTCGACCGTGGCTTTTGCAAGTGCAAATTGTGTGAGGCTGTCTTTTTGATAATAATCCACGGGGTAATAGGAAAATCCTTCGCGCTTTTGATAATTACCTTTCGGTACGATTATCCTCGCAGGAATTTTAAGCACATTATAATCATCGATTGTTTCATAGGGTTTGCCACTGGAATAATGAAAAGCGATGATAAGAGGTAATTCATCAACATCGGAATACCCCAACTCGGTTTCGGAATATTCAAACCCGGCGATTTTACCTTTGGTAATTGCCCTCCGTTGGCCATACGCGGAGGAAATACAAAAACTCATAAATACAAGCAAGGCTATAACTCTCATACTTTATTTTCTTAAAATTTGTCCTGATCGATCAATATCGAACTTTCTATTGTTGTTTTCTTGTGAGGTATTCTATTAGTATTTTGTAAAACTGCGCGGGTTGGTCCTCCCACATAATGTGCCCGCATTTTTCAATAACTCTCATTTCACTGTTCTTAAGGCATTCCTTCTGCAGGAAAAAGGTGGACTCACCCTGGTCGTCCTGGCGCCCGTACAAAATCAATGCAGGCACAGTAAGTTTTTTCAATGCACGGGTAATATCCCATTTTTTCTCCAAAACTTCCCTGTCAATATAAGGTATCGGTTGAAAATTGAACCCTGTAAAGAGTTGATCAAAATTTTCAGAAGCTTTCGAACGATCATAATGCATCGCACGTACATGTATTGCCACGAAACTTTTAAAAGCGACCACCTCTTTGGATAATGGATCTGCTCTTTTCATCGAGTCCAGCTCGGCGTCGGTCTTTTGGGAGAAAATTTTCTGTAGCAATCTCATTGAATCCAATTCGAGGGTCGAGCGCCGGGTGTGCTGATTGTCGAACAGTACATCCCACAATTTATAAGAAGGAGGTGCTGAACCTAACAACACAAGCTTTGATACTTTTTGCGGATGCAGTACTGCATAATTCATTGCAAGCAACCCTCCCCAGGAAATTCCAAGAATTGTTATCTGTTTGTCGCCACGTGCCCTTCGTAATAGTTCAATGTCCTGCAGGTAGCTCTCTATATTGATGGTTTGCGCGTTGACGGGTAAATTGCGAGACCTCCCGCTGCCCCGTTGATGAAGAAGCACGCAGGTATATTTTGACTCGAGGCTATCCATTATTTCATAAGACGGATGTTCTGGTGGCGCACCCGGACCGCCTGTAAGTATATACAAAGCGGCACCTTTTCCTCTCTCTTCATAAAAAAGTTGGATATTACCATTGCGAAATTCTTTTACATTTTGCCCGTAGCAATTACTGGTTGCAAATAATATCGCGATCCAAACGTATTTCACCTTCGGCTTTCCTGGTTTATTTAAGACTATGGGTAACTGAAGTAGATCTTACAAATATGAGGAAAATCATAAATACCGAATACAATATCATGGGTTACATAAGTTATATTCGGACAAAGTTCTCCATATCTAGTATCCAAACTCCTCAAAGTTCTCTTTTTGCATAGCCTCCCACCCAAGCCAATAATCAATGCCTGTTTTTCCGGCACCATGGGGATCTATCTGGAAAAAGTCGGGAATGATATCAAAGCTTTTCCTCGTCTTTAATTCCGTTAAGTAATGAGTTATGCATTCCAGCAACTTAGGAAAGGATGAGAATATAATTTCGCTAAGGCCATTCAAATCCCCTCCAAATTCCTGGTCGTAAACGCGGATAGGGAATTCGTTGTCGGGCATAGGCATCCGGCCATCGAAAACCAATGGTCCCGAATCATTGCCTTCATCGGCAAAAGGATAAATCTTTTGTGGAATAAGCTGTTGAGGAATAAACCAGTCCAGGGTCTGCTTGATACTCTCCAACGGTTGAGCAGGACTTGACTCCGGGAGCCGTAGAATTGAAAAATTTCCATCCAGGAAAAAATATGCTTTATGCCAATTAATAAAACTTTTAGGAAACTGTATTCCATAGGTGTTTTCGATTCTGTGATATTCACTTTCAGCAAGCGTGCCTGGTATCGGCTTCCATTCTATCCAGCCTTCGCTATCAATGCCAGATGCCCTCATTGATTCCGGGAATTTGTGGGTATGGGCCACTTTATTTGGACGAACCAACCAATAGGCGTGGAAAAATTTCTGAATGATGACTTTCATAATTCTTAGACCGGAATCAAGGGATACTACTTTTCATAATCGTTTATCAATTGCTTTAACTTGTTGTTATATTTATTCCTCTTCTTTTTCCTAATAGTTGCCGCACCCAATGTTTAACGCGAGCGTAATGCCCTTGAATTGTAGTTGGTCATGAGCTTATTCGTCGCTGTTAGATATAAGGAAAGACTTATTTGGCAAAACAAATACTAAGATTTTCTTCATAAGTGACTTCTGGTCATAAATATAAGCTTCACCAGCTAGTCCGTTTCATGGTCTGGTGTCCATGGCTCCGGAAATATAAACTCGTTTTTGATAAAACTCATTATTTTCATAAACTTTTCGGCCTCCTTAAACTGTTTTGTCCTTGTGGCGGGCCCGAGATAACTGAAAATCCTGTAACTTTTTTCAGTTGCAATCTCCACGTTATAAAAGGTTGCATGTGTGCTTGTATGTGACTTTGCATAACCTGGCACATCATGATAATCCGGGAGCGTAAATAAACCAAGCTGTTTCAAAGTATCTATAAATCCGAGCCAGCCGGACCTGGGAACACCTAAAGAATATTTTTGATACTGCAGGGAATCAATTATCAAAATAAAACCATCCTCACCAGCAAATCGTATATAATAGGCATCGGCATTCCAGTTACCATTATTATAAAAAACCAATAATCTGCTCCAGCCATTGCTGAGTTCCTTATACTCATTTCCGTCAATACGGATTTGCAGGCTATCGTAGCCATTTTCAATGCTGCCAATTTTCAAAGCGGAATATACCTTATGTCGTTCCTTATATAAAACATAATCTTTAAATATTCCTGGCACATCCCTTTCAACCCCGTCATCGGGAAACTTAATATCATCATGTTGTACAGTGTCCTCTATATTATTGAACCGAACAGTTGTAATTGGAGCTTTCGTGTCATTCTCCTTACATGCGAATTGGATTATCCAAACTGATAATACTACTGTAATTAAAAATATTTTCCTTGTCATGTGTGTCTTTTAATACCCTCAATCCCTTGAATTCTATTTTTAATATGACCAAATTCCATAAAATTTAAATTTGCCATTAACCCTTACGAATTGAAAATAATGGTTTAACCTATGTTCTGAATTACCAAATTTGGTTAGGGTTTCAAGATCTATTTCATATCTAACAAATTCTTCCCCTTCCTCCACTTTATACTGAATCCGGTTGCTATGATCTGATTTAAATGCCCTGGTACTGTATTTTCCTTTTTGCATTCTCTCTAAAAGCTTTTCAATTGGCAAATCTCTCACAGATGCGACGATAAAACTATCAATAGGCTCTACGTCATTATAAAAATGAGGCGAGGATAGTCCTTCACATATCGAGCAGGTAACGCTATCAAAAGACATTCGCTTTATTTTATCAAATTCTTTAAGTTGTATCGATTGGAGCAATTGCTTTGTGGCAGTTAGCATTTTATTTAAATCTGTGCGGGGAATAGTCAAGTCCTTAGCTATTTCAGCTACTTTGATATCAGGAATTCCCGGTTCTCTTGGTATTCCAAATAATCCTCTTGCCCTCAAGACACCATTTTTTTTCAATTGCAATAATTCCGGCACATAATTTCCATAAATGGCTATTGCCTTATTGCCAGTTATCTTATAGTAAGGTTCAGGGTACCTGTATTTAATTTCTCTTTTCTTGAGGCCGGCTATACTGAAGGAGACTTGGTTTACGAAGCTGATTTTGACTGGTTCGATCAAACTACCCAGACTATCCTGATATTCATTATTAGCATTATAAGGACTTGCCCACCTGCCGTCATTTGTCTTATACAAATCATCAAACTGATATTTTTCATGATAATATTTGCCTTCATCCTCCACAACATAAAGCATTACCGTCTCATATTTCTCGAATTCAGGTTTTCCGTAATGATCATAAACGATAAATTCGATGGTATTTTTTGAATAATTCCCACACACTCTTTCCAGTATCCTATACTTAGCTAAAAACTTGTTGTTTATTATTATTCCCTCTTCGGGATCCAGCTCTTTTACATCAAGCTTTTCTCCAACGAAAACAAGCATTCTACCAAATCCCGGATTCTCCATACAACTGACGGGCGCCTGGCGGCATTCAACACAACCCAGGGTAATCGCTGTTATTAGAAATATTATTTTGTTTTTGATAAACACAGGAGGAGATTTTTATCGGGATCATACGCCTTGCAGAATGATTCTCTATTCATATTTTGCATGCACTATAATCCCGCAACAGTATATTATTCGGATCACTGTGATGTATAGATGCAAAATCCTTTAAAAAGAATAAATAAAGGAAATAAATATAAAAATACTGGAGAGTAAAGATGTGTTCGAACCGCTACTATTTACGGCGAATAAATCACCCTGCCTCTCCAAATGAGAGGTATTGAAGATTATACATTCCACGGAAACATATTGCAGCTTGCAGCCTGAGGCTTGAAGCCTAAGGCCCTCCCTTAATTCTGCGCTGCCTGTGCTGCCTGTTTCTCCTGTTGTTTCTGCATGTTGTAGCTCACCATCCAGTTGATACCAAATTTATCGGCAAACATGCCGAAATAGTCTCCCCAAAAAGTTTTGTTCATCGGCATCGTTACTTTTCCACCTTTTGAGAGTTCATTAAAGAAGCGGTCAGCTTCCTGTTGGCTCTCTGCGGAAATTGAAATGGAAAAATTATTGCCTTGTATAAAGGAGGGAGCCCATTCACCTCCGGTGTCGCTGCCCATGAGCATTGTTTCTTTACTAATCGGTAATGAAACATGCATGATTTTATCTTCCATGTCTTTGGGGAGTGCAGGCATACCTTCCTGTGGGGGCATGTCTTTAAATCTTCCGATGTAGGGGAATTCGCCGCCGAAAACGGATTTGTAAAAATTAAAGGCTTCTTCGCAATTCCCTTTAAAGTTGAGATAGACGTTTACGGTTGCCATGGTTTTAGGTTTTAAGGACACCAAAATTAATAAGAAAGTATGACGACTGCCGAAATTGCAAAAAATGCAAGAGGGGCGAGGAATTAGGCGGCGTCGGTCGACACGGTATCAAGGTTGGTTAAGATTTGACCGTATGTAAAGCTGCAGTTAATGATAGGTCCCGTCCCTGTGCCTTTTACATTATCGTTGTTGTAAATATCAATAACGCCAACGGGCTTTGTATCCGCGACAGTCAATATGAATCATTTGTCTGTTTACGAAGCCATTTTCGGTCTTATAGGTCCCGATACCACCTGCAGATCTTACTATTTCCTTGTCAAGAATGGTCGCGACAATGTTTACATCAATTGAATCTGATTTCCCGTCGCTGTTGATGTCAAATACCAGGAAGACAATCGCATCTCCATCCAGGTGTTTACTTTTTTTAGCAGCACTACTGGTCCTGGTTTAAATATCGTTGTGCCATTTGAAACGTTTTGTACTGATTACAAGCAGTTTTTCTTATACCCGCTTTTTTGAAGAGTCTCTTTTAGTTGGCTATAAAAATTTACAGTTTTTTTATTAGCAAGGTTGGTGTTATTGCAATAGAGGAAAAATATTGTTAAGCAGAGTAGAAGAAGTGCAACCAGTATTTTAAAAAATCTTTTCAAATTGCCTGGAAATTATAAATTACCTGGAAGAAAATAGATTTGTATCTATTAATGTCAAAAGGGTATAACGCAACGCCATTGATTGTTTTTATGGTGCTATAGATTAAATCCGGTATTCAAATCCAAGCGATAATCACTCCAACCATCAGGCGGGTCGATTTGCCCCCTTGCAACAATGCAATCCCCTTCAATTTTTGATATTTATACACCGTCAATTCCAATTGAATCGTTATGCCATTTAATCTTTCCACATTGTGTCAAACAATAAATGCCATCATTATAAGCGACCAGTAACTCATTTTTTACAATGTAAAAGTCACAGAAATAACCTCCTAAATCAAGAAAGAGCACTGTCCACCTGGTCGACAAATCGTACAAATAAAAATAGCCGCTAAAGCCAACCGCCACAAAACGATGAAATTTGATAGCTTTTTGAGTAGAGCCTGACGAGTAATGATAACGAAATTCAAGTATGGACAGTACCTGACCGTTTTCACGGATTTCGAGGAACTGCGAAGATGTAGAAGTATTATCGCCTGTTGAAATAACCTTCAGGTTTAAATTACTGTTATAAGTGTCTAAAAATTGGAAAGAGTAGAGCTCGTCGTTGTTCGAAAAATCATCCGTATTACTTACAGCTTTGACCATACAGAATTGAATTTATAAAAAAAACTAGTACAATTTTACCCTTCCTAATGTAACTCCGAATTTAAATATTCAGTCCTGATGCAATCATAAGAGTGAGAGTGAAGGTCTTTTAGGGAAACTTGAAGCGAAGCCAAATTTCGCTGCGCCTTTGCCTCCTTTGCGTTCTTTGCGTGAAACATTTCAAATTTCAGTCGCTCCAGAAAATAAAAAAGCCTCTCATTTCTGAAAGGCTTTTTTAAATAAATATGGCAGCTACCTACTCTCCCGCATTGTGGTGCAGTACCATCGGCCATGAGGGACTTAACTTCTCTGTTCGGTATGGGAAGAGGTGAACACCCTCGGCAAAACCACCATAAGATCTTAAGCTTTGAGCTAAGTGCGTTGAGATTCGAGTTTATGGTTCGAAGCTCGTAGCTAGCAGCTCGCGGCTGTAATAAGGTGACATATTGGAAAATGTTAGGGAGTACTAAAAAAAAATTAAAGCGTACAGGCAATTAGTACTACTCGGCTTTACTGTTACCAGTTTTACACCTGTAGCCTATCAACGTCATAGTCTCTGACGGCCTTTAAAAGTAAACTCATCTTGAGGAAGGTTTCACGCTTAGATGCTTTCAGCGTTTATCCTGGCCACACGTAGCTACTCAGCATTGCACCTGGCGGCACAACTGATACACCAGCGGTGTGTACGACCCGGTCCTCTCGTACTAAGGTCATGTCCTCTCAATTTACTTGCGCCCACCACAGATAGGGACCGAACTGTCTTGCGACGTTCTGAACCCAGTTCACGTGCCACTTTAATCGGCGAACAGCCGAACCCTTGGGACCTTCTCCAGCCCCAGGATGTGACGAACCGAC
>DASUTO010000088.1:0-9602 GCA_036374555.1 Chitinophagaceae bacterium
TAAATATCCTCAGTTTAATCCGCTGCTCTTACAGCTTTTCTTGCCAGCATTAAAAACACTTCGTCCATCGTGGCTGCATTATAGGTCTGCTTCAATTGAGATGGTGTATCCAGCGCTTCGATTCTCCCATCCACCATTATACTTACACGATTACAATATTCCGCTTCATCCATATAATGGGTCGTAACAAATACGGTTATTCCTTTATCTGCCCCCTCGTAGATCATGTTCCAGAATTCTCTTCTTGTTACCGGATCAACACCGCCCGTGGGTTCATCCAGGAAAACGATCCCGGGCTCATGAAATATCGCTACTGAGAACGCAAGCTTTTGTTTCCAGCCTAATGGCAAGGACCTTACTAATGTATTGGCTTCCTTCTGCAAATGAAGATGATCAAGAATAAAAGCAGTTTTTTCCTTAATGAATTTATCGGTCATGTGATAAATGCCGCCATAGAATTCCATATTCTCTTTTACCGTTAAGTCTTCGTACAAAGAAAATTTCTGGCTCATATAGCCAATGCTCTTTTTTATCTTTTCATTTTCTTTATATACATCAAAGCCTGCGACAGTCGCTTCACCGGAGGTTGGTAGTGAAAGCCCACAAAGCATCCGCATGGCGGTCGTTTTACCAGCACCATTGGCACCAAGAAATCCGAATATCTCGCCTTTATGCACATCAAAGCTGATATGATCGACTGCAGTGAAGTCACCAAACTTCTTGGTTAAATTATTTGCGGTTATTACTTTATCGTTGCTCATCTTAATTCTTCATTAATGCAATAAAACAATCTTCTATATCTGGTTGTGTGGGTTGCAAAATTGCATCCTCATTATTGTGCTCCCCGATAAATTGACGCAACAATGGTTCCCCTGACCGGTCTTTCATCACGACATGATGAAACTCGCCAAAGGGATACACATCTTCCACAAAATCTTTTTGCAGTAATTCATTTAATAATGAAAGCATATTCGTTGATTTCACGGCCCACAATGGTTTGGAAAAATTTTCAACGATGCCTTGTGGTGTATTGATAGATAGAATTTTTCCATTTTGAATTAATGCTACTCTATCACACAAACCTGCTTCATCCATGTAGGGTGTTGAAACCAAAATTGTAATGCCCTGCTTTTTCAAACCTTTCAGCATTTCCCAAAATTCTTTACGGCTTACCGCATCAACACCTGTTGTAGGCTCATCTAAAAACAAAACCGATGGACGATGGATCAATGCGCAGCTCAACGCCAGTTTTTGCTTCATCCCTCCGGATAACTTTCCAGCTTTACGATCTTTAAATGGTTCGATCTGCACATAGATATCTTTTATCAGGTCATAGTTCTCTTCAATACTTGTATTGAAAATGGTAGCGAAGAAATTTAAATTCTCTTCAACTGAAAGGTCCGGGTATAATGAAAATTTTCCGGGCATATACCCAACACCTTTGCGAATGTCCTTGTATTCTTTCACCACATCAAAACCATCCACTGCTGCTTTACCGCTATCTGGTAACAACAATGTTGTAAGAATTCTGAACAAAGAAGTTTTACCAGCACCATCGGGACCAATGATCCCAAACAATTCGCCTTGCGAAACGTCAAAAGAAATATCGCTAAGAGCGACGACCTCTTTTTTCTTGCCGTAAGTCTTGATGATGTTTTCTACAACTACACCCCCAACCCCTAAAGGGGAGCTTTGAAACTCTCTATGGTTTCTTGAATCATTCATTTCAATTTGTTTCAATAAATTTTTTGGTCAACGCCATTAAACTTCCTCATCAACTTTTTGTGCAAATCCAAACAAGTAAAAACTCATCGACCTAAGTCTCTCTGCCTAAGGCGGAGGTCAGGGGTTAAAGTTTCACCTCTCCGTACATTCCAATCTTCAAAAACCCATCATTCTTTACTTTTACCTTTATAGCATATACAAGATTTGCTCTCTCTTCTTTTGTTTGAATAGTCTTCGGTGTGAACTCTGCTTTATCAGAGACCCAAATTATGTTGCCTGGATACTCTTTATACTTCTTCTCTCCCTGGTCGATCATCACCTTTACCTGCTGTCCTAATTTTATTGCTGGCAACTGTAAACCGGTTACATAAGCTCTCAGGTTTAATTCAGATAGATCAGCAATTTTATATAAAGCCTTGCCGGACGATGTAACCTCACCTGCTTCCGCATATTTTGTGATAACGGTTCCATTAACGGGATTTACAATATTGGCTCTTTGCTGCTGATCCTCCAGTTGAGCAACTCTTTTTCTTAATGGTTCGGCTTCACTGAGTATGCTTCGGTTTTGAGTAGCGACATCATTTTTCCTGACGTTGATCTGTTGTTGCGTTACCGTCATGCTTTTTTTCACCACATCGATCTGTGCATTAATATCATCTAACTGCTTGGTAGTTGCAGCATCCGCCTTTAACAGGTTCTCGATCCTGGTTCTTTCATGTAATAAATTATCAAGCTGCGATTGCTGAACAGCCAGTTGATTTTGCAATAACTCAATTTGCGGATTAACATTCGCCGTCTTTTCATTCAACGCATTAATGCTTGCTTCTACCTGCTGCTGTTGCAGATCAATATTTGTCGCATCAACTGTTCCCACAATGCTGTCTTTTGATAAATGCATTCCTTCTTCTACATTGAATGAAAGAATTTTGCCAGGCATCTCTGATGAAACAATAGTTTCATCCGCTTCAAAAGTGCCGGATGCATCAAATTCGTTTTCGTTGCTGTTGCAGCCAATAATTAAGAGAGATGTGACCGCCGCTATTCCAAAAAATAATTTCTTCATATCCGCTGTTTATTGTTTTCCTGAAATTGTTTGATAATTTATTTGCGCCTGTAATAATTGTATCTGATGAGAGATCAGGATTTGCCTGGCCAGGTCCTCTGCATTCACGTCACGCAGATAATCATTGGCGGTGATCACTCCGTTTTCGAGTTGTGCCTTTGCCGCATCTTTTACTTTTATTCTCAGGTCAATGATCTCATTATCGGTGGCGATCAGCTTTTGCAATTTTTCAACTTCCGATTGCTGTTGTTTTAATTGCGTATTTGTATTGAATAAGAAAACTTCTTTTTGAATGTCAACTGTTTTCTGATTCAACTCTATGATTTTCTTTTCTCTTTTCTGCGTGTATAATCCACCAAATGCCCAGTTCAATCTTACACCAGTAGTATAATAGAAATCAAATTCATTTTTGAAAAAATTCAGACCGGGTCGACCATAACCACCCTGAAAAAACAAACTTGCCCTTGGTTTATTTCTTGAGTCAACAAACCTGTATTGGCCACCTAATAATTTTTCCTGTGTAGAATATAGTTTTAGTTCGGGCCGTTGAATATCATTGACAAGACCAGGACTCTCCGCTGCCGGTTTTTCCAATTTCGTATCTTCTGGTAAACTTTGATTAATGAACAAACCCAACACATCGATATATCCTTTTCTGGAGGCTTTCAATTCAATTGCCCGCTGATCGGTTTTGAGCAATTCTGCTTTTAATACATTCAAATTAGACTTGAAAGCAACTCCATTATTCACCTGTGCCTCCACTCTTTTTATTCCATTATTCAGGTCTGCTTTTATCAGGTCAACTTGTTTCAATTGTTCATCGAGATACAAAACACCAAGAAAAAGCTGGTTGATCCTTTCTTTAAGTTTATATAACTCCACTTCCACTTTCTGTTGTTCAACATCATCAGCTAATTGCTGAATATTCTTCTGCTGCTTTATTATACCGCCATCATAGACCAGTTGATTGACATCGGCCAGTATCCGGTATTGATCCTTGCTTAGCGGTTGCACAATAATTCCAGGCGCAGCGGGCAAATTCACTTCTGTAACTTCAGATTGATAAGTAACCTGCCCGCTTAAAAATATTTGAGGAAGAAAACCTTTACCAAGATTATCAATTGAATAACCAGTAGTTTGTTTTATCAATTCCCGCTGTTTAATGAGCGGATAATTTTGTTGAGCTAACTCATAAGCCTTTTGTAAACTCAAACTTTGCTCCTGCGCAGTGGAATTAATAATTAATAATGAATAATTAATAATTATTATCAGTAATCGTTTCATAAAAATTATTTCTTTATCGCATCAATAATAAACTTTGGAATTTCTTTACGCCGTTGTTGCATGGCCTGACTGAATTGTAATTCATTCATTCTTAAATTTCGTATCATCATGGGTTTAGCAACAAACGGAAAAATGGTCATCGATAAAAGATGCATGAGTAAATGCATAGGGTGTATTCTTTTGATCGTCCCCTTTTCTACTTCCTTTTCGATCTGCTCCAGGAATTTGCCGGGTTTAGGAAGATTTTCCTTACCCCAGATCTTATACATGAACTGGTCAGGATCACGATTCACTTCATTTAACACAAACCAGGGCAGATAAGGATTCTCGAGCATCTCATCAATATACTCGTTCACGAAATTTTCGATCTTCTCAAACAGTGGTGCATCCGAATTAAATATGGCGTTTATTTTAGGAAAGAATTTTTGAGCTTCTTCCATAAAAACTACTTCGAACAATTTGTCTTTATCCCTGAAATAATAATGCAGCAATGCTTTATTAATGCCGGCTTCATCCGCTATGTCCTGCATTCTTGCACCAGCCATTCCTTTTGTAGTAAACACCTTACGGGCTGCTGTGAGTATTCTTTCTTCCGCCCCTTTATCCTTACTTTTATACTTTTTAACCATATAGTTTAACCAAATGGTTAACAAAAGTAGGAAGAATTGCTTCCCCCTAAAATTATTTTTGACCAGAAAAGTTCTTTACGACAAAAAACTTAACAGGAATCAAAGCTCTGGAAGAACTTGCATCAAACGTTCGCAAGTGTAAGAGTGCTATTCAGAAAAAGAGAAACCACATTTTGATGAACGGCAAAATGCCCTTCTGGCAAAGGTCAGTTGATCTATAAGAATGAATCATGCAGACGAAAATTTAAATGTGGTAAGCTTTCCTGCTGATCAATATTCCTGGAAAAGTCTGATTTTGGTCAGGCCATCGTCTTTAGAATTCTCTTCATTTTTATATAAGAAATTCTTTCCCATTGCAGCATTTAAAATAAATTTATTGCCTAACCAAAAACCTTTAATTTATGAACTCAAAAATTGTCCTGGTAGTCGCGTTAATGGCGGCTATTGTATCCTGCCGAAAAATTCCTGACACTTCCGAGCTTTCGACCGAACAGGTTGTAGCAACAGACCGTGACCTTGCTGCTAATTTTTCAAGCTACGGCACTTACTATATTTCGGATTCAGTGAGTGTTGTTGCCAATAACCCTAACGACAGTATTCTGACCGGTCCCCTTGCATTGCAAATGGTGAATGCTGTAAAAACCAATATGAATGCAAGGGGATACACATTTAGACCGCGGGCTCAGGGACTTCCAGATCTTGGTTTTCGGCTGACTGTTATTAAAGATATAACCCGAACAGCAGTTTGTGGTGGCTGGTGGGATGGCTGGTGGGGTTGGTACCCTCCATGCTACTGGGGTTATTGCGGTGGATATTATTATCCATGGTGTACAACCTATACTTATACAATTGGTACCTCCACACTTTATATGTTCGATATAAAGAATGCCGGAACAAATCGCAACCTTAAGGCGCTCTGGGGTGCGACAATGTTCGGTGTTTTCAGTACCACCAATAATCAAACAAATGCCGACCTGACAACTACAGCGATCAACCAGGCATTTTCACAATCACCATATATCAAAAAATAAAACCTTAGCAACATGAAAAAGTTAATTATCCTTCTATATATTTCTGCCTTCGGTGTATGTTCAATAAATGCACAAACCGATTGGCATCTTAAAGATATGGGAACGTTTAACTGGCAGATCGCCACGCCACTGAGTACTGATTATCTTAAAAAGACTTCCCTGGCCGGGGGAAACCTGGAGTATCGCCGATTTATAAAACCAAATATGAGTGTCGGTATCGGATTCAGCTGGAATTCATTTGAGCAGTACATTGCTCCTAAGGTTTATGAAAAGCCCGATGGATCACAGGCTTTATACACCGATTTTATTCATTATGTTTATACATTACCAATTTATTTGAATGCTCATTACTATTTTGGTGGTGGTGAAAAGATAAAGCCTTATGCAGGTATTGGTCTTGGCGCACAATACAGTGAACAAGAGGCTTATTACAACATTTTTGTCACTGAAGAGAATAACTGGGGTTTTGTAGCAAGACCAGAAGTTGGATTGCTTTACAGGATCAGCAATTATTTTGGTATCCATGGAAATGTTGGATTTAACTATGCTACCAACAAGAATGAAACTTTCAAAATTGACGACCTGAAACATGTTTATTATAATGTGGGGGTATACTGGAATATGTACTGATTGAATCAGTGTAAATACCTTAAAGAATGGCCATCACTTTTGATGGCCATTCTTTTTTGGGCCCGATAAACCACCCTGCTAATTATAAATTGCAACAAAATCCATTCTTCCCTTTGAGAAAGAAAGCGGAAGAAAAGGTGATGAGATATTTAGAAGAAATGGAATAAAGGTTTTGGTGATGCCAGATCGGGCTCATCAATAAATACCCAGTCCAAATACTACTCTCCATTTGCATTGGTCCTGATCATCCAGACATCACCATTTGTACCATAACTGTGAGTATATCCAACAAATGTATAAGTGCCGTCTTTGTTAATAACGATCCAATAACCCTGGTCATCCTTGTCCGCCTGACCAAATGTTTTTATCCATTCCGCTTTCCCATATTTATTAAACTTCAAAAGCACGGCATCATGGATATTTTTTGTGATGTCCTTTCTTGTATATCCTGTAACAATGAAACTTCCATCAGGAGTTTCCTCTGAATGCATCAACCGCATGTCTTCACCGGTATCAAAGGTTTGTTTCTTTAGCAAATTGCCATTCTCATCTATCTGCATGAATAATCCTTCATGAAATCCTTCTTTTGCAGTTTCTGAATAGCCAGTGAGTGTATAAGTTTTTTTGTCGCGGTTCAGGCAAAAACTATGTATAATATCATGCACTTTTTCTTCACCGATCGTTTTTGTCCAAACCAGTTCTCCGTGTTTAGTTATCCTGAGTAAAAAAATATCTGCTTTAGCACTGGCATAAGGAAGTACCGAACCGGAGATGAGAAAATCTCCATTGGGGACCTCTCCCCCGTAATAAGTTCGCTCGGGTAAACCGCTTCCAAAACATTTTTCCCAAAGTAGATTGCCTTTGTCATCAATCTTTAAAATATAACTGTCTATATTATTACCGGGACCTACATTGCGCTGACCGATCAGTAAAAAATTTCCGTCAGAGGTTGCCAGCATCTGTGTGCATCGTTCATATTTTTCATTGCCATAAGTTTTTTGCCAAAGCTGGTTTCCGTTTGCATCAAGACGAGTGATGAATACGTCATCATTCGTGCTGTCGATCCCAATAGCACCAAACAATAAAAAAGTTTTGTCCTTTAGTTCTTTCACCCCCCATCCAATATCGGTTCTGCTGCCGCCAAAAGTTTTTTGCCATTGAATGTTTGCTGCCTTGTCAAGCTTTACAACATACATATCATAGCTACCATCGCCAAAACTATTACTGTAACCACAAACAATATATCCATCATCACTGGTATGATCGATAAAAAGTGCCCTCTCGAACTTTTCGCCACCAATGGTCTTCTGAAAATTATTTTGAGCCGAACAATAAAGCGAAGCAATTAACAATGGTAAAAAGCAAATTCTTTTCATAATTCACTAAAGCTAGATGTCCTGTTAAGCTTTTCTATCAGTATTTTTATGAGTGGTATTTTTTTCCGATCCAAATGGGCCAAAGGCAATAAATTTGAGCCAACGGCTCTCGGATTTAGCTCATTGCCAAAAGAAATCAACCTGAGTATTTAAATAATTAGATATGAAAAAAAATTTGCTCCTAATGCTGGTCGCGATCATTACATTGACAAGTAATGCGCAGACGGATAATAAAATTATTATCGGCACGATCGATAGTGTGTACTCCAGCGTTCTAAATGAAAAAAGAAAGGTTTGGATATATGTTCCCAACATGAATAGCGGCATGCAAAATACCGGTCAACGTTTCCCTGTTTTA
Organism: Chitinophagaceae bacterium; assembly: GCA_036374555.1. Classification (GTDB taxonomy): domain Bacteria; phylum Bacteroidota; class Bacteroidia; order Chitinophagales; family Chitinophagaceae; genus VBAS01. Next base: position 8,097 of record DASUTO010000088.1, read on the forward strand.
TACCTGCTGGATGGCGATGCGCATTTTCAATCAGTATCGGGAATGATCCAACAACTAAGCCAGGTAAATGGAAATACGATCTGTCCCGAAATGATCGTCGTGGGTATTCCCAACACGGACAGAACAAGGGATCTTACACCAACGCATATTGAAAGCGATCTGCCGATGATGGACAGTAATGCCACCAAAACTACCGGCGGCGGTGAAAATTTTGCGGCATTCCTGGGGAAAGAACTGATACCGCATATTGATTCATTATATCCTACCCAGCCTTTCAGACTCCTGGTTGGGCACTCGTTTGGTGGCTTAACGGTTATGAATATACTTACCAATCACACCAGGATGTTCAATGCTTATATAGCCATTGATCCAAGCATGTGGTATGATAAAGAGCGGTTCTTAAAAGCCACACAAAAGAAACTCTCCAGCCAAAAATATAATGGCACCAGTTTATACGTAGGCATTGCGAATACGATGGCTGAAGGAATGACATTAGAGAAAATGAAAAAAGACACTTCCACCGATACCAGGCATATCCGTTCCATTTTTGCAATGGATAAGTTTCTTAAGTCCAATCCGCAAAATGGGTTAAAGTATGCCAGTAAATATTATGGAGATGATGATCATGGTTCCGTTCCTTTGATAAGTGAATATGACGGGCTTCGTTTTATTTTTAGCTGGTACCGTTTAAAACTTTCTCCTTCGGACTTTATGAGCCCAGGCACAGAAATGGTACAGAAAATGAAGAAGCATTACCAGGCGGTATCAAAGGAAATGGGCTTTAAAGTTTCCCCTCCTGAAATGAGTATAAACGGTCTTGGCTATTTTGCGCTTTCTCAAAAACACTATGAAAAAGCCGTGGCACTGTTTGAGATGAACATTGAAAACTATCCGCAAAGCGGCAATACCTACGATTCTTATGCAGATGCTTTAATGGCAAAGAAAGATACTGCTGCTGCCATTACTAATTACAAAAAAGCCCTCGCCATAACGAAAAGCGAAGACACTAAACAAAAACTTGATAAGTTGTTGGGCAATCCAACTTTCACAGTCAATCCAAAAGAATTGGAAAAATATGTTGGGGCTTTTGAATTTGAAGTCATTTCACTGACGGCTACAACTTCTATCAAAGAAAATGCACTGTGGGTCTCCGCACCAGGCCAGGGAGATTACGAACTGGTGCCTTTATCACCCCACACATTTTCTGTGAAAGGGGTATCAGGATATACTTTAAAATTTGAAGTTAATGGCGAAAAAGCTGTTGGCCTTACAGCAATTCAACCAAACGGAACATTTAAAGCTCATGTGAAAAAATAGCAGCGATTGCCTTTGGTAAAGCAAGTGAATTGGCGAAATGTCTTAATCATTGTTGACAAGAATTACAACAGTTGAATGGAGCGTCGCAACAAAAATTCAATCAGGGAACAAATGCTGGCCACATAATAATCGCTTCATCAATGCTTCGACAAACTCAGTAAGACAAGACTCCCGACTCCTGACTCCTGA
>DASUTO010000089.1:0-14773 GCA_036374555.1 Chitinophagaceae bacterium
ATGAATGACCTTAATTCTGAGCAATATCTTATAATAATTTGTAGTCTTGTTGTGCTGTCCTATGTATTTTCAATCATAAGCCGGTACATCCGAATACCATCGGTTTTACTTTTACTATTTGCTGGCATTGGACTACGGTATATTTCTGACGGTGCAGGACTGTCCATAGCTTTTCCTGCCAGGCTTGTCGAAGCATTAGGGATTGTTGGACTAATTATGATTGTGTTGGAAGCAGGCCTTGATTTGAAACTAGGCCGCAACAAGTTAAGATTAATACGAAACTCATTTTTTTCTGCCTTGGTAATTCTAATTATTTCATGCGCATTCATAAGCACAATTCTGTTTTACTGGCTGAGTGAACCACTGATAAAATGTATTGTTTACGCCATTCCTCTGTCGATTATGAGTAGTTCTATTGTAATCCCAAGCCTTCACCCACTTACACTGGCAAAAAAGGAGTTTCTTATTTATGAGGCTTCCTTTTCAGATATTCTCGGGATTATGCTATTTAATTATTTCATAGCGGAGGAGGTAATGTCGTGGAAATCCCTCGGTGTATTTGGAGGTAATGTAATTTTATCGATAGTTCTTTCTCTCGTACTTTCGTTTATTTTGTTTCTTGTACTGGCAAAGACGAAATTAAATATCAAATTTTTCCTGATATTTTCGTTGCTCATACTTATCTATGCAGGCGGCAAGATATTTCACCTACCATCATTAATCATTATTCTCGTTTTCGGGCTACTGATTAATAACTGGGAAAAAATTCCGATAAGAAAACTTTCCCATTATTTTCCAGTAAACCAGGTCGAACCGTTGCGTCATTTACTGCATTCGATTACTGCTGAATCATCTTTTCTTATCCGAACTTTCTTTTTCTTACTCTTTGGTTTTTCCATTCAGCTTGATTTTGCAGGAGAAAATGAGGTGTTGATTGTTGGAGGCCTGATTGTTTTGGCATTGCTGGTGGTTAGATATCTCTATCTACGATTTTTCCTGCACACCAATATTTTTCCTGAAGTAGTATTTATCCCTCGCGGACTAATTACTATCGTGTTGTTTTATAAGATCCCGGAGAACCTCATGCTGACAACTTTCAACCAGGGCATTCTTTTTTTCATCATTCTTTGCTCAAGCATAATTATGGCAATTGGGATGATTTTTTATAAAAAAGGGAGCGAAGATGTTGTGGAAGAAGGGCAATTCTCAGAACGCAGCGACCTCATGTAAAATCATCGTCATACATTGAGCAACGACTTACTATTAAATTCATCGATCGAGGCAGTAATCTGGTTGGCAAAATCATTTAAGTTTTTAGAACCAAAGTCAGGTTTTGAAATAAGAGGATAAAATAACTGGTTATTTTGTTGTATAAAACCAGTCATCATACCGGCATTGGCGGCGCCGGCAAGATCCCAGTCATGAATGGAAACCATTATAATCTCCTCCGGTTTCAGTCCAAGAGTTGCTGCTGCCCAGGTATAAACACTTTTATCAGGTTTGTATTTGCCTACATGTTCGGTACTTAATACTTTTTCAAAAAAGGAGATCAATCCTGTTCTTTCCATCCGGGCTATCACAATTGCTTCCGGAGAGTTGGTCAATGCGGCGATGCGCAAACGATGATCGTTTATTTTAGATAAACCCTTTGTGACATCATTCTTAATTGGTAGTTGCTTCATTAATTCAAAAATTCCGGAAATATCCTCGTCTGTTAAACTCACTCTGAATGTCCGGGCGGACATTTGAAGTGTCGATTTTGCTATTGAATTGAAGTCGTTGAACCGGTCAATGCAATTGTCTACAAAGCAATATTGCATAAATAACTCAAACCAATAAACATATCCTCTTTTACTATTCAAAAGTTCATTTACTCTTTTTTCGACATGGCCCATGTCAAGTAATGTCCCATAAACATCCAATAACACCAATTTTATGTCACCAATCGGCATACCGTTAATTTGTGTATACCAAGTTAATTATTAAGAGGGAACTCAAAAAATAAAGCGCCTCAAATTTTGAAGCGCTTTATCAATCAACACAAAAGACACGAAAACTACTGAGCATTTATGAATCTGTGAGAGTGTCCTTTTTAGTTAAAGTTTCCTTCAATATCTGTACATATTTTTTTGCCTGCTCATTATCCGGATCAAGCCGGAGCAATTTTTCAAAATATTCAATCGCTTTAATATAATTCTTGCTTTCATTTGCTTCATAACCGGCAAGGTAACCATACGCTTCAATTAGCTGTCGCTTCGAATTTCCCGTTGTATCCATTTCTCCAATTTCAACAACTTTCATATAATGTGGAATAGCTAAGCCCTGTTCCATTGTGCTATCAATCGCTGCGTTACTTCTGCCTCGCCAGTAATAACCAAAAACTTGTTGAGGGTATTTTTCTGAGTAAAAGCCAAAAACAGAATCCGCCTTTTCGAAATTACCTGCCTGGAACCACGCCAGCCCCCAATTAAACAGATCAACATTTGTTGCCTTTTTATTGAATGTGTAGTATTTACCGAGCCATGTCGCTGCCTCGGAATAATCCTTTTGCTCTTTAGCCAGATTGGCTATCGTCTTGTAATATTTAATACGTGAACTGCTATCACCTTCAAGTTCTGCTCCTACTTTATAGAAGAACATTGCCGAATCATTTTTCTGCTTTTCTGCATAAAGATCGGCGAGCAGTATAAAATCTCTCGCGATCAGTATACTATCCGGTGCCCGATCAAAATATCGGTGAATGTAATCAAAGGCATTTAGATGATCATCGGTTTCCTGATAGCTATAGGCGATCAGTTTATAGATGCGCGCAGGTGTACTATCTTTATCTATTTCAATAAGTCTTTTCGCCAGTTCAATTGCTTGGTTATAATTCTTTGTCAGGTAAAGAATATCCGTATAATCATAATCGTTCTCCGCACTGTGATCGGATAAGGCAATGTATTTTTCAAGATACTCTTTTGCTATGTTCACATTTCTGAAATAATAATGGTAATAGAGTTGATAATAAGCCGGAGCATATTTCGGATCAGCCTGGATGGCTTTATTAAAGTATTCCAAGTACAGATCTGAATTGTTCTGAGTTCTGAATATCATTCCGGTTAAGTAATAGGCTTCCGCAAAATTTTTATCGGTCTCAATTGCCTGCCTGAACGCTTTGAATGCTTCGGTACCATTGTTTAGTTTCCTGTACGCTTTTCCTAATTCTGTATATAATTCCGCATTGTGTTTGTCTTTTTTAATAGCTCTGTTGAGAAGTTCAATGGCCTGACCGGCATCTCCTTTCTCTGCTTTTATTTTTGCTCTGGCAACAGCCAATAGAATTTCCCGCTTTTTATATTTTGTTTTTTCCAATGCATGCTCAAAATACTTCTCCGCTTCCTGAACATTTGACTCATCTAAATATGTTATTCCCATGGCCACGAGATAGTATGGATCGTCCTTAATCCCGCCTGGGGCATTCTGCAAACCGCTCTTGAAACCGGGCCTACTGATGCCATCATGGTACGCCTCAGAAAGAAGATACCAGGCTTCCGCGTTCTCAGGATTATCTTCTAAAAGCTGATTTAATAAATTTTCCGCACTCTCAAACTTTTCATAATACAAAAGATCCTCGGCTTCGTTGATATCCTGAGCAAAGGCCGAAAGGGCCATAAAAAATAGAGGGATAAAAAATATATTTTTCATTAATAACCGTTTTAGTTGTTATGATTGTACCGCAAGAATTTGAAGTTTTGAATTTGGCTTCATTTCATCGATGATGTGTTTTATTGGAAACGATGACAATTTTGTCTCTGTTTCAGGTTCCACTAATAGCATATCGGCCTTAATACTTTTCGCATAATCAAACGTCGATTGCGCCACATTTTCCCCATGTAACACTTCATGGTTGAGCGGGCATTGAACGATATCCTTAAGGAATCGATAAGTTTCCAATAACGAATAAGCTGAAAACTCATTAGCATTTTGCTTTTTGCTTATTACCGTTACAAGATGGATAGTGATTCTGAATTTTTGCTTTAATGCCACAATAAGTTCTACTTTTCTTTGAGGAACTACAGGTCCAATTGGTACTACTATTGATCTGATCTTCGTATATACGGAGCCTGGCTTAAAGGTTAATACGGGGCAACCCGTACTTTTGGCGATCTTATTTGGAGAAACGGTATTTAGAAATGTGAACGATTGGTGATGCGAATGTTTACCAATAACTATCAGGTCAACTCTTATCTCTTTTGCTTTTTGAATAATAGCCTTTTGAATATGAGTCGAATACTCAATGCTTGCCACTGCTTTAATATTTGAATAATTCGCTTCGATCAATTCCTTCCATTTCATTAGCTTATAATGAAGTTCATCTTGCACAAAATTCTTAAGTACACTGTTGTCAGACCAAATCGAGGCGAAAATGGATTTTAACGGAGAAGCTGGTTTTTGAACATGATACAAATGAATGGTGGTATCAGCGGAACCTGATAATTCAATAGCCTTTTTCACCGCCATTTCTGTGTTTATTTCAAAATCAACTGGTATCAGTATATTCTTAAACATAAAATATGTTTGATTCAGATCTGTAAAATAAGACTCGAAACTTAAGCCGGAATTAAACTCACATTAGAATCTCATTAAAGTCGCCGGATGATGTAGTAAATATTTACCTTAGTCTGATCCTAAAACAGTTATGATGGACGAAAGGAAGATTTTGATAGTAGAAGATGAGAGGAAAATAGCTGATACATTGAAGTTTGGCCTTGAAGAAAAAGGTTTTCATGTTGAGGTTGCCTATGACGGTAACATCGGGTACCGGTTATTCAAATCTTATAAATTCAACCTTATTATTCTTGATATCAATTTGCCAGGGATCAATGGCTTTGAGCTTTGTAAAATGATGAGGAAGGAAAACCCGGGAATTCCAATTATAGTGGTTACTTCACTTCTTACAATTGAAGATAAAGTGGAAGGATACGATTCGGGAGCCGATGATTACATTGTAAAGCCTTTCGAATTTAAAGAATTGCTTTTGAAGATAAGAGTGCTGCTAAAAAGGACAATGTTTCAGCAAGTGCCAATGGGAAGTATTTTACAAGCCGATGATCTTGAAATGAATTTAGAAAGCAAGGAAGTAAAAAGAAATGGAATAAAAATAAATCTAACAGCAAAGGAATTCCAATTGCTTGAATTTCTGTTACGTCATAAGAACAAAGTTGTTTCCCGGGCAGACCTTGCGATGAATGTTTGGGATATTGATTTCGAAAGAAACACAAATGTTATTGATGTCTACATTAGCTATTTACGAAACAAGGTGGATAAGAACTTTGAACACAAACTAATTCAAACCCAAATCGGAATGGGTTACATTCTTAAAGAAAATTAATTCTCATGCCTGTCCGAATACGAATAACGCTATTGTTTGTCCTTTTCGTGTTTATCATCATGAGTATTGTCTGTGGATCTATTTATTATATTTCTGCAAACGAAAGAGTAAAAACAATGAAAACCCGTTTAACTAACAGGGCTATTACTACAGGACGTTTATTAGCAAGAAGTGAAATATTTGACCCAAATTTGATCAGGCAATTTGATTCGTTAACTGCTGTATCTCTAAGGGAAAAAATAATACAGGTATATGATTCCACTGAGCATGAAATTTACCGCTACAGCGATGTGGCAGGCGACAGAATCAATGTGAAAAAAGAAGAACTTGATAATCTTCGGGACCAGGGAGACGAGGTCTATTTTGAAAGCGGGCAAAAGGAAGCGATTGCATATAAGTTTGAGGATACTAATATTAACGTATTTATTATTTCGGCTGCAAATGATATTGACGGAAAAATAAACCTGGCTCGTTTAAAAACTATTTTGATAATAGGTTTTACCGTAGGGATCATTTCGGCATTGATCATCGGCTTCATTTTTTCACAAAGACTGCTACGTCCCTTAAAAAAAATTGCTGATGAAGTTTCGGATATCTCTGTCCAGAATCTTACAAGAAGGGTATCAACAGGTAATGTAAAAGACGAATGGCATTATTTGGCTGACACCTTTAATCAATTACTTAACAAGCTCCAGGAAGGCTTTGAATTGCAACGAAGATTTATTTCAAATGCTTCGCATGAATTATCAACGCCATTAACGTCAATTTCAAGCCAGTTAGAAGTAATCCTTGAAAAGGAACGAACAACCGGTGAATATCAAAAAGTAATCACATCTGTCTACCATGATGTACGACATATGGGAAAATTGACACAAACACTACTGGAATTTGCCAGGGCCTCCGGAAATAAAGGCGGCTTGGACATTGACCTGATCCGAATCGATGAAGTACTCATGCATATTCCTTCAGATCTTTCTAAAATAAATGGTGAATTTGTAGTGATCTTAAATTTCGACAATATGCCTGAAGATGACGAAAAGCTCTTGGTATTTGGGAATGAGGCATTGCTTTTTTCAGCAATTAAAAATATTGTATTGAATGCTTGTAAGTATTCTGACAATCATGAAGCGATAATTAGTTTAAGCACCGGTCACAACAGCATTGAAATAGAAATTGAAGATAAGGGTATTGGAATATCACCTGAGGAAATAGAATACATTTTCCAGCCCTTCTATCGTGCCAACAAAGCCACAGAGGGGCGGGGGTTTGGACTTGGGTTATCGATGGCTGACCGCATTATAAAGTTGCACAAAGGATCTATCAAAGTTCGGTCGATTGTAAACCGAGGAACGACTTTTACCGTAACAATCCCATCAGCCACCAATTTTGAATTAGGAAAAAAGTAATACCAAAACGGTGTAGCTGTTCAATTCACGGTTCTGTATTTGAGTCCGCCGGCACTATTTTTTCCATCAGTAAGTTGATCGATATATATTTTTTGTGTAGGATAAGCAAACCCTATATTTTCATTTTCAAATTCTTCGAATATGGCAAGATTAATCAGTTGCTGTTTATCCATGTATAAGTTATAATCTGCGTTTGAAACAAAATAAACGATCTCAAAATCCAGGCTGGAGCCTCCAAAAGATGAAAAATGCGCCCGATCAAACTTTAACCCGGGCTGTTCATCTATTATTCTCTTTATTTTATTTGGAATCTCCTTTAGTTTCTCGATACTAGTCTCATAAAGTACACTAATTGAAAAAACGACCCTTCTTGTTTCCATTCTTTTATAATTCTGTACTCTTGAATTTGTAAGATCGGTATTAGAAACAATAAGCTGTTCTCCACTTAATGCTCGAATCCGGGTGGTTTTAATACCTACATATTCAACGGTTCCCATTTTATCTCCGATGATAATAAAATCGCCTATCTCAAATGGCTTGTCAAAGAAAATTACAAAATAGCTAAACAGATCGCCAAGAATCGCTTGCGAAGCAAGAGCAATTGCAATGCCTCCAATTCCCAGCCCCGCCACTAATGTTGTAATATCATAACCGAGATTATCAATTAGGAAAACAATACCTATTATCCAAATCATAATGTTGACGATGACGACTACTCCCCTTGCTTGTTTCCTCTTTGTTTCAGCGTCTTTTTGCGAGCGGGTAAAACTTTCAACCAGGTAATTAATGACCGAAGTAATAAGTCTGATTGCGAAAAAAGTTGCTGTCACTAACAATGCTATCCTTAAAATGTTTTGTGCTTTTTGTCCAAATGACAAATATGATAACCCGAAGTAAACAGCCAGTAAGTAAAAGAACGGTATTACCGATTTTTCAATAGACGTTATTAAGAAATCGTCAATGGTTGTGTTCGTTTTTCTCGCCCATCTCCGAACCTGAGACAGAGCAATGGTCTTAATGAGATGCAGCACAAAGATCGAAATGGCAATGATGGATATGCCGATCATCCAATCCCTGATCGTGTTGCCCCAAAGCATTTTTTCCCAGAATGAATTCATTTGACCATGATTTAAATACGGAATTGGAACTTATTACAATGATAAGCCAGAGGATATAATTCAGGATTAAATCTACATTAGAAAGGGATTAAATTTGAGGTATAAGTTGAAACAAAGAAGCTAAAATGAGCCACCATTAGTTACATATTTTTTTGAGCCACTTCCTGGCTTGCATATTCATGAACCACCTGCGGTAAAGTTTTTATAATTGATTCTTCAAGAATGATCGACGACGCTGCTGTATATAGACCCATACCTGGTCCGCTCCAGGTATAATCCATTAATGTGAGTTTTACTTCACCATCCACTGAAAGTTCAATATAATTTCCATAGCAGATCAATTTGAAGCGAATGGTACCCGATGGCGGAACAATACAGACATTTGATTGAACAGTACTGTAAATAAAATTTTGACGACTGTTTGCGGGGTTATATCCCCATGAACGCAATAGTATAAGACCTTCGATCAGATCGAAGGATATAAAATATCCATTGCTATCCTGGTCAATATGAGCGACAAGACCAAATTTTCCTAAACCCAGATTTCGAATCTTTCCTTCCCAAATAAAATTATCAGATGGCTGATCAAAATAAAATATCTCATAGCCACTTTCTGAACTGCAGTTCCATTGGCCATTTTCATTCTTAAAATTTGACGTAGAATTTTTTAATACCTGAACGGGCGTCCCAAAATCCTTCTGTAAAATTCTATTTGCGACCATTTGCTCCCACCGGTAAAAACTCTTTAGGACCAAACGTCCAACAGTATCAGTAGACAGTTCTTTTGGTGGTGGTAATACTCTCAGTGAATCGATTGCACCATGGGTAAAAAAGAAATTATAGAGCAATAAATGATTTCCGTCCCAAACGGTTCGTGCCGCATAATTACCCTCTGGCAACAAGAAATCAGTATGGAATGTTCTGTATTGGCCAATAAACTTGTCGCTCATCCAATAACGAACTTTTACATCTTCTCTTATTGATCCAATAATGTAAAACTTCCCGCCGAGTTCAAATGCACAAGGGCACTCGACGTCATCATAAACCATTGGATAAATAAGAGACTCCTTCAAAACATACTTTTTATTTTCAATTTTTAGCAGCCCAACGCATCCTCTGCGTGATAATGGCCCAAAGTTCTTTCTGCCACAAAACAAAATGTAAGCCTCCCCGTTATGTTCGAAATAAAATGGATCCCGAAAACTTAGCCATCCTCTGGGATTATCATCCAGACATTCATAAAAACCTTTCTTGATCTCAATGGGTAAGCTTTCATGCTTTACTTTAGTCCAATTAAGAAGGTCGTTTGAAATTGCAAGTCCTATTTTTGAATTGACTCCTTTGTGTTCACGTTGTAACCCTGTATAGTACATGAAAAATTTGTCTTCTTTCGAAAACACATGCATGGTCCAAAGCATGTCATCATCCCATTCACCTGGATCACCGACAAAAATTGAATTTTTAGTTCTTCGCCATGCAAGCCCATCTTTTGAAATCGCATGGGCTATATAATCATGATTAGGTATGATCAAATGAAACAAATGGTACTCTCCATTGTGTATATAAATAGTAATATCCCCAATTTCCCAATCGCTGAAACCTGCGCCTGAATACATTTGATATTTTTTTTAAACCACAAAAGTATTTTAATTCAAAAAAAATACTGAATACCTAAAACAAAGATTTTCAACATTTCTAATTTTTTCTTAATGGTCTCTAATGACATTTTAATACTCGACACCAATGTTATAGGGTAAATTTGTTAGATGACTGGTTATTATTTGCAACTGTTTAGTCCTCACGGTCTCATTCGACCCGCGAATCCCGAAATCGGGAAGGATAAAGACACCGGCGGACAGGTGAAGTATGTTTTAGAGCTACTTACCTCATTATCGGAAAACGAAAGGATACGAAAAGTTGATTTGTTCACGAGGCGTATTTCCGATAAACGTGTCGCATCATGTTACTCGGAACAGATAGAAAAAGTAAACGATAAGGCAAGGATAGTAAGAATTAGTTGTGGTGGTTCGGGATACAGAAGAAAAGAAAATCTTTGGGACCATTTAGATGAATTTACAGATAAAACCATCCGGTTCATTGAACAGGAAGATGACTATCCCGATATCGTCCATGGCCATTATGCTGATGGAAATTATATTGCGCAACAGCTTTCAAAAATATATGGCATTCCATTTTTCGCAACGGGGCACTCGTTGGGAAGAAATAAGAAAAAGATCCTGTTAAGCCAGGGATATACTGAAGAAAAGTTAAATCAAAAATTTAAGATAGATCACCGGATCAACGTCGAGGAATCGGTTCTGCGGAGTAGTGATTATGTCATTGCAAGTACTCAACATGAGATAGATACTCAATATAGATTCTACGATAATGCGGATGTCGCAAGATTTGTCGTGGTGCCACCAGGTTTTAACAGCGCTGCATTTTATCCATATTACAGGTTTGACATGCCTTCCTTTAAATTCACTCTTGAACAGGAACAGGCGGTTAACAGAGTGAACCAGGAGATAGAAAGGTTTTTGTTTAATCCTGCAAAGCCTCTCATCGTTTCGATAGGAAGGGCAGATAAAAGAAAAAATTTTGAAACGATCATTCAGGCATACGGTGAAGACAAGGGATTACAGGCGATGGCCAACCTTGCCATATTTGCCGGTGTAAGAAAAGATATTTCCAAAATGGGCGAAGAAGAGCAGGAATTACTTACCAATCTTTTGTTGTTGATGGACAAATATGATCTTTATGGAAAGATGGCCATTCCAAAAAAGAATGATCCCCAACTGGAAGTCCCGGAGATATATAGATTAGCAGCCCGAAAAAAAGGGGTCTTTGTAAATGCTACACCTGGTGAGAATTTTGGATTAACTATATTGGAAGCGGCGGCTTGCGGGTTACCTGTAATTGCATCGTCAAAGGGAGGGCCAAAGGAAATCATCCATCACTGTCACAACGGGCTAGTCGTAAATGTTGAGGACCCTTCAGCAATTTCGTATGGTATAAAAAAAGTAATTAGTGACCATGGTTTATGGCAACGTTATTCTGAAAATGGAATTCTTTGCACCGACAAGACTTACTCGTGGCAAAATCATTCACAACAATATGTTTCGTTGGTTGAAAAAGCAATTGAAGAAAAGAATCAGGAAGAAGGATTGGGTCGGGATTTAGCGTACGGAAAAAAATTATCGTTTGTCAAATACTTTTTGATCTCAGATATCGATGGAACTTTAGTGGATGGGGAAAATACAACCGGTCTTAACGAATTAAAGGAATGGATAAATAAAAATGACAGCGACGTTGGCTTTGGTTTGGCAAGTGGAAGAAATTTGGAATTGGTTAAAAAAGCAATTCACGAATATGAGCTTCCAGAACCTGACATTTTGATTTGCAGCGCTGGTTCTGAAATTTTTTACACTCCGGATTACGAACCTGACAAAGGTTGGGAAAGTCATATCTCCTATCTATGGAAGAAGGATGAGATTGAAAAACTTCTGGTTGGCTTTCCTAAGCTAACGCTGCAAGAAGAAGCTGCACAACGGGAATTTAAGCTGAGTTATTATGTCGATGAGGATTTTATCGATGAAGATATTAATGCTATTTACAAAATCCTTTATGAAAACAAGCTCAGGGCAAAACTATTATTGACAGAAAACCGATTTCTTGATATACTTCCTTTCCGTGCCAGCAAGGGCAATGCGATACGCTTTCTAAGCAACAAATGGCGAACGCCGGTTGAAAAGTTTTTAACAGCCGGCAATAGCGGAAACGACATAGATATGCTCAAAGGAAGAGTTAAAGGAATCGTTGTGGCAAACCACAGCCCTGAGATGGTCTCATTAAGAAACTTAAAGGATATTTATTTTGCGGAGAAGAACCTTTCGGAAGGTGTGCTCGAAGGAGTTGCGTATTATGAAAAACGTTTTTAATATAGCATTGGAAGTACAGAATGCAGCCTTTATTGATTAGTAGGCTCACATACGTGATGTCTTCAAATTACAATTGCACCAATCAAATATGTATTAACCCAGGCCTTGTCTCGCTGGACTTCCTCTTAAATTGATAATAATGATATTTTTGTTTCCCATTATAAGAACCGGGTTGAAAGAAGATATGGGCTGGAGTCGAAGGCTAGCCCAATGAGTGATAAAGTGACCCAATAATTTTACTATCCCTCCTGGGTCACAGGATCATTGCTTGGGCTTCCATGTATCCACTCTTAGCTTTTCCAGTTCAGCAAGTACGCAAGTGGTCAGCTTAATGATCTTTTCCTGGTCTTCCGGTCGAAGGGTGATGATCTTTTTATTATTACCTGAATCGGTAAATTGGATAGTGGCAATTTTCTTTTGTGAAAGATTAGTAAGATTAGCATTCAGGTTTTGCTGATTGGGAAAAATAAAATGAAAATAACCTTTGCAATTTGTGGTTCCCCCATTTTTAAAATTCCCTTTTTGTTTGGTGTCGTAAGTTACTATCACCCTCGAATAATCATTGAAGCACATTGCAGAATTATCCAACGCAAAAAAATAATCTACTTCTTTTTTATCGGCTGATATAGACAGTAAAAATTTATCATTGCCCGCGCCCAACGAAACAAAACCGGTTGTCAGCCGTGGATCCTGGTTGAACCTGTCTTTCTCATTTTTCAAAGTGCAATCCTGCGCATTTATTAAAGATGGGAGCAGGATCAGGAAGAATGCCAAATATTTCATAAGTGTGATTAGGTGTAAAAATACATATTCCAACCACTCTTGAGCAGGCTATCATGTTAAAAAACAAGAAATATTTTATTGTCTAAAACTTTATGCCGTGACTATCGGCACTCCCGGCGATATGCAAGGCAAAAGCAGCCAATGCTGTATCTTTCAAAATATTGATCAGTGCATTTATTTTTACATCATCTGCACTGGCGTTTCTGTAGATGTCGAAATGAATGAAAAAAGCAAATGACAAAAGCATTGCCGCAAGCAGGTAGGCGGCAATTTTTACATACTTGTTTAAAATAAAAGAGATGGCTGCAAGTATAAAAGCCACTCCAACAATCTTGACCCATAAAACAGGATTCGGAGTACTAGCCGGAATATACCCATATTCCATCATAGCCTTGGGATGTACTAAATGATAATATCCAAAAAAAAGCATGACTGCTGAAAGCATATAGATGGCTATGTGAGAAACGATGTGTTTTTTCATAACCGTTGGTTTTATTTGCTATAAGTTAACAAACTTTCCCCGGTTATAAAATTTTAAATATGCACACGCTTATCTTTTCAGAAATTTTCCTTTCAATAATTTCTCCATCACTTCATCTTTCAGGTTGCGGCTAATAGGTATATGATGCTGACCAATGCGAATATCGTTTCCTTCGATGCTGTCAATTTTTGTAGCTGATACGATAAATGATTTATGTACTTTAATGAATTGCGTCGAAGGCAGGTATTCTTCGACTGATTTAAAAGTCAGGTAGGTGATCAATTTTTTTTCCTGTGTATGCACAACAACATAATTCTGCAAGGCCTCAATAAATAAAATATCATTGAAAGAGACCTTGACCAGCTTATTATCTGCCTTGATAAAAAAATAGTCCCCCGCTTCAGCAGTGGGAGCTTTATCGGCCTCATTCTTTTGTCTTACTTCGTAATATTCTTTTGCTTTAAGCGCCGCTTTCAAAAAACGATCAAAAGAGATCGGCTTCACGAGGTAATCCAGGGCATTCAATTCAAATCCATCCAACGCAAATTGAGGAAATGCGGTTGTGAAAATAACAGGGACTGGTCTTTGTAATGTCTTCATGAATTCAAGGCCGGTTATCTTGGGCATTTGAATATCCAGGAAAAGCAATTGCACCTCCCCTTTGCTGATCAATTCAGTTGCTTTTAAAGGATTATCGTATTCACCGGCAAGATGAAGAAAATCGACGTCTGAGATATATTCTCTTAATCCTTTTCTTGCAAGCGGCTCGTCATCTATAATAACACAATTGATCATTTGAGCAAAATTAAAATACCGCCAACCAGCAATAATGAGGAAATAATAAACAGCACAATAAGTGTTTTAGTTTTTCCTTTTTTCCGTAATAATATTCCAGTCAACATATATTTAAATTTTAAGTTTCAGGTCTATTTTGAATCTATCAGCCTCATCAACGATGGTAAGTTGATGCGTTCCCGGATAAAGCAATTCCAACCTTCTTTTCACATTATTCATTCCAATTCCCCCGTGTTGTTCTGTTGTATATATTCCTTTTTCACAGGAATTTTCAACTTTGAATTCAAAATAGCCATTACTCCGGGTCATGTCCAGTTTTACAAAATTACTGCCATTTGTTTTATGCGAAATATGTTTGAAAGCATTTTCAACAAAGGGGATCAATAATAAGGGCTCAATTGAAAAATTCCTGACGTCCGGTGAACAATTGAACTCAACCTTGTAATTTTCATCTTTCCTTAATTGTTGCAGGTGAACATAATCCTGCAGGTAATCGATCTCTTTTTCAATGGGGATCTTTTCACCATTTGCTTCGTAAAGCTGGTAGCGAAGCATGTCAGAAAACTTATGCAATGCCTGTCTTGCATCAGGGTTATTTTTGTCGATCAGGAAATAAACAGAGTTCAATGAATTAAAAAGAAAATGTGGGTTGATCTGTGATTTTAAAAAATTCAACTCTGCTTCTGCTTTATCCTTTGCAAGCTCGGCCATTTTCTTTTGCAGGCTGATCTGATCGAACATTAGTTTAAATGACGCGCCTGCTATTACCAGGAAAAAATGCGGAATGACATTATCATATATTCTGCCCTTAAGATCACCGTCGGTTGTAAGAATAAATGGATCATGCGTAAGTTGACTAACCATATACATTTTGGTAA
>DASUTO010000090.1:0-6198 GCA_036374555.1 Chitinophagaceae bacterium
AGATGGGACTGTGAAGGCGCAAGGGCAAGAAGTGAAAAGAGTTTTGGTAGATGGAAAGGAATTTTTTGGAACCGATCCCAAGATCGCAACTAAAAATTTGCCCGCAGATGCAGTTGATAAAGTACAGGTGTATGACAAACAAAGTGACATGGCACAGTTAACCGGCTTTGATGATGGCCAAAGTGAAAAGACAATAAACCTGAAACTGAAAAAGGATAAAAAGAAGGGAGTATTTGGAAAAGTAAATGCGGGCGGTGGTACAGAGGGTCGTTACCAGGGAAGATTTAATGTGAATTCTTTTAAAGGTGCAAGGCAAATGTCAGTGATCGGAATGGGTAATAACACAAACGCGGAAGGCTTTTCATTTATGGACATTCTTAGTTTCTCCGGCGGTATGAGTCAGTTAGGGGGCGGTGGTGGCGGAGGCATGATTAATATTTCTTCAAATGATGCTTTGTCTGGAGCGATGGGCGGTGGAAATAATAATTCCATCAATACATCATGGGCAGGCGGCGCCAACTATAATAATATTATAGGAACAAAAATGGAAGTGCAGAGTAATTATTTCTACAACCGGTATAATCCTGTGACTGAACAAAAGCTAAGTCGCCAATATATTTTACCTGATTCCACTTATTTCTATAATCAAAATTCAAGAACTGATAATCTCAGTAACTCGCATCGTTTCAATCTCACTTATGACTATCTCATAGATTCTTTGAATTCTATAAAGTTTACGCCAACGCTAAGCTTGCAAAATTCAAACAATCATTCAATCAGTGCTTATGAAACATTATCAGGGCAATTACTTCGCAGCAACAGGGGAATTAGCGATAATTTTTCTGCCAGCGATGGATATAATTTCAACGGGACACTATTATATAGAAAGAAATTTAGAAAAAAAGGGAGAACATTTTCGTTTAGCGCCGGCACTACATTAAATAATAGTGATGGGAATGGGGAGTTGGAATCGGTAAACGAATTTTATAATAAGCAAGGCAATTTGGTAAAAACAGACTCTATTAATCAACATAGCGATTTTGAAAGCGAAGTGAGAGGTTATAATACAAGAGCTGTATATACGGAACCATTGTTCAAAAGATCGCTGCTGGAATTCAGTGTTTCAAAAAACGAAAGTCGTTCGGTCTCTGATAAAATAACCTACGATTACAATAAGAGTTCGGGCAAACATGATATTGTAAACCCGCTGCTTACGAATAATTATGAAAATGTTTATGGAACAAAAACCGCAGGTATCAGGCTTCGTACACAAAAGAAAAAATATAATTATTCCCTTGGTCTAACATGGCAAAATGCAGACCTGGAGGGAACCATTAAATCTGGTATAAAAGATTCAGTCATCACAAAATCATTTTATAACATTTTACCCAATGCACGATTCCAGTATAACTTTACAAGATTCAAAAATTTGCAGCTTGATTATCGTGCATCGACCAACCAGCCATCGGTGTCTCAGTTGCAACCAATTCCCGATATCAGCAACCCGCTTAATATAAGATTGGGTAACCCTAATCTGAAACAGGAATTCACTCATCGTATCAATGCAAACTATACCGGCATGAATCCCTTTCGCAATAAAAGCTTTTTTTGGTTCAGCAGTTATTCCTTTACCAATAACAAGATCGTGAACTTTGATGTGGTTGATTCATTCGGAAGAAAGCTAACCACGCCGGTGAATGTGGATGGGGTATATAATTTGAGTAACGATATAAGCGTGGGCTGGCCATTGCGGTTTATAAAAGCAACCCTGAACTTCAACACAGGCGTTGGCTATAGTAAAACCATCCAGTTCATAAATACTAATCGAAATAATATCTACAACATCAGCTTTGACCCAAGTGTTGAAATTTCAAAAAGCTTTAAAGAGAAAATTGACCTTACCTTAAGGGGAGGAGTCACTTACAACAAAGCAAAATATTCCTTACAATCATCGCTTAATAATAATTATTTAACACAAGACTACAGCATTGATGCAGGTTGGCAACTGCCTAAGAATTTTTACCTGTCTACTGACTTCACTTATACGATCAGCAGCCAACGTTCAGAAGGTTTCAATGCAAAAGTTCCTTTGTGGAATGCATCATTCAGTAAATTGTTCTTAAAATATAACCGCGGGGAAATGAAGATCAGTGTACATGACCTGTTGAACGAGAACCAGGCAATAGTTCGTACTACAAATTCAAATTATATCGAGGATCAGAGCAACCGTGTGTTGAAACGTTTTTATTTGCTGAGCTTTACATATAGTCTGAATAAAATGAGTGCAAATGCAGGTCCGGGACGAGGGAATATAATTATAAGAAGATAACAAAGAATTTAATCAAGCACTTCATAGATCATTACGGGCCTGGATTTATTTTTCAAACTCACTTCACCTACTTTATTGCAATTGAAAGACTCTTTTACTTTTTCATAGGAAGATTCACTGATGATGATCTGGCCTTCTTTCGCTATCGTTTGCAATCGCTGTGCGGTATTGACCACATCGCCTATCACTGTATAGTCGAGGCGTTTCAAATTTGCGGAGCCAATATTACCAGAGATCATTTCGCCGCTATTGATACCGATAGAAACTTTTGGTGTAAAGAAAATATTGCCTGATTCGTTTGGCAGCTCATTGACCGTTTTTCTTACGGCCAGGCAGGCATCCATGGCCCGGTCTAAATGGTAATCTCCACGAAATACAGCCATTACTGCGTCGCCCATGAATTTATCGATATATCCGCCCTGGGCGATTATTTCTTTTACCATTACATCAAAATACTTATTCAGCAGTTTTACTACAATATCCGGAGATTCATTTTCGCTAATAGTAGTAAAACTGCAGATATCAATAAAAGCAACAGTAGCGTTTACTGTTTCATTTACCATCAATGATGATTCAAACTCACGGCCAGCCATAAAGTTCAGTACAGTTTCATCCACATACATTTTAAGGATGTTATTTTCTTTGATCGCCTTCATTGTTTCCCGTAATTGCTGAACATGGCTGATGGTCTTTTCCATTGTCAATTCCAGGTCCTCAAAATTCACAGGCTTGGTGACAAAATCAAAAGCGCCGCGGTTCATGGCTGTCCGGATATTTTCCATATCACCATAAGCAGAAACGATAACAGCTTTTAGTAAAGTATTTTGTTCATTGATCTTTGAAAGAAGCGTAAGCCCATCCATTTCGGGCATATTGATGTCGCTTAGCACAACATCTACATCGGTATTCAGTTCCAATTGCTCCAATGCATGTTTGCCATTAATAGCGAATAGAAATTCATATTTATGCTCCCGAATTTTTTGCCTGAACTTTTGTTTGATCAGTACTTCGAGATCTGTTTCATCGTCTACCACTAATATTTTTGCCATTAGTGTATCGCTTTTAATTTTTCTTTTAGCAGGCTAAACTCAAGCGGCTTTGTCAAAAAATCATCGGCACCTAGTTTCATCGCAGTATTATAATTATCTGCATCGCCATAAGCTGTTATCATCATTACCAGCGGTGGCGGCTCCTTATGTTTTTCTTTGATATGCCTGAGCAATTCCAACCCACTCATGCCCGGCATATTGATGTCTGAAAGAATCAATACTGCCTCATGACTAAGGTCGTTCAGGTACTTCAATGCGTCTTCGCCCGAATAGGCAAAAGCAAATTCCATTTCCTTGTTGCGGATCTCTTTTCTGAACCTTTGTTCGAAGAGAACCTGTACATCTTTTTCGTCGTCGACTACTAAAATTTTCATTCGATGAATTTATGATTTATACTGGTAAAATAACACTAAAGCCTGTATATTCTCCTTCTTTTGTTTCAACTTTTAATTCGCCCCCATGCCCCTTGGTCACTATATCATAACTCAATGATAAACCCAGCCCCGTTCCCTGGCCCGTTGGTTTCGTCGTAAAGAAGGGTTGAAAAATCTTATCTAAAGCCCTTTGTGGAATTCCGGTACCATTGTCTTTTACATTGACTATAATTTTATTATCGATCTTTTTGGTGCTTACAGTTACCGTTGGCTCGTATCCTTCCGGCTGCAATTTCTTTTTTTCCATAACAGCATAAAAAGCATTGGTAATCAAATTCAAAATTACCCGGCCGATATCCTGCGAAATAATTTTTATCAAACCAATGTTTTCATCATAATCGGTTTTGAGCGCAGCATTAAATGATTTGTCTTTTGCCCGTAAGCCATGATAAGCGAGTCTTAGATATTCATCAGCTAAAACATTTATATCGGTTGGCTCCTTCTTATTATTACTTATTCTTGAATGCTGCAGCATGCTTTTTACGATACCGTCCGCCCGTTTGCCATGAAGGTTAATTTTTTCTAAACTCATCTTTACCTCATTTGCTATTGCTTTAGCTTCGTTCGTATTCCCTTTTTCCAGTTGTTCTGTCATTTCCTCAAGCAGCTCATTACTTACTTCAGAAAAATTATTTACAAAATTCAATGGGTTCTGAATTTCATGAGCAATTCCGGCGGTCAATTCACCAAGGCTTGCCATTTTTTCCGATTGGATCAATTGTGCCTGTGTTGCTTTTAATTCATCAAGAGTTTTTTGTAAAGCAGTATTTGTTTCTTCAATGGCTTTTCTTTTTAACTCAAGCTCTTGTATTGTTTCTTCCAAAAGAATGGCTGTGGTACGTTTTACCTTTTCTGTTCTGTCGAGTTTGAAAGAAGTAATTTCTAATTCTTTATCAGCATCCTTTAATGATTTTGTAATAGCATTTTTTTGTTCAGCCGTTATACTTTCATCTTGCTGAATAATATTTACTATATTTTGTAAATGCTTATTCATTTATTTTTCTTTTAATGCTACACAACAGGTGGTAATGTTGTGCATTTCTAAATTTCCACCGGTGGCCCTTCCTAATTCTGCATTGCTAAACATGCCAGCCATGGGTACATTCCAAACTTTTTTTACTCCTTCCAGTTCGTCGATCATCATTGGTCCTAAAGCAAGTATACGACCCGCACAACTAAATACGACCAAAGCATCTGCATCCGGCATTTCTGTATCCCGCAAATTCTCAACGCCTTTGATCACTTTGGCCATAACATCCCAATCGGGTGGTACTGAAAAACGGACTTTTGAACCTTGAGGAACAGAGCCGCTGGTATAAAATGAACGATCGGTCCAGTCAACTACAAGACCCGGACGCATAACAGGTTCTCCTTTTTCTTTTTGCAACTGCAGGGGAAAATTTGTTGCTAACTCTACCAATACATTTTTTACATCTTCATTTTCAGGAGTCACATTTTCAAGACCGCCAAATTTTATGGTAATATCAAGGGCTGGAATATTATCAATGCTGTACACATGGTTGCCTTCGCTTTTAGTAACAGTTTTTTCTGTACCTACTGCTTTCCAGCCGCAAGTAGCAATCCCTTTTATTTGTACGTTGGTTTTATCAAAAGCAATGCAGACGATACCGTTTTTGGTTTCTTTATGATTTGTAAAAACAATGGTCTCCGTAAATGAATAATCGTCGCCGGCAGCACCGCCAAATACATCTACATCTAATCCGATTACCTCTTCAAATCCGTGCAAAACTTCTTCACCATCAGCCACCGCATCGCTTATGCCAATTAAAAATGCAGGAACAGCAAATTTGGTTTTAGCTTGCCGGGCAATGGACGCAGCCACTTCCCTGTAATTTTTTTGGGGATACTCTTCAAAATAGATTTCAAAATTCTGTTTGTTCATGTCAAGCAGCAATATAGCTGCAGATTGCTTCTCAGTTTCTTCATCAATAAACTCTCCATGGGTGGTACAGCCAAACACAGCAATGCCATTGTCATCAAGCAAAAGGCTGATCGCTTTTCTATCCTGACTTTTGGAAATAAAGCAAATGGCCAGCGTTGGTTTAAAACCATCAGCCATGCTTTGTTGCAATGCGGATTGAATTTCTTCAGTTGATTTTCCTTTGATTGATTTTGCTTTCATTAGTTTCTATTATTTTTTTTGGCAGTTCCCCTTTAGGGGTTAGGGGCTTTTTCTTTTAATACCACCAGGCAGCATGTATTATTATGATAATCATATTTGCCGGTTTTTGATTTTCCATATTCGCCATAGGAAAAAAAGCCTGCCATTGGTGCACCCCAGATCTTTTGCACCTGTTCTATCTCTTCTTTCATTACAACCCCAAACGATAAATATCTGCTCACACATGAAAACATGATCAGGGCA
>DASUTO010000091.1:0-6275 GCA_036374555.1 Chitinophagaceae bacterium
ATAGTCAGTTTGCCATTTATGTGCAGCTACAAACTCGTCACGGCCAGGAACCGGGTGAAATGAAAATGAATCAACAGAAAAGCTTTTCGCCGCTTTACTGAATGAAAGATCATTCCATTTCCAACTATTCTTTTCATCTATGATCTCTCCCGAAATATCAGTGATTGTAAAGGAAGGGTTTTTTTTAATGATGGCTTTCAGGTCCCCATTTATCTCTGAACCCAGTTGAAGATTTTTTAAAACACCCTCGTAAATCTTAACATTCGCAGCTTTTTTCCCAATGCTATCAGCCGTAAAGTTTTTTGCGTCAACTTGATTTACAGTAGCTGACCAAAAAAGCTTTTTGCCTGAATTCACTACCATATTACTAAGTTGTATTTTCAGCGAACCCTCTTTTGATGTGGTGGTTTTATTATTGGCATCTGTAATTGCAAAGTCTGAAATGGTAGTATTCAATGACCCAATACTGATCCTGTTATCAATTCCTTTGCTCGTGAAATTTTTAAGATTGACAGTACTCTTCGTTCCATCCCAATAAATTTTTTGTAAACCTTTTGAACCAGAATTTTCCAATGAAAAGATGGGGTGCTCCATTTCAAGCTGATCAACAAAGATTTCGGGTAATGATGCTTCCCTGCTGCTATCCTTTTTGTCAGTAAACCTGAGTTTGATCACAGGATCAGTGATCTTTGCATTTTTGATCTGGGAGGCCCCTTTTATAATGCTATTAACATCCGGGGTAAGTACGATATTCGAAGCTTTTACGTCCACGCTGTCATTATCTTTTGTTTGTTTAAATTGAAAATTAGTAAATGACGTGGTGGAATTATCTGTCAATGAAAAGTTATCTGCAGTTATTGATGTATGTGGGCCGAACCAATAAAGATCTTTCCCGTCAGATTTAAGCGCATCGATCTTTAGCTTTTCTTTTTTATCGATTGATGCAATAGACAGCGTATTCAAAAAAACCGATAGTGAACTTTTTGCATTGTTAAAGTATAACTGAGTATTGGTTCCTTGTATTTTTTTAAATAATACGATCAATGATGCGTCGGCTTTTTTTCCCGCTTGTAATAGATTTACCTCGATATCAGCCTTTTTCCAGCTGATCCCTTCGCCGTTCAGCATTTGCAAAGAATCAGTAAATACCAGGCTATCCAGTTTTACGTTTCTTGCATTTACATTAAAAGTCTGTTGATGATCATAAATATTTACTTTATCAAATGAGAACTTTTTACTTGTCCCGTCAAAGGATGCGTTGTCCATATATACCACCAGATTCTTTGTCTTCATTACGCCTTTTTTAAAATTAAGCAGCTCAACGGATTCCTGCACATTTGCTACTGACAAGGAATCGGCAACATTATTACTGTTCAATACAAGGTTGGCATCATCTAACAAGAGGTCAATAGTATGTCGTGTTTTTATTTTTATTTTGCCATTATCGATCACTAATCTCTCAAGGCTCATGAAATTATTGATACCTGCCAATGAATTGACAATTGGGTTCTTGCTCTTTGGTTTTGCAGTAGCAGAAGGATAATAGTCGATGACCGGCCTGATTAATAATGCTTGCTTGGCAATAACCTTTTGATCGAACAATAGATCGGCCCATGATAATTCACTAAGAATAAATTGTCGTACCTGTATATTGCGCTTGTCTTTGTAGGGTTCTGTGTTAATAGAAAAATTGCTTAACAGGATCCTGTTTTCTCTTAATCGTATACTATCAAAACGTAGAAAATAACTGCTGTCTTTTACGAAATTCTCATAATTACGAATGGCCATATCAAAACTTTGCAATGAAATTGGCTGTGGTAGACGTTGATCTATCGTTAACCCTTTCATCTCAAAATTATTGTTTTCCGAAGTAAATGATGTGCTCTTATCATTTCGATTGGTTGTAATACTTACTGCAGCATTTTTTACTCCAACATAGTTTAACTGCATATCTCCTGTAAGCTGGTTTATCAAGGTGTCCAGGTTAGGTATTTTCTTAGGGGTTGTGCTTTTATTTTTTAATTCTAATTGTATTTTAAAATTTGGGTTAAGACAATAAACGGAATCAGCTTTTATCAGGTCTTCTTCATACAATGATTTAAAATCAACATTTGTCAGTTTCAACGTATCAAGAAAAAGAGAGAAGCCGGATGCGTTATTATCGCTTCTTTTACCAATTAGCGTACAACTATCGATTTCTATTAACCGTTTTTTGATCTTAATTCTGAAACGGCTGAAAGCAAGACGATGATTTCCATCCGGAAAAGTGATATCCTGGTTCTTGGTCCAGAATACCAGTTTGTCAGAATCTGGAAAGTCTTCAGGATTTGTATCGGAATCAACTTTAAAGTTTTCGATGTGAAAATGCATTCCTGTAATAACAAGTGGTTGCTGATCAGGATGGACCTTATTTATCAGTCTGAATTCACCCTCGTCAAATTGAAATCGTTTTACTTCCAAATATCTCAACGCATCCATGATGGAGTTGTATACTTTCCCCATTTCCTGTGGAATGGAAATATCTTTTCGACCCGTTGTATCCAGCGGTTTCAATCTTGTCACTACTATTTTTGGGGCAAGGAGGGATAAAGAATCGATCCTTAATTCTTTCCTGGTAAAAATCGGGACAAGGGCTTTTACTCTTAATTTTATTTTATCAACCTGGAAATGATAGGAGGTGACAAGATCAAGAGAATCGTTGGAAAAAAAAGTTACCCCTTGAAGCTCTACTTTTTTGCTGAAGTAATTGAACTTTATATTTTTTACTGTCAGCCTTAATTTTCCATTTGATTCGTTGGTGACAATATCCTCTACTAAGGCTTCGGCATTATTTACGACATAAATATGAAGGGCAGTAATAAGAATAATGATGATCCCCAGGATGATTCCGAGTGTTTTAAGGATTTTTTTCTCAAGCCAAACGATCCACATTCAATAGATGGGGTTAATAAGTTATCAAATTACTCAAATTTGGGCTAAAGAAAAAGCCACCGGGCGCTACAGATGGCTTCATTATTTTAGCTTATTGAAGAACCGGGGCTTACCGTTTCTTCAGGCTTTAATAAACGAAGTTTTCCATCCCTGTCTTCTGCTGTTAAGATCATTCCCTGGCTCTCAATTCCTTTCATTTTCCTCGGCGCAAGATTGATAACTACTACAACTTGCTTGCCAACCATCTCTTCCGCTTTATAATGAAGGGCAATACCACTAACAATTGTTCTCGTTTCGGTACCCAGGTCAATTGTTAATTTTAAAAGCTTATCAGCTTTTTCTACTTTTTCGCAAGCCGTGACCGTTCCGACCCGAAGATCCAATTTGGCAAAATCATCATAAACGATTTCAGACTTCGGATTTCCGTCCCGATATTTATCGGGATCGGATTTATTTGTGTCCATTTTGGAATTTGGAATTTGTGATTTGGAATTTTCTTTAAGCTTTTCAATCTGTAAACGAATTTCATCGTCTTCGATCTTCCTGAATAATATTTCAGGCGGCCTTAATGAGTAGCCAACACTTAACAATTTTAGTTTTCCGGCATTTTCCCAATCCAGCATTTTATCAACCACCTTCATCATGTACAGCATTTTCTTTGCTGTGTTCGGTAAAAACGGATTGATCAGAATTGACAGGTTCGCTGTTAATTGTAAACAGAGATGTAAGCAATTATCAATTAATTTTTGATTTTCAGAACTTGTAGACTGTGCTTTGTCACCTGGAACCTTTTTCCATGGCTCTTTCTTTTGCATGTATTGATTTCCCTTGCGGGACAGATCTATCACTTCAAACAACGCATCGCGAAATTTATATTCTTCAATCAAACCTTCAACTTTCAATTTTGAACTTTCAATTTCTTTCATGATCCAGTGATCTTCATCATCTAAAACTTCTTCATGCAGTTTTGGCACTTTACTATTGCATAGTTTATGCATCAACACCCAGGTACGGTTCACAAAATTTCCGAAGATAGAAGCCAGCTCACTGTTGTTTCGATCCTGGAAATCTTTCCAGGTAAAATCATTGTCTTTGGTTTCAGGCGCATTGGCACATAACACATATCGAAGTACATCTTCACAACCGGGAAAATCTTTTAGATATTCATCCACCCACACGGCCCAGTTACGACTGGTACTTACTTTATCGCCTTCGATATTTAAAAACTCATTGGCAGGAACATTATCGGGCAAAACAAAATTCCCATGTGCCTTCAGCATGGCAGGGAAAATGATACAGTGAAAAACAATATTATCCTTGCCGATAAAATGGACCAGTTTGGTATCTTCTTTACACCAGTAGTCAGCCCATTTATCTGTTAATTCTTTTGTAGCGGATATATAACCGATCGGTGCATCAAACCACACATACAATACTTTTCCTTCAGCATCCGGCAAAGGGACTTTAATTCCCCAATTGCTGTCCCTTGTCATTGCTCTTGATTGAAGACCTTTATCCAGCCAGCTTTTGCATTGGCCATACACATTATTCTTCCATTCTTTATGTCCCTCGATGAGCCATTCTTTTAACCATGGCTCATAATCCTGCAAGGGAAAATACCAATGCTTTGTTTTCTTTTTTATCGGTACAGCATTGCTCAATGCGCTGCGTGGATTAATTAGTTGTTCAGGACTTAACGATGAACCACATTTTTCACACTGATCACCATATGCATTAGGGTTAGCACAAACCGGACAAGTGCCGATAATATAACGGTCAGCTAAAAAAGTTTTTGTTTTTTCATCGTAATACTGTTCGGTTTCTTTTTCTTCAAACAAACCGTCATCATACAGTTTTTTAAAGAAAGCTGCTGCGGTATCATGATGTACTTTATTGGAGGTACGGGAATAGATATCAAATGAAATACCCATTTGCTCAAAACTATCTTTTATTATGGCGTGGTATTTATCAACTATTTGTTGCGGCGTCACCCCTTCTTTCATTGCACGGATCGTAATAGGTACTCCATGTTCATCACTGCCGCAAACAAATTTTATATCTCTTTTTCGAGCACGTTGATACCGCACATAAATATCCGCAGGCACATACACACCAGCCATATGGCCGATATGTACGGGTCCATTTGCATAAGGCAAAGCCGCAGTCACCAATATTCTTTTATAATCGCTCATATTACTTGCGAGGAATCACGCCTTAGGCGAGAAAGCAAACTCCTCAATCTGATTTTAGATTTTTGGGTTCAGGCTTGATAATTACTATTTAGCCCCTGTTGCGTCGCACTCTTGTGCTGTATCAATACTATTCAGCAAGGAGAGGAAACAACTCAAGTCTGCAAAAATACCGGATTAAAGACCATTGCCCAAACCATTGCGATTAGCAGATTTTATTTACATTGGGAAAAATTAAACACTGCTTATGTCAAATAAAACGGTAGAAGAAAAATTAAAGGAACTTGGATACGAACTACCGACACTTCCAGCTTCCAAAGGGATCTATAAACGCTGCCTTATTGATGGAAAAAATCTTTATGTCTCCGGACATATTTCAGTAAATACCGATGGAAGTTCTATAACAGGAAAGCTTGGAAAAGATCTGAATGAAGAACAAGGAAAAGCAGCAGCAAGACAATGCGGACTAGCTATTCTTTCTTCTTTAAAAGCTGAATTAGGCGATCTTGGGAAAGTGAAAAGAGTGATGAAAGTACTTGGGATGGTTAATGCAACTGCCGAGTATGAAAAACATCCGATCGTTATCAATGGGTGTAGCGAATTGTTTGTCGCGTTGTGGGGAGATGACAATGGAAAAGGTGTTCGCAGCGCAGTAGGTATGGGCTCATTGCCCGGGAATGTGGCAGTTGAAATAGAAGCAATGTTTGAGATTCATTAGCATTTACTTTGCCTAAAAGAATTGAAATAGAATAAAACAATAAAGCCACGTAGCGGCTCTCTGTTTATAGAAATAAAATCAAATTTATGACAATCGACTCCTTAGGAGTCGCCTATAAAAACAGGGGGCTCCGGTGGAGCCAGTTATATAACCTGTAAATTTCTATAAATACGATGCTCCTTTGGAGCAAAAAAATATTGAATGAATGTCTGAAAACTGGTTTGAAATAAAAGACATCAAGGAGTTGGATTCTCCGGCTTTGGTTGTTTTTCCTGATAGAGTGAAACACAATATTCAACTTGCTATTGACATGATCGGTGATGTAGATCGTTTACGGCCGCATATTAAGACCAATAAATCCCCGGATGTCGCCAAACTGATGCTGAATGCAGCCATTACAAAATTCAAATGTGCAACGATTGCCGAGGCAGAAATGC
>DASUTO010000092.1:0-6055 GCA_036374555.1 Chitinophagaceae bacterium
AAAACCCCGCCATTTCATGCTGGTATCATAAAACCATTAGCTGCAAAATTGATACAGAAAATTCCTTTTAAAGTTTCTATTGACACCATATTTGTTTCAAATGGTACTGCAGTTTACACCGAACTAAATGACAAAACTAAAGAAATCGCGGTTATCCCGGTTACAAGGATGAGTGGTGATATCTTTCCAATCAAAAATTTCGGCTTAAGTCCTTCTGACAGTTTCAGGATAAGATTGAATGGCTACTTGCTCGATACAGCATGGATAAGATTGAGGACAAGAGAATCCTATCTCGATACACTTTCCGGTTTCCTGATCACTGTAAGAATGCAACCACATTCGATGTTATATCTTAATCAGATATTGCCAGCGTTGTCTTCTATAAAATTGCAATCAGGCTACCTCGATACACTTACGATGAGGGCTATTGGCCATGAACATCTTTCATTGGGCGAAATGAGAATGTATTATCATGACCTCAAAGTGCAGTTCTTAAAAAATGGAAAAGAAGAAAAGAAAAGATTTTTACAGGGATTGATGACCTTTATTGCAAATAGTTTTATTGTTAAGAATGAAAACAAGAAACGGGTTGGTGTAGTTTATTTCCCAAGATCACGGGATAGATCATTCATCAATTATTATATAAAAATCGTTATGAGTGGCGTGGCTTCGAGTGTAGGTGCAAAAAAGAATAAACGATTGATGAGACGATATAATAAGCAACTAAATACCCGCCAATTACCTGCTATAGATCTTGATTAATTGAAGATAAGTGGGAAATTAATTTCAAGAGAGCATCCATTCCCAGGTGAAGAGATAAGCTCCATTTCACCTCCGAATGCATCCACACGGTTATAAATATTTATAAACCCGATTCCTTTTGATTGTATTGAATCATCAAAACCCTTCCCATCATCCTTAATTGAAAGATAGATGATATTATTTTCTTCTTTTAAACTGATAGTTACGTTCTTGGCATCCGCATACTTGATAATATTATTGGTTTGCTCCTGCAGTATCCGGAAGATCATCAGTTTCTGATCATCCGATAGAATTTTATCAAGCTTTTGATCATATTTGAAACTGGTCTCTATCTGCTGGAAAGCCTTCATGTTAATGATAATATCATCAATACTCCGGCTAAGACCAATAACTTTTACAAGCGAAGTATTTAATGTTCTTGAAAGTTTTCGGATCTCTTCCACGGCCATCAATTGATACGTGATCGCTTTCTCAATATGCTCATCGGCCTTTTGAGGATCTGTTTTCGCTGAATTCATGAACAACTTTGCGCTCATCAATAACTGGTTAACATTATCATGAAGTTCACGACTAATGCTACTGCGTTCAGCTTCTTGTGCTGCAATACCGGCCTGGCTTACTGCTTTATGTTTTTGTTCTTGTTCCTGGAGAAGTTGCTGTTGCAATTTCTTCTTTTCAGTAAGGTCACGGATGGCACCCAATATCCTTACAGGCTTACCCTGGCGGTAGAGAATAGTTCCCGAATCAAGTAAAAATTTATAAGACCCGTCGGCGCAAAGAAAAAGATATTCGTCTTCCCAGCGTTCTTGTCCGTTCTGGATGTGTTCCTGCACTTTATTTCTAACCCTTTCCCTATCCTTTGGGTGAACTTTATTGAACCACCAATCAAGATCAGGTTTTATTTCTTCACGACTATAACCAGATAGCTCGTAAAAAGTTTCACTTCGATAGATCTGTTTTGTTGCAAGATCGATATCCCAAATTGCATCCGAAGTTATTTTGGAAACATAGAAAAATCTTTCGTTGCTTTTCCTGAGTTCTTCTTCGCGGTTTACATTGTCTGTAATGTCAGAAAATGAGATCACAACTGCGTATGGATCAAACTCACCAATACGGATCAGGGCCTCCGAATTGATCAATAACCAAACAAATAATCCATTTGGAAGATTAACACCCATTTTTACATTACGTTGCGGGAATCCTGTTTGCAAGCTTACCACAGTTGGGAATTCGTACCAGGGAAAAGGTGTTCCATCTGCTTTTATCGCTTTCCATGATGAATCCCCTAACTCTTTTCCTAATAAATCTTCTTCATTTAATCCTAAAATAGCCGAAGCTCTTTTATTGCATGTAGTTACCTTGCCATCTTTGTCTAACATGATCACACCATCCACCAGCGTGTTAACAAGCTTCTCATACGTTGCTTCCGCTTCTGCCAATTTCTTTTCTGTACTCTTTACTTTGGTGATATTATGATTGACAAAAATTATACTTGTAGGTTTATTATTATCATCCAGTATTGAAGTAGCAGCGGTCTTAAAAATGTATTTTTCTCCATCATGCCTGTGATAAATAATCTCGCCTTCCCATGATCCTTTTTTTAATAATTCGGCATTAATTGTTTCAAAGGTTGAATCCAGCAGATCAATCTTAATCAATTGAAAAAGATTTTTTCCTCTTGCACCCGGTAAGCCATGTAATTTTTCAGCAGCATCATTCCAACCTGTGATATTGAAAGAAAGGTCTGTAATGATCAGTGCATCCGGTAAATGATGCAGCAAATCAGTAAGCTCTGCAGCAGCTTTGTGACTGACAGAGAGGGCGGGCTTGTTGCTTTTCTTAGCAGAGGAATTGGTTTTCATTGGACTTGATTCGGATATTTAAACGCATATTGGCATCTATTCTTGCATTGAACCTCTTTCTTTCATGTATTTAATTGAATTAATGACCATGGTTAAGTCAAGCTGCTCAGTGATCTTTTGCAAAATCGTATTTCTCCCAATCAGGAGTCAACCTGTTTCGTAAAATCACTTAACTTCGGTTTTAAATAGTTGTTTAACTAACTAATCTGATATGGAAAAAAGGATCATTAAGAAAGTGGCTGTTTTGGGAAGCGGTGTAATGGGTTCCCGCATTGCGTGTCATTTTGCCGGCATTGGTTTACAGGTTTTATTGCTTGACATTGTACCTAAGGAAGCTATTGAGAGTAAAAAGCCAGCTGAGCGAAATAAGATAGTGAATGATGCATTAGCTGCCGCAATTAAGTCAAACCCCTCCCCTGTTTACCATAAAAATGTTATCAAGAAGGTTACCACCGGCAATTTTGACGATGATATGAAGAAGATTAGTGATTGTGATTGGGTGATTGAAGTGGTGGTGGAAAGGCTTGATATAAAGAAACAAGTTTATGAAAAAGTAGAACAGTTTCGCAAGCCCGGTACATTGATCACTTCAAATACATCAGGTATTCCCATTCATATGTTATCAGAAGGTCGTAGCGATGATTTTAGAAAACATTTTTGCGGCACACACTTTTTTAACCCACCACGTTACTTAAGATTGCTTGAGATAATTCCGACGCCAGATAGCGATCCTGCTATTATAGATTTCTTAATGGAATATGGTGATCTCTATCTTGGTAAAACAACAGTACTTTGTAAAGACACTCCGGCATTTATTGCAAACCGTATTGGCGTATTCGGGATCATGTCGCTTTTTGGATTGGTTGATAAACTTGGATTAACCATTGATGAAGTTGATGCATTGACAGGGCCGATTATTGGTCGACCAAAATCAGCCACCTTCCGTACAGCCGATGTTGTTGGTATTGATACATTGGTAAAAGTTGCGAAAGGAGTTTATGATAATTGTCCAAATGACGAGGCAAGAGGATCATTTAATATTCCAACGTGGTTACAAAAAATGGTGGACAATAATTGGCTCGGAGATAAAACTGGTCAGGGCTTTTTTAAAAAAACAAAAGGTGGCAGCGGCGAAAAAGAAATTCTTACGCTTGACCTGAAAACTTTTGAATATAAGCCAAGGGTAAAGTCAAAATTTTCAACTGTTGAAGCAGCAAAACCAATTGATGATCTATACACAAGGTTAAAAATGCTTGTTGCCGGGCAGGATAAGGCCGGTGAATTCTATCGCCATTTTCATTACGGGCTTTTTTCTTATATCTCACATCGTATTCCAGAGATCAGCGATGAACTCTATCGTGTTGATGATGCTATGATGGCAGGGTTTGGTTGGGAGATCGGCGCTTTTGAAAGTTGGGATGTGCTGGGTGTAGCTAAAACTACCGAGGCAATGAAAGCCGCTGGATATAAAGTGGCCACATGGATAGATGAGATGCTGGCTGCAGGCAACAAATCATTTTATAAAATTGAAGCTGGGAAAAAATTATATTATGATCAAAATAGTAAATCATATAAAAAATTACCTGGTGCGGATGCATTTATAGTAATGAGCAATTACCAGGATAAACAGATCTGGAAAAACGGAAGTTGCAGATTGTATGATCTTGGTGATGATGTGCTGGGATTGCAATGGTTTACAAAGATGGGAAGTATTGGTGGCGATGTAGTGGCGGGAATTCAAACAGCGATTGACAAAGCCGAAAAGAATTATAAAGGATTGTTGATCGCTAATGAAGGACCAAACTTTAGTGCAGGTGCTAATGTCGGCATGATATTCATGCTTGCCATTGACCAGGATTATGATGAGCTTGATATGGCAATAAGAATGTTTCAGAACACGATGATGAGGGCAAGATATTCTTCCATACCTGTTGTTATTGCGCCTCATGGTTTGGCATTAGGCGGTGCCTGTGAATTAAGTCTTCACGCAGATAAATGTTGTCCCGCAGCAGAAACATATACGGGGCTTGTGGAATTGGGTGTTGGCTTGATTCCTGGTGGTGGTGGCACAAAAGAATTTGTGGTTAGAGCATCAGATGAAATGCATGAAGATGAGCCGGAAACGATTACCCTTAAAAATAGATTCCTTGCCATTGCGACTGCTAAAGTAGCAACATCTGCATTTGAAGGGTTTGATCTGGGCGTTTACAGAAAGGGATTAGATGAAGTAGTAATGAATCAGGGTAGAAGAATTGCCGAAGCAAAAAAGTCTGTGATCGAAATTTACGACTCCGGTTATTCGATGCCTGTTCAGCGAAAAGATATAAAAGTGCTAGGTCAATCAGCGCTCGGTGCTTTATATGCGGGTATAAATGGAATGTGGAGAGCTAATTACGCAACTGATCATGATGTAGTGGTTGCAAAAAAATTGGCATATGTAATGTGTGGTGGTGATCTGAGCGAACCTTCTTTAGTGTCAGAACAGTATTTACTTGACCTCGAAAGAGAAGCTTTCTTATCATTATGTGGTGAGAAGAAAACGTTGGAAAGGATCCAATCGGTTTTGAAAGCAGGTAAGCCGGTCAGAAATTAAAAATTAAGGATTAATAATTAATAATTAATAATTTTAAGCGTTGACCAAAACAACGCTTTTTTTATGATCGCACGAAGGGTACTCTGGTACAGGCTTTATTTAGTTTTCAATATTGCCATCGTCTGGGTTTTTTTCAGTCTCATTTTCCTTTATAACATAGTCGAAGTTGATAAAGAAGTGCTGGAAAGAAGAAGGTTGAGTTTTTTTTCACTGGCGTTTGCTATCGTTGGCATCATTGTGGCCGGGGCGGAAGCCTTTTTTCTTAAGAACATGTTTCGCAGGTTCCCTATATGGCTTTCAACGATACTGAGAATGACACTAACATTTATCCTGTTTTTGATTGTGTCAGTTATTGTAGTGTTTGCATATTGGGTCTTCCGCCACGACGGAGGGCTTAGTTTTATCCAGTTTGAAAAGGAATTTGTTCAAAATATTCTGCTTACTCCCAGCTTCATGATGCTGATGGTGGATCTTGGGTTGCTTGCTTTTATTTCCATCCTGATCCTGGAAATTTCTGATAAATATGGTCCAGGTGGGCTTAGAAATCTGATAAGGGGTCGTTATAATAAGCCTAGAAAGGAAAACAGGATATTCCTTTTTCTCGACATCAATGACTCTACCACAATAGCAGAAAAGATCGGGCATGAAAAATATTTTAATATGCTTCATGATTTTTTTGCGGATATTACCGAACCTATCATTGCTAACTGGGGGCACATTTATCAATATGTTGGCGATGAAGTGGTGATCTGCTGGAAAAATAATCAAAAGAACAAACGCAGGTGTCTGAAATTCATCAGCGATTCCTTAAATGCTATCAAAAGAAAAGAGAATTATT
>DASUTO010000093.1:0-5489 GCA_036374555.1 Chitinophagaceae bacterium
CTATATTTATATTATAGAACAATTTGATGCATTGGAAACAAAGCCAATCAATGAAAAAGTAATTTTTGAAAAAGTTGAATTGGTTTCATCTTTCAATGATGAGGTGACGAATATTTTTCGTAACAAATATCTTTCTCCAAGACCAACATCACCAACCTTGCAGTTACCGGTCCATGGTATTGGCAACTGGGCCTATCATTCCGTGCAGGTAATTATCTCTGACAGTGGGTTAAGATCGATCGCAGGAGCAAAAAATGAAATTATCACCTCATCCGGAGTACCTTTTCAAACGCCAGGCGTTACTAATAGTAAAAACATCGTATTTACTTCGATGTGGGACAATTATCCTGATTCAATTAGTATTCCATTGAAAGGAAATTCATCTCATGCATATTTTCTGATGGCCGGCACCACGAACCCGATGCAGAGCCGCATCGTTAATGGGGAGATCATTGTTAATTATACCGATGGCACCCTGGATAAACTTGAATTAAAGAATCCGCAAAACTGGTGGCCGATCGAACAGGATTATTATGTAGATGGATTTGCATTTACAACCGATGCCCCGCGACCAATTCGCATAGCATTAAAAACCGGTAAAGAAATTCCGGCTGATTATGAATATTCGGCTATCAGAGGTTTTTCCAATTACGGTATTGATGGTGGCGCTGCCACTGTACTTGATTTGCCTTTGAATAATAAAAAGCAATTGAGAAATCTTGTGGTAAGATCAGTTGCGAATGATGTGGTCATCGGGTTGATGGCATTAACTTTAGCAAGATAAGATGAGATCAGCTTTTATACTTATAGCCATTAGTATTTCTTATTTAATGAAGGCGCAGCAAACGGATAGTGTCTTCCTATTTTCTTATTTTAATAATAATGGCAAGGATGGTTTGCATCTTGCTTACAGCGGTGACGGATACAACTGGACTGCTTTGAATAATGACAGATCATTGTTGCTGCCGGTATTAAGTAAAGACTCATTGATGCGTGACCCTTGTATCATTCGTGGCGCTGATAATCTATTTCATATGGTATGGACAGTGAGTTGGAATGAACGGGGCATTGGTTATGCAAATTCAAAGGATCTTATTCATTGGGGTGACCAGCAATTTATTCCCGTCATGATGCATGAGGATAGTGCACGGAATTGCTGGGCACCGGAGATCACTTATGATAAAAAGAAAAAACAATACATGATTTATTGGGCAACGACCATTGCCGGAAAGTACGCAACTGACCGTTCTGTTGAAAATGGCTATAATCACCGGATGTATTATGTGCTCACCAAAGATTTCAAAACATTCAGTAAAACAAAACTGCTGTATGATAAGGGTTTTAATGTGATCGACGCTACGATAGTACCCGATGGTAAACGCTTTGTTATGTTTTTAAAAGATGAAACAAGGATACCACCGCAAAAGAATATTAGGATCGCCCACAGTAAGAAGTTAAATAAGGGTTACAACAATGCTTCTGCTCCCGTTACCGGGGACTACTGGGCAGAGGGACCAACAACTTTAAGGGCAAATAATCAATGGATCGTTTATTTTGACAAATACCGCGATCACAAATATGGAGCAGTTCAATCGCAGGACCTTATCAACTGGACAGATATCTCCGATAAAATTTCTTTGCCCAAAGGAATACGCCACGGAAGCATTCTTAAGATAATCCGAACTGAACTGGGTGTATTGTTGAAACTATAAGGTTTGGTAATTTTTACAAATGAACATTTCGGGCCTCAGGATACATCAGGATGGTCGCCTATGACTTAAAGCTTACTTTACACAATTAAAATTACTTGCCATTGAAAAAGATCTGCGTTATTGTCTTCTTATTTGTATGTATTTGTTCAACATCACAGGTTGTTGCCCCCCCATGGGTAAAAAATGTTGGTGCAAAAACATTCCCATCTTCTAAAAAGATCTTTTTTGCAAATGATTTTGGCGCAAAAAGTGATACAATAACTATAAACACCAGGCAAATTCAAAGCGCTATAGATAAATGTGCTTCTGCTGGTGGTGGCGTCGTTAGATTTCTTCCTGGAATTTATGTGACGGGTAGTCTTTTTATCAAATCCAATGTTGAATTACGGATTGATGATAAAGTCCTGATACTTGGTTCGCAAAGTTTTGATGATTATCCCGAGATGCAAACACGAATTGCAGGAATAGAAACTACCTGGCCTGCGGCTTTAATAAACATGGTCGGTGTGAGAAATGCAGCATTGACAGGAAAAGGAGTTGTCAATGCAAGAGGAAAATTTTGCTGGGATAAATACTGGAACATGAGAAAGGAATATGATACAAAAGGATTGCGCTGGGTAGTAGACTATGATGCAAAGAGAGTAAGAACAGTATTGGTTCAAAACTCAGAACAGATAACAATAAATGACCTTACATTTAAAAATGCGGGCTTCTGGACGATACAATTATTATACTCAAGCTATTTAACCGTAAATGGTGTGATCATAAAAAATAATGAAGATGGCAGCGGTCCAAGTACAGATGGTATTGATGTTGATTCTTCCACATGGACATTGATCGAGAATTGTGATATAGATTGTAATGACGATAATTTTTGTTTAAAGGCCGGAAGAGATTGGGACGGGCTTCGTGTAAATAAACCAACTGAATATGTCGTGATACGCAAGTGTATTGCCCGGCGTGGTGCTGGTCTCGTCACTTTGGGAAGTGAAACCAGCGGCAGCATCCGTCATATCTATTGTACTGACCTTTCTGCAAAACATACAGACAATGGTTTGCGAATTAAATCAGCAACGACAAGGGGCGGGACCGTTGAAGATGTTTATTTTGTAAATTCTGTGTTGGATTCTGTTCGCAATGCTTACCAGTTCAATTTGAATTGGTACCCTGCTTACAGTTATAGTGAATTACCCAAAGGATATAATATAGATTCTGTGCCGCAGCACTGGCGGGCTTTAGTACAAAAAGTAACTCCGGTTGAAAAAGGAATTCCTTATACAAAGAATTTTTATATCAACAATGTGAAGATCACCAATGCACAAAAAGCATTTGAAGTAACTGGTCTTGTGAATTCACAGATAGAAAATTTCAGTTTCACTAATTCATCTGTAACAGCAGCCGTATTAGGAGAAATGATATTTGCGAAGAACTGGGTCTATAAAAATTTTAATATATCAATATCGCAAAAGCCCGAAGAAAAAAAGAAAATCGCCGGGATAGAAGAACAGGAACGTTTAAAACAATAATGAATTGAAATGCGGACAGCGCTGATTGCAATAGTTTCTATTTTATTTTTTACTACTGGCCTGCAGGCGCAATACAGGATGGAATATCTTACACGAGGTGTACATGCCGTACCCGATGGCAAAGGAAAAATATTTGTTTCATGGCGGTTGTTGGGAACTGAAGATAATGATCTTGCTTTTAACCTCTATCGTACATCAAATAACAAAACGGTCCGGCTGAACAAGCAACCTATAATTAAAACAACAAATTTTACTGATGACTCTGCGGACACCAACCAGGCAAATACATATACAGTTAAAGCGATCATTAATAATAAAGAAGAAAAGACCGGTGTTTCTTATACACTACCGGCGAATGCAGAACCTTATCTCTCTATTCCACTAAGAACACCCACCGGTTATTCGGCCAACGATGCAAGCGTGGGAGATATGGATGGGGATGGGATTTATGAGATCGTTATTCATTTGACGGGAAGAGCAAAGGATAATTCACAGGCAGGAATTACTGATCCCCCGATCTTTCAATGCTACAAAATGGACGGAATATTTTTATGGGAGATAAATCTTGGAAAAAATATTCGTGAAGGGGCACACTATACACAATTCATGGTGTATGATTTTGATGGGGATGGCAAAGCAGAGATCGCTATGAAAACTGCAGATGGCTCTATTGATGGTAAAGGGAAACTTATCGGTGATAGTACAAAGGATTATCGAAACGATAAAGGGTACATTTTATCGGGCCCTGAATTTTTAACCATGTTTGATGGCCTCACAGGTGAAGCATTATCAACTATTGATTTTATCCCGCCTCGTCATGAAAAATTAACTCCTACCACAGATGAGCTGAAAGAAATGTGGGGTGATGGGTATGGTAATCGTATGGACAGGTTTCTTGCATGTGTTGCCTATCTCGATGGAAAAGGCCCTTCACTTGTAATGTGTCGCGGTTATTATACCCGTTCAGTATTAAGCGCATTTAATTTTAAAAATAAAAAACTTGAAAAGCTTTGGACATTCGATAGCGACGAACCAGGTGGTGCAAACAGAAAGTATCGTGGACAGGGAAATCATAACTTATCAGTTGCTGATGTGGATGATGATGGCAAAGACGAGATTGTTTATGGGGCCATGACAATTGACCATGATGGCAAAGGACTTTACTCTACCGAGTTGGGTCATGGTGATGCATTACATGTTACAGATATTGATCCATCAAGACCCGGTCTTGAAGTTTTTGATATACAGGAACGGTTTGACGATGCCGGTGCACATTTAACGGATGCAAAGACGGGAGAGGTGATCTGGAAAAAGCCATCAATAAAAGCAGGTGAAGATGGGGAAGGCCCCGGTCGTGGATGTGCATTGGACCTCGATCCGCGCCATCGGGGTTATGAATGCTGGGTAGCGGGAGCCGGTATCACGGGTATGTTTGATTGCAAGGGAAACAAGATCTCAGAGACAACACCTCCGTGTAATATGGGTATATTCTGGGATGGCGATGCACTCAGCGAAGTACTCAATGGCGTCAATATCAGCAAATGGGATTATATAAATAGTGCAACCGTAAAGTTATTTGATGGTCGTGATGATGGTTGCGCCAGTAATAATGGTACGAAAGCAAATCCATGTCTCAGTGCCGATCTCTTTGGCGATTGGCGGGAAGAAATTATTTGCCGTACAACCGATAGCAGGGAGTTGCGCATCTATTCAACAGCCATTCCGACCGACATTAAACTATATACGCTGATGCATAATCCGCAGTATCGTTTAAGCATTGCTTGGCAGAATGTGGCGTACAATCAACCGCCACATACAAGTTATTATCTCGGTGATGGAATGAAGATGCCACCAAAACCGAATATTGTAATTATTAATAAAAAATAAATTGACTATCCGCTTAACTCAACCATATATGTTTTTTACCACATAGGAACATAGAAACATAGTTTCACATAGAAATCTATGTGTTTCTTCCTAATGTGTCCTATGTGTCTATGTGGTTTCATTTACAAGGTTCCGATATGCGGACAGGCATTAAATAATTTTTATGAACCCGGCTGAATTAATACGATTAGACATCGTTGCGTCGCACTCTTGTACTGCAACAATTCAATTCGACAATTTAACCGGAGAACTCCAATAGCTAAATATCATAACATTGTAAATGAGAACGCCTGTAATTATTGCATCCATTCTAATCCTTACTTCCTCTTTTTTATTTTTCAAAAAAGAGAAACCGGTGCTTTAC
>DASUTO010000094.1:0-3669 GCA_036374555.1 Chitinophagaceae bacterium
ATTGTTGGTCGTTTAATAATAACCAGGGCAGGCTACTATAGCCTGTCCTATAAATTTTCAGGTTGATGGGCTATCACTTTATTTTGTTGGCGTCTATCGTTCTTTCCGTTACAAATATTTCGCAAGCACAACAGGGAACTGATATTATTATCATTAATGGTAAAATTTCTACACTTGATGAAAATAATACCGTGACAGAAGCTGTGGCAATAGCGGGAAGTAAGATCCTTGCTACGGGTTCAAATCGGCAGATGCTTAAACTGAAGACAAAGCAAACAAAAATAATAGATGCCAAAGGCAACAGGGTAGTTCCTGGTTTGTTTGATAGTCACCTTCATGTAATACGTGGAGGAAGATTTTACAATAGTGAATTAAGGTGGGATGGAGTGAGTACATTAAAGCGGGCACTGGAAATACTAAAGGAACAATCGCAAAGAACGCCGAATGGGCAATGGGTAAGAGTAGTTGGTGGTTGGAATGAATACCAGTTTGAAGAGAAGCGGTTACCCACAATAGATGAGATTAATGATGCTACAGGAAATGTGCCCGCTTTTATTCTTTATTTATATGGAAAAGCATGGTTGAATAAGGCAGGATTAAAAACATTAAATATCAATGCGGATTCACCTAATCCAGTTGGAGGATTAATTGAAAAAGATAATGATGGTAATCCAACAGGTTTATTGGTTGCAGAACCAAACGCCTTTATTCTGTATTCCACCCTTGCCAGGCTTCCCGAATTATCAAACGAAGAAAAAGTAAATTCTACTATTCAATACATGACCGAGCTAAACAGGCTGGGTGTAACTGCAGTGATGGACGCTGGTGGCGGCTTTCAAAATTTTCCTGACGACTATACTGTTACCGATTCCCTAAATAAGCTTGGAAAGATCACAGTTCGGCTACCATACTTTCTTTTTGCCCAGAAAAAAGGTTCAGAGCTGAATGACTATTCAAAATGGATGGGGATGATAGAAATAAATGAACATGGAAATAACGGCATAAATGATATTGATTATTATGTTGGCGGTGCAGGTGAAAATCTTGTCGGCGATGCTGCAGATTTTGAAAACTTTCTTTTCCCCCGGCCCGAACTACCTGCCAGTATGGAGGTTAATTTGAAAGCAGTAGTGCAAATGCTGGTAAAGAAACGCTGGCCATTCCGTCTACATGCAACATACAATGAAAGCATTACGCGGAACCTGAATGTTATTGAAGAAGTAAATAAAGAAACCCCTTTAAATGGGTTAATATGGTTTATCGATCACGCAGAAACAATAAGCGAAGAAAACATGCTCCGTATTAAGAATCTTGGAGGCGGTATTGCGATTCAGCATCGAATGGCCTACCAGGGCGAAAGCTTTATACATCGCTACGGCAAACAGGCAGCCTTAGCGACACCACCTGTAAAAAGGATGCTTGAACTGGGCATTCCTGTGGGCCTGGGGACCGACGGAACAAGGGTAGCAAGTTATAATCCATGGATGGCTTTGTATTGGATCACTACTGGTAAGACCATTGGAGGAACACAAATATTGTCCAAAGAGAATACCCTCGACAGGGTAACCGCATTGCGATTGATGACATCGGGAGGGTACTCATTAATTAAAGAGGGCATGAAAGGAAAAATAATAAACGGCTATTATGCCGACCTTATTATTCTTGATAAAGACTATCTCGGGGTTCTGGATGAAGAAATAAAAACAATCACAGCGAAAATAACAATTGTAGATGGGAAGGTTGTGTATGGAATGGGTGAATACAAGTCGTTTTCCCCGGCACAATTACCAGTAATTCCTTCCTGGAGTCCCGTACTATTTTATAGCCCGCGTCAATAAATATTATGACATAAAATACACTAGAATGAAAGTTATATGGATCATAATGGCTTTCGTAGCAGGCTCATTTCTGCCGTTGCAGGCGGGACTGAATTCTCGATTAGGTAAATCTATTGAAAGCCCCGTATATGCATCAATGATTTCATTTATTACAGGTGCGTTTGCGGTTCTAATCTATGCTTTAGTTACGAAACAGCAGTCGTCATGGGCGGGATTAAAAACTGCACCGGCATACACCTGGTTAGCCGGGGCACTGGGGGCGTTTTATGTAACAACCGTAATACTTGCATTTCCACGAATAGGCCCTGCCTTAACTTTTGGACTAGTTGTATTAGGTCAAATGGTCGTTTCAGTATTACTCGATCATTTCAATATACTCGTAGCGCATCCACACTACATCAATACATGGAGAATACTTGGTGTTATACTAATTGTTGGCGGTGTGATAATCATTCGCAAGTTTTAATTTCATGAAGGAATTAGTCTTCATATTCCTTATTTTCTCCAGTACTAATGGTCTAACGCAGGGCATCGGATTTTTTAAACCGTTGAGGTATGATGAGGATTACTCTTTCCTTGAAAAAGACACAACGATAGAGTGGTATGCAAAGATGAAGTTTAGCCCATTGTCGCAAAACAAAACTACCTATCTCAGTTATGGAGGAGAGGTTCGGTTTCAATATTTCTATGCAAAGAATGAAGACTGGGGAGAAGCCCCACAGGATAAAGATGGTTACATTCTCACGAGGTATCTGCTTCATGCCGATCTTCACGCTGGAAGACATTTTAGAACATTTATTCAATTGCAAAGTAGTCTCGCTAATGGTATGAAGTCGCCCCCTTCGCCAGTCGATGAAAACCAATTAGATCTTCACCAGGCATTTATGGATATGATTCTGCCATTGACCAGGCAGCATTTGTTGACGGTAAGGCTGGGCCGCCAGGAATTGCTTTATGGTTCACAAAGACTGATAGCTGTAAGAGATGGTCCAAATAATCGCCAGTCATTTGATGCCATCAAACTGTTATACACCGGGGGCAAATTCAATGTGGATCTATTTTACTCGCACTTTGTTAGATCGAAGCCACAAATTTTTGACGATGGATTTAATAGTAACACAAAATTCTGGGGCGGATATATAACCAGGAAAGAAATGTCTTTTCTAAATAATATAGATTTTTATTACCTCGGACTTTGGAAAAAAATAGCAGCTTTTGACGATGGTCATGGGAAGGAGTTACGACATTCAATTGGTAGCAGACTATGGAGCAGTAAAAGTAATTGGAGATATGATATTGAAGGAGTTTATCAGCTAGGGAAATTTGCTGAAAAAAACATAAACGCCTGGACAGCTTCCCTCAATACCGGCTATAAATTTAATAGGGCAAAACTTAAACCTGAGGCAGGAATTAAAGCTGAATGGATAAGCGGAGATGCACAGTATGGTGATAATAAATTGCAAACATTTAATCCATTATTTCCACGGGGCGGCTACTTTGGGCTTGCATCATTGATTGGACCTGTAAATCTTTTTGACATACATCCGTCTTTAACACTTGAATTAAATGAATCCTTATTCCTGAACATGGATTACGATATATTTTGGAGGTATAGTAAGAATGACGGAATCTATGGTCCAAACGTATTAATGATATATTCAGGGAAAAACAATCCTTTTAAATTTATTGGCAACCAGTTGGCGACAGATCTGGTGTACACACCTAATGCCTTCTTGTACTTCAGGTGGGAGTTTACATGGTTTGATGCAGGTGAGTATCTAAAAGCTGCGGGCACTGGTAAGGATATCATTTTTACCGGCGTGACTGCCCA
>DASUTO010000095.1:0-6255 GCA_036374555.1 Chitinophagaceae bacterium
TATACTTTTTGTTTTGCAAAAGCATTTACTTTTTCACGAAGCGCTTCATCATGCTCAGGCTTTTTATAATCTCTTTTAGCTTTCACACCCACCATATCACGAAGCTCTTCCTGTGCTTTGATCTGGATACGAATGGCATCATGTGCCACTTCTAACGCTTTTATCAGATCTGCCTCGCTACATTCCTGAGCTTCACCCTCCACCATCATCAGGTTTTTCTCTGTAGCGGCAATTATAAATTCAAGATCAGCATCTTCTAATTCATTGCGATTTGGATTCACGATAAATTCGCCATTCACTCTTGCTACACGTACTTCCGAAATAATTTCTTTAATAGGAATATCAGATACTGCTAATGCAGCTGATGCAGCCAAACATGCCATTGAATCCGGCATTATTTGCTCATCGCTTGAAATAAGAGAGATCAAAACCTGTACATCACATAAATAATCATCCGGAAATAAAGGACGCAAGGCACGGTCAACAAGTCTTGAGGTGAGTACCTCGTAGTCGTTAAGTTTTGCTTCCCTCTTAAAGAATGAACC
The DNA here is from genome assembly GCA_036374555.1 of Chitinophagaceae bacterium. Classification (GTDB taxonomy): domain Bacteria; phylum Bacteroidota; class Bacteroidia; order Chitinophagales; family Chitinophagaceae; genus VBAS01. The sequence goes on from DASUTO010000095.1 coordinate 546, forward strand.
CGGGATGCGACCGGCAGATGCAAATTTTTCCTGGTAGTCTACTGACAATGGAAAAAAATCCTGCCCTTCCTTCGGGTCTTTGTTTGCTACTACTGTTGCCAGCAGCATGCATTTACCAATGCTTACGGTAACTGCACCGTCAGCCTGGCGGGCAAGTCGCCCGGTTTCGATGGTGACCATTCGGCCCCCGCCTATATCAAATGTTTTACGAATAGGTTGTTGTAACATGTTGTTCTAAGTTTTATGTTCGAGGCTCGAAGTTGTTGAACACTCAAACAAATTGAAGTATAATTATGAACCCGGCTTCTTACCACTATTTAGTTTCCGTTGCGTTTGTCCCGATAGCTATCGGGATACGTTCTGATCGCTATTCAGCAAAATTGAAAAGCAAGAGAAAGGAGGAATACAAACTCGCAGAAACTAAAAGCTCCGCATCAAGCGGAGTTTTGGAGCCGAATTATTTTCTGATACCGAGTTTTTCAATCAGCTGGCGATAACCTGTCAGGTCATGTTTTTGAAGATAGTTCAGTAAACGCTTGCGTTTACCAACCAACTGCATCAGGCCGCGATGAGTTGAAAAATCTTTTTTGTTTGTTTGAAGATGTGAGGCGATCTGGTTCATACGCTCCGTTAATAAAGCGATCTGACCTTCAATTGATCCTGTGTTTGATTCTTTTCCGCCATATTGTGCGATGACGGTCGACTTTTTTTCTTTTGTTAAAGGCATCTTTTTATTTTTTTACATTTTTCCGAAGGAACCCCTTCGGGGCATCCGATTTTACATCCGATTATTTGTGGCGGCAAAGGTAGGAGAATGACCCTAAAATACAAAGAAAACAAAGCTTTTTGATTTAGCTTCGTGGCCTCAAATTTCAGAAGAATGTTTGAAGAAGAATTATCAGAAGATACCCGGAATATACTTGGACTTCAACTGCCTACAGATCCCCGCTGGGTGGATCTGGCCGGGAAGTCAATAGAGGAAATTTTGACCGACCATGCCTACTGTGAACAAAAAGCGGCCACCTCCTGCATATCCCTTATTCAGCGATATAGTGAAAGAGAAAAGCTGGTGAAAGAACTCTCACCGATCGTTACTGAAGAATGGGGTCATTTCAGGCTTGTGCTGCAGGAACTGGAAAAAAGGAAGTTAAAGCTGGGCAAACAGCGAAAAGATGACTATGTAAACAAGTTGATCGAATTTCAGAAACAGGGTGGCAGTGTTGAGGGCCGGATGCTGGATCAATTATTAACAATGGCTTTGATAGAAGCCAGAAGCTGTGAACGATTCAAAAGATTGAGCGAAGGATTAAATGATGAATATCTCCGGAATTTTTACCGACGATTTATGGAAAGTGAAGCGGGTCATTACACTTTATTTATCGAACTCGCAGAAACCTATATTGATAAGGAAAAAGTAAGAAGACGTTGGGCAGAGTGGTTGCGATATGAAGCTGATGTGATTAATACCCTTGAAGTGAGGGGTGATAGAATTCATTAGCTACTAAATTCTTTTTCTAATTCTCTTACCCCATCTCCAATTTCTGAAGCAAACACATCAGGTTTATAGCCGATCTTTTCTTCATAATACGTCGTGATCTTTGAAGAAAAATCTTCAAACTTATTTTTTTTCACCAATGCAATTGCACAACCACCAAAGCCAGCCCCGGTCATTCTTGCGCCGATACAATCTTCATAAATTTTACAAAATTCAACAATGGTATCCAATTCTTTTCCACTTACTTCATACCAATCTCTTAAGGATTGATGAGATGCATACATTAGTTTACCAAAAGTTGCCAGGTCATTAGCTTTCAAAGCGTCCTTCGCTTCGCCTACTCTAAAGTTTTCACTGATCACATGCAAGGCTCTTTTATCCAATACAGGGTCGTCTATAAGATGACGATGATCTTCGAAGGTTTTAAGATCTATATCGCAAAGATGTGTTACGTCTAATTCTTTCTTCAAAGCTTTTAACGCTTTACCACATTCAGTAAATCGCTCATTGTATTTTGAGTCAGCAAGGGTTCTTAATTTGTTGCTATTGATGATCGTCAAAAGATAGTCACCTGTTTCAAAAGGCAGGTATTCGTACTCTAAAGTATCGCAATCAAGTAAAATTGCTTTATTCTTTTTGCCCATAACAACGGCAAACTGATCCATTATTCCTGAGTTGACACCTATGAATTCATTTTCAGCTTTTTTGCCCATCAATGCCAATTCTTTTCCGGGAATATGTAATCCAAATAATTTACTTAAAGCAAAGCCAGTTAATACTTCAATAGATGCTGATGACGACAGACCAGCACCAATAGGCAGATTGCCATAAAACAACAAATCCAGACCAGAGATAGCGTCTCCTTCTTGCACTATTTCATTGATCATACCCAAAGGGTAATTAAACCAGTCTTTACCTGTTTTAGAATACGAATTCTGAAGATGAAAATCTGCTTTTTGGGGAAAGTTGAGGGAACTAAATCGAAGTAGCTTATTATTATTTTTTGAAACGAGCATCCATGTTCCCAATGAAATAGCACCAGGCATTACTTTACCGCCATTATAATCTATGTGCTCCCCGATCAGGTTCACCCGCCCAGGGCAAAAGAAAATATGATCCGGGGTCTTTCCGAATTGTGATGAAAATTCTTTTATCATTGCATCTGTATTCATTGCCGACTGATTATGCCTATTCAAAAAAAATTTTGTTTTACTGATTCAAACGGTGAAGATATTTATTTGTTCTCACTCATCAACAAACATGGAACCAAAGTATACATTACCAATTACGGTGCCATTATCACTTCGTTTAATATAAAAATGAAAGATGGATCTGTTAATGATATTGTTCTGGGCTTTGATAAGGTAGAAGATTATTTATCGGAGAATTATTTAAATCATTATGCTTACCTGGGTGCAGCCTGCGGTCGTTATGCAAACAGGGTCAAGAATGCAAAATTTAGTTTGGATGGAAAGGAATATAAGCTTACGCAAAATATGGGCAATGATATTTTGCATGGTGGTAAAGAAGGCTTTGATAAAAAAACGTGGCAGGTTATTTCTGCGAATGAATTTCCTGCGCCGACCCTTGAGTTAAAATATTTAAGTAAGGATGGTGAAGAAGGGTTCCCCGGCAACCTTGAAACATTTATTCGGTTTGTATTAAATGATGAGCATGAATTGAACTATGAATTTACTGCTACTACCGACAAACCAACTGCTGTAAATCTTACCCATCACAGTTATTTTAATTTAAATAATGGCAAGGGAACAATAGAGGAACATGAGTTAATGATCAATTCTTCATACATTCTTGCCCAGGACGAAGGACTTGTTTGCGACGGTGAATTCATAGCTGTTGCAAATAATCTGTATGACTTCACGATCTTTAAAGCCATCGACACTGATTGGGATAAAGCTAAAGGATATGATCAATGCTTCGCAATTGATAACAAAACTGATGAATTGTGTTTAGTTGCTGAAGCAAGATCAAAACAATCAGGAATAACCTTGCAAATATTTTCAACTGAACCAGCAGTGCAATTTTATACCGGGCAAGGTTTAAATATAAAAAATGCAAAGAATGGCACTGATTATGTCCCTTTTTCAGGGTTTTGTTTGGAAACACACAAGCACCCGAATGCGATCAATATCCCGCACTTCCCAAATACTGTTTTAAGACCCGGGGAAAAATATTACCAGAAAAATGTTTACAAGATCATTCAGGCTGAGGTAAAATAGGTTATTTCCTCATTAAGATCGAGAAATGAAAATTTTGATTGCAGCTCTTTTGTTTTTTCAAGATGTGTTTTCAAAAAAGTTTTATGTGCATTCGTTTCCGGTTGAAGGGCCTTATGTTTCCTGGCGATCACGATCTTTTTTATTTCTTCCATTAATTGCTGAGACTGATCGTCAATAAAACCTTCTTTGAATTTCTCCATTACAAATTCTGTGGCCGGGTAATTCGGATGAACCATGTCGACATCATAGAAACGATAATCCCGTAATACATCAATCACCAATTCATAGGCCGGAAAATAATAAAGGCCTGGAAATTTATTTACCATGTGGTGAACGGATTCGATCAATCTTGCCTTGCTCCTGTTGTTTTCAATAACTCCATCCCGAATATGCCGTACAGGACTGATGGTAAAAATCATTTTTAGTTGGGGGTTAAATTGTTTCAATCGATGATAAGTGTCATCAAGCATTGAAATTGTTTCATCAATCGATAGCAAATATTTATTGAACCATTGTGATGGAGCCCGGTGACAGTTAGCCACCCCATGGTTATTTTGTAAACCACCTGGCCTTGCTTCATCCGTTAATCGATAAGAAAAAGATGAACCTAATGTTATGATCAGCCAATCTGCACCCTTCAGAAAATTATGTGCTTGCTGTTGCGATTCGTTTATCGTTCTCAGACATTCATCAGCATTTATATTTGAGAAACGGGAATGATGCTCCCAACTGTTCCAGACTTCATTTAAAAGAATCAAATCTTTCTTTGTATATTTTTTGTTTTCTATGTATGATATTAATGAACTACCCACACTTCGGGGATCAAACAAAATGCCATTTGGATTTTGAAGAACAGAAAATTTTAAATCGCTCAATGAATTACCAATATGTTCAGTAAAACATGAACCAGTCAGCAATATCTTATCACGATAATTGATCTGTTTTTCGGGTGCTTTTATTTGTATAGGTAGTTGAAACTGCATCTTCTTAAATAAAAATTTGACCTGCTATGCGTAAACTTTCTGCCAACGCATCTTTATTAAGACCTGTTGTCCTATTATTCTTTTCAAAATAACTGATCATCCATTCTGTATTCATGTTGCCAACCAGATCATCATCTGCCATTGGGCAACCACCGATCCCTTTTAATGCTCCGTCAAATCTTTTGCAGCCCGCCTTTACCGCGGCCTCAAGTTTTTGGTGCCAGTTTTCAGATGTTGAATGAAGATGAACACCAATTTCAGTAGCCGGTAATGATTCAACCAGGTAACTGGTCATATCATATACTTGTTCTGGGGTAGCAACTCCAACCGTATCGGCTAAAGAAATGATCTCGATATCCAATTCCACAAGCCTTTCAACCCAATTGAAAACAATATCCTCATCATATAGATCATTATAGGGATTGCCAAATGCCATCGAGATATAGATAACAAGTTTCTTATTCTTATTGATACATAGATTTTGTATCTCTTCTACCCTTTTCAACGATTCTTCAATCGATGAATTTGTGTTTCGTTGTTGAAATGTTTCAGAAACTGAGAATGGAAAACCCAGGTAAGTTATTTGATCAAACACTGAAGCGTCTTCAGCTCCCCGAAGATTAGCTACTATGGCTAATAGTTTTGAGTTACCGACTCCTGACTCCAGACTCCTGACCACCTCCGCAGTATCCGCCATTTGCGGAATTGCCTTCGCCGAAACAAAACTTCCAAAATCGATCGTATCAAATCCAACTTTCAGTAAGGAATTGATGTATTCAATTTTCTTATCTGTGGGAATGAAATTCTTCCAGCCCTGCATCGCATCACGGGGACATTCAATAAGTTTTACAGGATTGCTCATTTTAAACAAAGGTAAATCTTGCTGGTTATTTTCTTAATGCATTTACCTTATCCCGAAGTGAATTAAAAAATTTTACTCTTTCTCTTTCGTTGGTTCCGCTTACTAAAGCGGAACGACTTTTTAAGGTGTT
>DASUTO010000096.1:0-5058 GCA_036374555.1 Chitinophagaceae bacterium
ATGGCGAATGCAGGGGCGAAGACGATAACAACATGCATTAAGTAAAATACAATACCGTTGCCAATTGATAATCCTTTATGCCGCCCGGAATAAAAGATCGATTTCTGCATACTAAATTCATTTTTTGCCAAACCATAATCAAGCATCGAGAAGCCATAATAATAGCATTCTACTAAAATTGCGATCAGGGGAGTTATCCATCCAACAACTGGAAAAAGGGAAAGAAGAATTAAGCCAACCATATAAACCGTTTGCCAGCCGGCGTTCCGCAATGCAAGTCGTATCCCTCGTTTAGCATCCGGCAATATTTGTTTCAGGTTAAACTTATATTCCCTGTTTTCTATTATTGCCTCCGTTTTTTCGCTGAGATAAGCAAATACCGGTGATCCAATTATTAAAATGAGATATTTAAATAAGGCAAAATAAAACAGGAATAATACCAGGCGCAACATGATCCCGGTCATTACAAAAATAAAAGCAAGAAAGGGATTGCGTTCTTGCTGAAGCCATGGCTCAATCCGAAGTTGCAGGCTTAACCAGTTCACAGCGTCATTTGCGGACCGGGCAAACAATATCATCGCTACAATAAACATGAGTGTATAAATAATACCCGGAATGATTATCCATTTCACCATCTTATGCTCACGGATAAACCGGTTTGCTTCTTCGAAAGATTGAAATGCTATGACAATTTCTTTCAGCAAGACATAAATTTGGGTAAATATAAAGAGAACCACGATTATCAGGATTAAATAAGATCATGAGGAAATTAGGAACTGACTTTTATCAACGAACCAATGTTTTACAGATAGCTAAAGAGTTATTAGGAAAGATATTGGTGACAAAATGGAATGGTATTGAAACATCTGGGCGCATTGTGGAAGTGGAAGCTTACAATGGCATCATTGATAAAGCATCACATGCTTCAGGCGGTAGAAGAACAAACCGGAATGAAGTAATGTATGGAAAGGGGGGCGTGGCCTATGTTTATTTATGTTATGGCATTCATCATTTATTTAATGTAGTTACAAACAAACAGGAAACTCCGCATGCAATTCTAATTCGGGCTTTGGAGCCGCTGAAGGGAATAGATATAATGTTGAAAAGAACAGCTAAAGAAAAGTTGGATCATACATTAACAAGAGGCCCGGGAAATGTTTCCAGGGCTTTAGGAATTTCTTTCAAACAGCATAGTGGTCACTCATTATTAAGCAACGATCTTTTTATTGCAGAAGATGGTTTTGTGGTGAATAAAAAAGAGCTGGCTTCCTCAGCACGGATCGGTGTGGATTATGCCGGTGATGATGCAAGCCTGCCTTACAGGTTCTATATAAAAGGAAACCCATTTGTAAGCGGAAAACCAAAATAGATTGTATTTTCCCAGATAAATTCACCTCTTGCGACAATTTTCAAAGCAACAATACAAATTACTTTCTTTGTTTGCGGGCATTGCGATTGCCCTGTTTTTTTATTTTGTAAATCCCTTTTCAGTCGGACAAAATGCTTGTATTGTTTTATCCATAGCCGTATTAATGATCACCTGGTGGGTAACTGAGGCCCTGCCTATGCCGGTTGTTGCATTGTTGCCCCTGATCTTATTTCCAATTTTACATATTGCCGATATAAAAAGTGTTGCGTCTAATTACACTGACCCTGTCATATTTCTATTTATGGGAGGATTCATGTTGGGACTGGCAATTGAAAAATGGAACCTGCATCGTCGCATTGCATTAGGCATAGTGAAAATTACAGGCACCAGCGGAAACAGGATAATACTCGGATTTATTCTTGCCACAGGCTTCATCAGCATGTGGATCAGCAATACAGCAACCACGATGATGATGTTCCCGATCGCATTATCAGTTATTCATGTGATAAAAGAAGGTGGAGGACTGGGAAATCACCGGCATTTTAACCTTTCATTGATGCTGTCGATCGCTTATGCTTCCAATTTCGGCGGTATCGGAACAATTATCGGCACACCGCCTAATGTTGCTTTTGTTGGCTATTACGAAAGAACATACAAAACAAATATTGAATTTGTCGATTGGATGCTTTTGTGTGTGCCCATTGCATTATTGCTGCTGATCACCTTATATTTTATATTAACAAGAGTTCTTTTTCCAAACCATATACGGTCCAACGACGCTGCTAAGAAATTTATATATGGAGAATATAATAGTCTGGGCCGTATTTCAGTTGCCGAAATAAGAGTGCTGATAATTTTCTCTGCTACCGCTTTGCTGTGGATATTCAAGGATCTTTTAAATCAATCCCAGGACCTGGTGAAACTTGATGACAACATCATTGCACTGATCGGGGCTGTTTCTTTATTTATTTTCCCTTCAGGAAATATAAAACATCCTGATAATCTCAATGAAACGGACGAACATGATTTTCATGGCAGCTTGCTTGAATGGGGTGATACAAAGAAAATGGCCTGGGGAATATTATTGCTCTTTGGCGGCGGATTGGCATTGGCAAGCTCATTAGAAAAAACAGGATTGATAAAAAATTTAGGGGATTGGTTATCGCAGTTTGCCGGCGGTGGTTTTACACTTTTATTAATGGTAACTATTATTGCACTTTTTATAAGTGAAGTGATGAGCAATATTGCACAGGTAATTGTTTTTTCACCCGTGGTATGCAGTCTTGCCGATGCGGTTGGTATGAATCCATTGATCCTTGGTATTGCGATGACATTAGCTGCAAGCTGTGCCAGTATGATGCCCATGGGTACGCCGCCCAATGCGATCGTATTTGCAAGCGGCCATATAAAAATTAAAGAAATGATGAAAGCAGGGTTTGTCATAAACCTTGTTGCTATTGTTTTGATATCACTTTTCTGTTGGTTCTTATTGCCGTTGTTGTTAAATGTGTAATTTATCAGTGTTGTTACTTGATCGGAATTTTTATTATTTCAGAAATTTGTTCTGCAATATTTATTGCTTTACGTAGCTTGAGAATGTATGGAAGAGTTTAAGATTGTAATTTTTATAATGGCTATCCTGATCAGCCTGACAGCGATCGTTCATAAGAAAAAATTTCCATTTCCCATTTTGTTGGTTGCTGCGGGTTTGGTCATTGGTTTTGTACCACAATTGCCCGATCTCGCTTTGGATCCTGATGTCGTTTTTCTTGTCATTCTTCCTCCTCTTCTATACGATGCGGCTGCAAAAACTTCCTGGCATGAATTCAGAACGGCTATACGGCCAATATCTGCTTTAGCTATTACATTGGTTTTTTTTACAACTGTAGCGGTGGCAATTACAGCCCACTATCTCATTCCGGGTTTTACGTGGCCACTTGCTTTTGTATTAGGGGCTGTTGTTTCCCCACCCGATGCAGTAGCGGCCTCAGGTATCATAAAAGGCCTGGGGCTGAACAAAAAAGTGATAACAATATTAGAAGGCGAGAGTCTTGTGAATGATGCATCTGCTTTGATCGCTTACCGGTATGCTGTAACGGCCGTAACAACAGGAACGTTTATATTCTGGAAAGCTGGTCTTCAATTTTTGTTAGTTGCGGGTGTGGGTATCATCATTGGGATCGTAGTCGGTTATTTGTTTGTACTGGCGCATAAAAAAATAGAAAATAACCCTGTTGTTGAAACAAGTCTTACGCTGCTTTCTCCTTACGTATCTTACCTGGTGGCCGAAGAGTTTCATATGTCCGGAGTGCTTGCTGTAGTAACCACGGGGTTGGTTATATCATGGAGATCACCGGAAGTTTTTACTTACAACGCAAGAATGAGGATCAAAGGAGTATGGGAAACACTGGTTTTTTTATTACACGGTTTTGTGTTCATACTGATCGGGCTCCAATTGCCATCAATAATAAAAGGCCTTGGTAATTATCCTTTTTCACAGATCCTCGGATATGGTTTGCTCATCAGTGCGGTTACGATTGTAGTTCGAATCGTTTGGGTTTTTGCCGGTGCTTCCTCGCAAGGTTTTTTTCAGAAAAGGGTAAAGAGAAAGGAGAATCTATCGGCGAGTGACAACCAGGATAGTACGTGGAAAAATGTATTGGTAGTTGCATGGACAGGAACAAGAGGTGTGATATCATTGGCGGCAGCACTGGCTTTACCATTGTTCTTGGAAGATGGAACGGCTTTTCCTAAAAGGCATTCGATTATATTTCTTGCCTTTGTTGTCATTTTTGTAACACTGGTTGTACAGGGACTTTCGCTTCCGCTGCTCATACGGTGGCTAAAAATAAAACCACAGGACAATACCGTTGAAGAAGAAAAAGAATTGCAATTGTATCTTGCCACCAATACGCTTAGTTTTATTGAGCAGGATTTTCCAATAGAATTGGATAATAAATTACAGGAACAACTAAAAAAGAAATATGAATTGCAGATCAATGATCTTACTAAGGAAATTAAGCGCCAGAAAAAAGCGAAACATAGTGATGAAGAAATAAAAGCGCCACCGCCCAGCGACCTGGTAAATGCCCAATTAGAGATCAGCAAATTTAAAAGGGACCTTTTGGTAAAAATTCATAAAGAAGGAGAATTCAGTGATGCGGCTATTAAAAAGGTAGAACAGGAAATGGATATTGATGAATTGAAATTGGAACTGAAAGTTCCGAAAAAAGAATAACCACTAGCTATGTACCAGTGGTTATAAATTTCATGGGTAGATATGATTTTATATAGGAGCGGCTACCTATCTTACATACAATGCCAGTTCAACTCTCCTGTTTTGCCCTCTGCCGGTTTCGTTTGCGTTTGAAGCAACGGGTCTTGTTTTACTAAACCCGGTTGTTGCTGTCCTGCTATCAGCCACACCTTTACTTAACAAATATGATTTTACTGCATCGGCTCGGCTTTCGGAAACAGTAGTTGGATTTTTCTCAATTCCATCTGCATGGCCGCCTATTCGTACATTATAATCCGGATACTCTTTCAGAATATTTGCTACCTCATCGAGCATTGGATAAGAACTGACTTTTACTAATGCATTTCCTTTTTCAAAACTTATCTTGCGTGTAGCAAACTGTAATCTTTTTGGAACTTCTTTTTTTACTATTGGGCATCCGTAATTACCTGCA
>DASUTO010000097.1:0-3737 GCA_036374555.1 Chitinophagaceae bacterium
GGTTTTGTTGAATTCGGCAACGAAAGCCTTTTGATGAGGACTGTAAAAAGGCTATCGTTTATAACTTTTTGTTACTTTCAATAAAACATTTCAATGGGATTATCGATCCATTATTCAGGAACGATCCGGGATATATCTTTAATTGAACCATTAATCGCAGAGACAGCGGATGTTTGTCAGAGTATGCAATGGAAATATAATGTTATCAGGGAACAGGGTGACGAAGGAGTAAATGGAATTGTACTTTCTCCGGAAAACTGTGAACCTGTATTTCTTACTTTTTTGCCAAACAGGAGAATGTGCTCTCCTATTAATCTTAAGTACCAGGGATCATATGTGGCAAATGGATTTGATCCTGAGCTGGTCTATACAACAAGCACGAAAACACAATATGCCGGTCCTGCTACCCATGTTGCTCTACTGAAGTTCCTAAAATATCTTAAAGAAAAATATTTTGAAAGGTTTGAATTAAACGATGAAGGATATTATTGGGAAACCAATGACAAGAAAATTTTACGTCAGCGATTCGATCATTACAATTATTTGGTTAATGCGGTGGGTGAAGTTCTAAGTAATATTGAACAAGAGTCCGGAGAAACAATAGATTCGCTTGTAAATAGAATAGAACAAGTTCTAAAGAAGAATTTTGATAATGGGAAAAAGTCAGATTAATTCGCGGCTATTCCCTGCCTATTTGCGCCACCAATTATCATCTTCTTCGTCATCCTCTTCGTTATCGAAGCCATAGTTATATGGATCACCATTTTCGTCGTCATAGTTTGCATCGAGGTGATAAGGATAATATTTCATCCATTCATCACCATATTTTCTTTTGATGTGATTGACTTCAATCTCTAATTCTCTTGCCCGCTCTTCTTCAGGAGTTAAATCTTCATCAATAAATGCAGAAAAAAGCTCAGCATAAAATGCGCATTGACAATATTCACTCAATGCACATTTTTTATGTTCTGTCCCGGGACGGCAAAGCTCAAAAAATCCCATGTGCCATCTTTTTATTTTTACGGGCTGATCAAAATTATCCCTGATGGCTGCATATTGAATTCTCTCCGGTACCTGTGTCTGTAAAACAAAAGAGCAGTTATATACATCCAGCATTTTTTTTAATGCTTCAAGAAGTCGATGCAATTGTTCTTCATCCAACATGATCTCAGGAGGTAGCATCTCTTTCCTGATACCTGTCCATTCTTCCAGTTCGCGAACAGGAGCGGCCTTATCTTCTTCGTCAGCAGGCATCCAATTATGTAGTTCTAACTGCTTTTCAGCAAAGGGCCAGCTCACATTTTCAGTGGCGAAAGCAATATCCGCAAGCAATTGTTCAACATACTTTTTCATAGCATGCTTTTACACGTATCCGTTTTAACGTTGAGTTACGCTACTTGAACACAGGAATCAAGGCTAAGGTAAAAGATATCGTTGAAAAATTTGCGGACACTTATACGAGGACCGATGATTCGGTGTTGTTGAATTTGCAACGAAGGCTTTTTGAGATAATGCGTTTCTTATTTCGATGTTAGGAAATCTATTAGCGCCTTCTTTTTCGTCTTCTATAGTTCATCAACATTCTTCAAGAATGCAAACGAAAAAGACAGCGCCTCCAGAGATCGCCAATAACACGAAGCAATCTCTTCGACCTATCCGTTCGATAAAAAATGTTTTTATAAAGTATAAAGACTGCTCATGTGCGTGGGCCCGGCGAAACCGGCGGAGCATTCGGTTTCGCCTTGAATTTTCTTTGTTACTTTCTTTGTTTCAAGACAAAGAAAGTAAAGGAAGTAAGTGTTGTTACATTTTTATTTTATGCACTTTCTTTTGCTTGTGCAAAAGAAAGTGCCAAAGAAAAGCACACCGGCAATGATCTACAGCCATTGCCGGCGCCCTTGATTAAGCTTCAGTGCTACTGTTAACTCAGCTAAACAATTCTTATCATCGACATATCCCAATCTTAAGGACGAAAAGACTTGCTTCGTGATGCATTGTAAACCCGAAAGGCGCTGTGTTCCGTTCTTGCTTTCTTTAAGTTTAAATTATTTTTTATAGAAGGAACGGAACAAGGCGCTTGATCAACATCAGTAGCGCTGCCAAACGATCTTTGAAGAATGTATTAGCGCCTTCCCGATGGCCTGACAAAAATCTCTACAATTAAAAACACTGCAGGCCATCGGGACAGCGCCTCCATGAGTTTCGTAAAGCACGAAGCAATCTCTTCAACCTATCAGTACGATAAAAAATGTTTTTATAAAGTATAAAGACTGTTCATGTGCGCTGGCCCGCCCGGCCGGCGGAGCATCGGGCCGGGCTTGAATTTTCTTTGTTACTTTCTTTGTTTCAAGACAAAGAAAGTAAAAGAAGCAAGTGTATTACATTTTATTTTATGCACTTTCTTTTGCTTGTGCAAAAGAAAGTGCCAAAGAAAAGCACACCGGCAACGATATACAGCCGTTGCCGTCCCGATAGCTATCGGGATGATTAAACTTCAGTACTACTGTTAACTGAGCTAAACAATTCTTATCATCGACATAACCCAGGTCCTAAGGACGAAAAATCCTCCTTCGTGATTCACTGCAAACCCGAAAGGCGCTGTGTTCCGTTCTTGCCTTCTTTAAATTTGAAATATTTATTTATAAGGAACGGAACAAGGCGCTATACCACCCCAAAAACACGAACGCTGCCAATCGATTTCTGAAGAATGTATTAGCGCCTTCTTTTTCGCCTTCTATTGTTAGCTGACAATTTTAGAGATTGCAAGCGAAAAAGACAGCGCCTCCAGGGATCGTGAATAACACGAAGCAAACTCTTCGACCTATCAGTTCGATAGGTGATGTTTTTACAAAACCACGGAGTGTTCATGTGCGCTGGCCCGGCCAAACCAGCGGAGCATTTGGTTTGGCCTTGAATTTTCTTTGTTACTTTCTTTGTTTCAAGACAAAGAAAGTAAAGAGAACTCTGCATCAAGACAAAAAGCAGATAACGGGTCACGTTATTTTACAAACCCATTTAAACTCTGCAAATTCTTAACCGCAGCGCCAGCAGTATTATTAAAATATGCATAGACCGTCTTTTTTTCATTTAACCAGCCCTTTATTAATAAGGCATAGTGTTTTAAAACATCATCACTGTAATCTCCACGGTACCTTGGTTCAGGTCCATGAAAACGCAAATAAATAAAATCACCTCTTACTTCGCTTAATGGTGTAGCAGATTTTGGTATATCATGAATAACCATAGTTACATTAAACTCTTCAAGCAATTCATAAACTTCCCGTTCATACCAGGATGAATTCCTGAATTCCATCGCCAGTTTCCAATTCCTGTTATCCGTTGCTTCGCCAAGTGTTTCTAAAAGATTTTGTAACTGGTTTATATTTTCAATAGTTAACGAAGGCGGAAACTGTGCCAGCAAACATCCTTTCTTATCACCAATATTTTCAACGGTCTTAACAAAATCATCAACATCTTTTGCTGCAAAATCCAAACCTTTTACATGGGTGATCGTTTTAGAAACTTTGAATGTGAACCTGAAATTATCCGGAACGGCTTCAGCCCAGTTAACAACTGTGGAATGTCGTGGGAGTTTATAAAAAATACTGTTTACTTCAATACTATTAAATAAAGAGGCATAATAATGTAACCTCGTCTTTTCCCTGAATTCTGCCGGGTATTGTGAACGAGGCACAGGAAGGTCTACGCCGCTCGTTCCGGAATAAAACAGATCGTTG
>DASUTO010000098.1:0-2908 GCA_036374555.1 Chitinophagaceae bacterium
GGGTTGAAGATATGTGGTGACAAGCATATAGGCCCATACCGGAATGATCGCATCGGCAGTACACACAATTGCTACATTTTTATTCCTGTATTTTTCCCAATCCTGCTGCTTCAGGGCTTCCCTGAAATCCTTTTCTTTTAATATCATCCCCATAAAAAGAAAATCTTTCAGATCAAAGACGGCTATGGATCCTTTTTGCGGAAGATATTTTTCAAGGTCAATCGTTACTAACCCACTCTCGGCAACCTTATTTATAATTTCATCACTCATTATATTGCAAAAATAGCGCAGCTTTTGTTCTTTTCGTTTACGAAAAGCGGCGCAAAAAGCCCCGCTTTTGAGAGCGGGGCTTTCAATTCATTGATCCTTATTGTCAATAAAAATTTCGTCTATTGTCTTTAATGGTTGCCTGCTCTCTCAACAGCTTGATCGGTGAACTGTAAAAGCTCTGCATTTGCTTTGCTCTTTGTCTCATCTGGGCTTTTTGCATTTCAATATCTGCTATTGCAACTGATGTGGTAGTAAGATCATCAACCCGTACTACATACACTGCCTCACTACCGGCAATTGGTTCGCTGATCACTTTTCCCTTGTTAGATATATTGAACACCGCTCCAAGCACTTTTGCATCTGTAATTTTTCCAGGTACTCCTGAAATCCGAACGCTGTCAACAGTAACTATTGAATCTTTAAGCGTTGCTGCTGCAGCCTCAAGTGTTGAAACCTTCCCAATCATTTGCTTTATCTGCTCTGCCTTCTTTTTATCGATAAGTATTTTTTCAACGCTGGGCGTGCCGGCTATCCCCATCATGGGTGAGCCAGGAATTCCCGCCCTGGCTATATGTACAGGTTGGGTGCCCTCTTTTAAAACATCAGTAACAACGGCAACAACATATTTATAGCCCGCCTGGGCATCGCCAATCCTTTCCTGCTTGATCACATCTCCTTTATCCGCTTTATAGATCTCTCTTACAAGTGTGCGACACGGAACTATCTGACCAAATGCCCCACCTGTCAATCTCTGATCGATGTCCTGGATAGATATATCGTTGGGGCCTATATTTTTTGCTTCGAATTTTTGGAGGGTTCCGTTTGATTTCGCAATGTTGGCATTAAAGGATTTCAGATCCTGGCTTTCGCTTACAAACTTACTGGCGTCTTCAAGAACAACCCGTTCTGTTTCGTCGCTTGCGATTATATTTTTTGCGAAATAGGCAACCTTATAATGCGGCTGGAAGTTTTTCTGATCAAGTATTTCTATAAGATGATATCCAAATAACGTTTTTACTATTTTCTTATCCCCTTTTTTTCCTTCGAAAGTAAAATCATTGAATTCTTTTACCATTTGATTTATGGTATAATAATTTGTTGCCGGGTTTTCGGGGTTGGACAATAATCCTCCTTTTACGGCACTGCTCTGATCGGTGGAATATTTCATCGCTAATGAATCAAATCTGGCTCCACCTTTTATCGCGACGTCAATGCTGTCGATCCTTTTTTTCGCGGTTGAGTCATCCAATATTTGCTGATTATTCTGCGGATCGAATGTACCAATAAGGATATGTCGTGCCTTTACCGAATCGGGCATCGGCTTAACATCGATCAGCTTTGCCAATACATATGTATGATTATCGAGATAGGGACCATAAACACCGCCTTTTGAAAGAGCGAATATGCTATCCTTGTCCGGAACCTGGATCTGAGCTTTTCCAATATACCCATCAAAATACTGCACGCTGCTACCATAGCGAGCCAAAAATTTTATTGGCAGTGTATCAGCCTCATATTCTGCTTTCAGGTTCTGGAGATTTTGTTTCACCGCTGCTGAATCTTCGGGTCTTGGTGCTGCATCAAATATCGTATATACAATGCTGCGGCTTTCTGTTTGTTTAAACTGATGTTTATGCTTGCTTACATATTCTTCTATCTCGCTATCAGTTATCTTAATTGTACTGTCCGAAATTTTTGAATACGGATAACTAACAAAGGAAACTTTTGCTAACCCCGCCGCTTCTGCATTTTGTTTTTCAACATACCATTTCGGATAATAAATAGAGTTGGTAAGGATCGAATTGTACTTCTCCAGCTTACGGTTATATTCCATAGCAGCGAGATATGCATCTAGTTGATCCCGGTCTACCTGCTTGGGACTTCTTCTTAATTGGTTGATCGCATTCTGTGCGGCGGCACCGTCATAATTTCCCTGCTGATCAGAAAAACGCTGTTTAAGGTCTTGTGGAGGATTTTGTCCAAACAGGTAATCATTAAATTCTTTTTTACCAACATCAATCCCGACTTTTTTAAACTGAGCCGTCATGATGATTTCTTCTACTTCCTGGTTCCATAAACCTTCAGCAGTTTGATGTTTTTGTGCCTCGGTATATTCCTGTTGTTGTTGTTGAGCCGCGGCTTGTTGCTGCTCATCTCTTGCTTTTAGCTTTGTTTCAAAATTGATATAATCAATTTTTTTTCCATTCACCGACCCCAGTGTTGTTGAATTTCCGGGTCCCATTCTATTCTTTGCCTGGAAATAATCGGTAAGAATAAAACCTAAAAGCGCTAATGCAATAGCTATTACTGCCCACTTTGCATATCTTTCACGAATGCTCTGAATAACTGACATAATAATATTGTAGGGTTATAAAAAGGAGGGCAAAAATAGGGGAAAAACTGTGGAAAAACAGGCTTTCTTTGATGGGTTTTATTCTGGGCCTGATGGGCTGCCGATCCGAAGGATTCCTTCGGAGAAAGAAGCGATTACCCCGCTGAACACTTCGACAATCTCACTGGTGACAACCATGTGCAATCTTGTGGCGGAGTAAAAGCGGATGGCCGGTCCAGGGACTCCTTCGGAGAACTGAAGCCGGGATCTATGATCCTGCTGATAGCCCCACTATATCTTTGGCCC
>DASUTO010000099.1:0-3790 GCA_036374555.1 Chitinophagaceae bacterium
TTTAATTGGGCAATGCTTGGGTTCAACCGTTACATGAGAAAACCAGGAAGTAAAGTGGAGGGTTTTGGCGGTGGAATGATCGGCGCAGCTTTTATTAATGTTGAAAACCCTGATAACGGGAATGAGAATAGCGCCACAAAATTTGCATGGGGCTTAAAGCTCGGAGCAAATATTTGGGCGTCAGAAAAAATTGCAATTAAGTTACAGGGGCAGTTAATGTCGGCTGTCCAGGGAGCAGGTGGTGGATTATACTTTGGAACGGGTGGAGCCGGAGCTGGAGTAAGCACTTATTCTTCTATGTTACAATTTGGTCTTGGTGGCGGTTTGACTTTCGCACTTGGAGGCGCTGCTAAAGAAAAAACAAATTAATTATAGTTCATTTCATTTGCATTTTATTACCGGCTGACCTTCATGAGTGCAGCCGGTTTTTTTAATGTATTTTACAATCCGAATTAGATAATACCACGTCTTGATCATAAAAATCTCATGCAAACAAAGAGGAAAAGTATAAATAAATATTATCGTTTATTTATTGCTGGTTGTGCGGCTACCTGTTTGCTGTTTCTCCCTGCTGGTGTTAATGCACAGGAAACAACTGTGAGAAACGATAACTTAATACCCATTACTGATGTTGGAGATTTTGCCAGGCGGATTCTTAATAAGAAAGTAGACACCACAAAACCTAAGAAGCCATCGAAGATGACCATTTTGCCTTCTATAGGGTATAATCCAAGTTTCGGTTTTGTAGTTGGGGCTAAGATATCGGCTATTAAACAATATGGGGCTCCTGAAAATACAGGCCTTTCATCTTTTGGTCTTGAAGGTATTTACAGCACGAAGGGTGTGGTTACTGCACAAGCCCGTCATAATGTTTTTACTGAAGCTAATAAATGGAATTTCCAGGGCAACTGGCAATTATCAAAATTCTTAATTGCAGATTATGGAATTGGTACAGGCAATAAAGACGAATACCGGCACCAAAGTGATAGTACATTCCTGATACGATTTACATTTATAAGGTTAACAGAAAAAATATACCGTAAGATCGGTCCTCACTTATTTGCCGGAGGAGGTATTAGTTTTGATATTCGCTCTCATATCAGCGATCAGCAACTTGAAGTTTTGCCAAGTTCCCCTCATGAAAGGTATAGCTTGCGGAATGATTTTGATCCTAAAAAATATTCTGCAAATGGATTGCTGGTAGCATTACAATATAATACCCGTGAACACCCGCTCCGCTCTTACGGCGGTGCATATGTTGATTTTAATGTAAGGTTTAACCAAAAGTGGCTGGGCAGTACCAAGAACTCAATACAATTGATCTATGATCTTAGAAAATACATCAGCCTTAGCAAAAAAAATCCCGAACATGTTTTTGCACTTTGGCATTGGGCGTCGTACACTTTGAACGGTATTGTGCCTTATCTTGAATTACCTGCCACTGCGTATGATACCTATGGCAGGAGTGGCCGTGCTTATACAATGGGTCGCTTTAAAGGCCCGGCTTATGCCTGCTTTGAAGCGGAATACCGGTTTCCAATTACAAAAAACAAATTAGTGAGTGGTGTGGCCTTTATGAATTTGCAAACCGCATCAGATGATCTTGAGAAAAAAATATTTCAATACTGGGAGCCGGGTGGTGGCGGTGGACTAAGGATCCTTTTACAGAAGCAAAGCCGGTCCACGATCTGTATTGATTATGCAAGAGGTAAATATGGATCAAGTGGATTCTTCTTTGGTTTGAATGAAGTGTTTTAAACAAGATCCGGTCTGCAGTTGATTTTCTCAATTATCTGTCAGACCGGATCATTATTCTTTGTTAAGGAAGAAAAATCAATTCGTTTCTATACTGCTGGTGTTGCTGTTTCTGTCTTTGGTTTTAACCAGGAATTGAACAGCGTATAAAAGACCGCAAGGATGATTGCACCCTTGAACATCCCGGTAAAGCCCCATGCTACCATGCCACCAACCACTCCGAGAAAGAGTACCAGTATTGGGAGCTTACCACTTTTTGCAATAAGTATCGGTTTCAAAATATTGTCGATACCCATTAACACGACTATACCATAAATCAACATGAATATTGCCATCCCGGTTTCACCCTGAGACGCCAACCAAATGACCACAGGTAAGAACACGAACAATGGACCAAGCTGGATCACTACAAGAAAAAATGTTATTGCTGCGAGGCCGCCAGCTATGGAAATACCTGCTATGCTAAATCCGATCCAGGCAGCTATCCCGGCAATAAAACCAGTTCCCATTACACCAATAGCAACACCTTTTACTGCACGGCCGGAAGCATCAACCAACGCCGGGCCATCATGTTCTCCCACTATTCTTTTCATCAATGCATATATCGGGTTAAGGGCTTTAGTGCCACTGTTCAACATAACAGCAGAAATAATGATTCCCAAAATAAATTCCAGCCCCGCACCTACAACGCCCAACCCGCCACCAAGAAGACGGGTAAGAAGAGCTCTTATCTTTGGCTCATATAAGTGGATCGCGGCAGGGTCATTTTGCAATTTTTGCCAGCTCGTTGAAATATTTTCTCCAACAACCGGTAATCCCGTTATCCAGTCAGGTAAAGGAGGCAGTCCTTTGTCTTTTGCATCAGCAACCCATTGACCCGCATCCTGGATATGACTGGCCAATGTATTAATCAGGAAAATATAAGGTAACGCAACAATGGCTATCAATATCAGCGCATAGATAAAAGCAGCCAGTTTTCGTTTATTGCCCAGTAACCTTGCTAATTTTTCAAATAGCGGGTGAATGGCAACTGCAAGAATAATAGCATAAGTAAAGACGCCTAAAAAAACACTTAGAACCGTATATAGTGTAGAAAGCAGGATCAGCAAAAGCAGCACGACAAGGGCTGTCTCTACTGCGTTACGTCGTTGTTCCGGGTTAAATGAGTTCATGGTTTGGTTTATTTGAGTAAAAAAATCAGATTCAATTCTATTTCGATCATCCTTCTAGGGCAACCAATCCATTAGTTTGATTGACCGGATGAAGAAGAAAATTTACCAATAAGCATAGCAATAACGATCGCCACATACAGTTGTCCTGAAACTCCGATCAGGGTGGAAAACGATTTGGCAAAAGGAGTTTTAGGTAAAAGATCGCCGTATCCAACAGTACCCATCGTGATAAATGAAAAATAAATTTGATCATAGAAATTCCGCTGGAAGGAACCATTTTCATCTGCAGGGAAACTGAATGCTCCGGGCTGAAGGAAATCTAAACGTGCAACAGCCATAGAAAATATAAGCCCCAGTAAAAGGTAGCCACTGATAGACTGCACAATAACTTTTCCCGTCACCAGTTTTGATTCTGCTACCTGCTTCAGTAAACGATAGACAGCGACAATAAAAAAAAGAAAGTTCAGGCCATCTGATATTCCATTCATCAACTGCGTTCTTGTGAAGAAAGCAATAT
Organism: Chitinophagaceae bacterium; assembly: GCA_036374555.1. Classification (GTDB taxonomy): domain Bacteria; phylum Bacteroidota; class Bacteroidia; order Chitinophagales; family Chitinophagaceae; genus VBAS01. The sequence goes on from DASUTO010000099.1 coordinate 3,445, forward strand.
TGAGAAATATGATGAGTACAGTGACAGTGATACTTGAAAATATCCTGTGAGAGCTATCCAGGCAAAAGATCACACAGATAAGGATAAGATTAACAAGAACTGAATAAGAACTCCTGTACCACGATTCAGGGAGCAAGGTTGTTCCGAAAATCATAAAACACAGCAACAACAGGAGCAACGTGTTGGCGTTAAAAAAAATTTTGACTGATCTGCTCAGCCTTTGAAAGTTCATATGTGAAAGTTAATGTTTTTTTCTATAAACGGAAGCCGGGTATTAATTCTAATCGATAACTTGACGCATTATTTAAATACCTGTAGCCCGCTGAAAAATATGTTAACTCTTAGT
>DASUTO010000100.1:0-2335 GCA_036374555.1 Chitinophagaceae bacterium
TTGTCCGGATTGTATTCTTGCCGCCAGGTCACTCAAATAATCCGCTAATCTTTTTTGGCCGGCTGTATTTTCTGCTTCCCATTTTTTTCCGTTGCCACCAACGGAACCGGGCTTACGAAACCATGATAATATGTTTCCTTTATCATCAAAGACAAGTGTTCCTCCACAGAGCATGGTGGTGTTTTGCCCCTCAAATTCGGCAAATTGTTTGCCTTGGAGCACAACATCCTCACGCCAGATATATTCAAGAATGATCTGACGCGGAAGACGATTTCCGTGGTTTGAATTTTTGTTGGCATCGTACAAGTCAGCAACGATCACATCCTGGTTTGCAGGGATGAATAATTTATGCCGGTTATCATCGAGAAAGCGGTAAGCCGTCGCCCTTGATCTTGAAATATCGCCGATATCATGATATACGTCCAGTCTTGGAGCCTCTGGGGCGTCGAAAACATATCTTGGTTCAAGAAGTGCTTCCTTGTCTTTATAATCCAGTATTCCACGCTTCACAAAAACATCTACCATCATTTCATAATAGTTATGCGGATCGGTAGGATTCGACAGTTCTTCTGACCGGAGAACCGCCAATGCATAATCCCTGAATGTAACATCCACGGGCGGCAGCAGATCGAGTGGCTGGATTGCCATCCGTTGCATCCGGTCAACTGCAAAATAGAAAGACCGCCTGTGTGTGTGCTCCTTCTTGTTGATATAATGGTGGGTCAGTTCTATTATAATATCGAACATGGCCCCTGTAAGAACTTCTGAAACTTTGTGTGGTCCGTCGGTATGACTTATTTTGGCCATGGTCGTCTCGTTCAGCGCAGTACGTAAATACTCGTTATCCGTCGTTGCTTTTCCGAACTGATCTGCAATCGAGGTTAAATAAGCGGCAGCAGCTATATCACCTCCTACATCAGCTGCTATCTGTGCACGGAATTTATTATTGCGGAAAATAATTAAAATGGCAGTGAGGTCGCCAATGAATTCGTGGAATGCACCCGTCTGTACGAGGCTGCTTTCATGATAATATGGACGGATACCATCGAGCACTGCATGACCAAACTCATGATTGATAATATCTGTAGAAAGGCAAGTATATATTCGTGCATCATTGTCATCGAAGTAATAAAATTGCAAAGACTTGCTTTTGCGATCATAATATGCATTCTTTCCATACCCTGCATGCGGTAGCACGATCAAACGGTTACCTTCGAAACCAAATGGTATCCTCCTACCAAGGCCGGCCGTCTCTTCAAAAAATGCAAGTGCTCTTTGTAAAACAGCCCAAACGTTTACCTGGTGAAATTGCGGCAACCCGGCATTTTTCCTGTCAAGTATTGTTTTATCTGGTGCCAGGAACTCTTCCTCTTTCTCATCCCATATTGCCATTGGAATGATTGTTCCTGTATCGCCGTTGTAATCAACGATTGCAAACCGGGCACTGGTAGGACCATCTGCGATTCCTGGTTCCCAGTTGACAAAAAAATCTTCATCAAAACCAAACTTGGGATCATTCTCACTTACTAGTGGATCCTGCAGATACACATCGAAGGGAATTCTTAATCCAAGTTCCTCTTCTGCCCCGGTTGAAAGATATTTTGATGCAGCATAAAGGTTGATCCTTGTAGGTTTGCTGGTGTCTAGTCTTTTTCCCATAATGACTTAATAGTTTTTACCGGTTTTAAAGTTCCTGAACGACTATACCGTTCCACTAAGTTTTTCTGATTTGCAATAAGAATAGGGTTATTGTTCCTGCCATCACTGTCCGCAGTACCCACAATGTATTCTTTATCTCCAGCATTATCAATACCAAAAACAGGGTAGTTTTTCCTGTTAGCCGTTGTCGGTACTCGAAATTGTGAAAAAACTTTAATAGTTCTCATCACCAACAACTCAATTTATAAAATATTATCAAAGTCGGTTGTTGGTGTAATGGTTGATACTTGAAATGTCTTTATGATAGAAATCGGCGTAAAGTAAAGCTCATCCTTCCTATCAAAATTCAATAATAAAACCGATAGTTGGTAATACGCTGCCATCATCATTGGAAAGAAGGACTGGAATTGCATTGCTGCCATTTTGCTTGATAGGTTGCCCGTCAGTTGTGACAAACTCCGTGTTGTCCGCATTTCTTTTAAAAGTATATTGGGGAATACCAAAGGCTGTAGCACTATACCAGTTTTGTATATCTAAAAACACATCAAGTGTAAAGCGCCGGAAATTCCATTTTTTATCAATTCTTATATCACTCGCATTGAATGTTTTTAATGAAAGTGTATTTGTACTATTATAATCAAAGACACCTGTGCCCAGGGTGAGATAGTTCAATTGA
>DASUTO010000101.1:0-2785 GCA_036374555.1 Chitinophagaceae bacterium
CATGATTCATCGATGTCAATAATATTTCTCCTGCACCACGATCAACTGCTTCTTTTGCCCATTCAAAACATTTTTTGTCCGTTTTCGTTCGTCCGCCATTTAAATAGACATACCATTCACCATCTTCTTCTTTTTTTGTATCAATTGCCAGTACTACACATTGGCTGCCGAATTCTTTTGCAAGATCATTGATCAATTGGGGTTTTTTAAAAGCAGAGGTGTTGACAGAAATTTTGTCAGCGCCATTTTGTAGTAAAACATTCACATCTTCTATACTGCTAATACCGCCGCCCACAGTGAACGGTATATTTACATGATGAGCAATTTTATTTACAAGTTCACTTAATGTTTTTCTTTTTTCCACTGTTGCAGTTATATCCAGGAAAACTAATTCATCTGCTCCTTCATTTGCATACAATGCTCCAAGCTCCACAGGATCTCCTGCGTCACGCAGATTGATAAAGTTGGTTCCTTTAACGGTTCTGCCATCTTTAATGTCCAAACAAGGTATGATCCGTTTTGTCAACCCTCTAAATCCCCCTAAAGGGGGACTTGATGCATCAGTTTCTATTTTCGATTTTATGTTCATACGTTCATCCGTGTTAATTCTGATCATCAGCCATCCGCCGCAGGCTGAAGGTTTGGAGGTTTTATTTTCTTGAGCTTAATGCCACTTTAATTCCTAATCCAACTAATAGTAACCCTGTGATCTTATTCTGCCACCTAATAAATACCTGTTTATCGGCAAGCCAGTTCCCAAGTTTTCCAAATAACATAGCCACAATGATATTTACAATTGTCCCCGAAAAATTGAACCACAATCCTAATAAAAATATTTGCAAGGCAGTGTTGCCTTTTTCAGGATGAATAAACTGTGGAAGGAATGCAAGAAAGAATAAAGCAACTTTTGGATTCAGCACATTGGTAAGAACGCCCTGCCAGAATAATTTAGGAAGTGATTTTTTCTCAATCGCTTTTTTAATGCTGAAATTATTCTGTTTACTTAAAAAAGATCTTACACCAAGATAAATTAAGTAAGCAGCGCCTGTATATTTGATAATATCAAATGCGATAGCAGAGTTCGCAATGATGGCTGACAAACCAATGACTGCAGCTAGTAAATGAACAATACAGCCGCCCGCAATTCCCAATGCAGAAACGATCCCGGCTTTCACTCCCTGGGATGTACTTCTGGTTGCCACATACAACATATCATTACCGGGAGTAATGTTTAGCACCAGACTGGCAAATGCAAACAGCAAAAAATCATTCTGGCTGATCATAAAAACTGTTTTAAATCTTTCAGCAATATTTTTTTCTCATAAATGGCCTTTCCTACTATTGCTCCGCTACATCCGGCTTCTCTAAGACGTAGCAGGTCATTAATAGAGGAAACGCCGCCGCTGGCAATTAAGTCAATAGAAGGGTGACTGTTTAAGATTTTTTTGTACAGCTCAATGCCTGTCCCCTGTAATAATCCGTCTTTGTTTATATCTGTACAAAAAAATTGTTTCACTCCCTTTGTCTTATAATTTTCTATCAGGTCAAATACCGTTGTATCTGTTGTTTCGGTCCAGCCCTTTATCGCAAGTTTTTCTTCTTTTACGTCTGCACCTATGATAAATCTTTCAACTCCAAATTCAATGAACCAGGCTATTAGTTCTTCTTCATTTTTTACAGCTATACTCCCTACAGCAGCATAGGTAGCCCCTGAATTAAAACAAATACGTACAGTCTTACTTGTACTTATACCACCGCTAAAATCAATAAGAAGTTCTGTTTTTGAGGCAATTTGTTCCAATACTTTCCAATTCTTTACATCACCAGCTTTTGCACCGTCCAGGTCAACAAGATGTAATCTACTTAACCCTGTAGCTTCGAACTGTTTTGCAACTTCTAATGGGTTTTCATTATAAACTTTCTTTTGTTCATAATCTCCTCTGGTAAGACGAACACATTTTCCTTCGATTATATCTATTGCCGGTATTATTTCCATACTATAATTCGATAAAATTTTTTAATATCTGTTCACCAGTTATTGCACTTTTTTCAGGATGAAACTGTACGCCATAAAAATTATCTTTTCTCAACGCACTGCTATAAGGTTGTACATAATCTGTTGTTGCTATTGTATGTTCTCCCTTTGCGGCATAATAGGCGTGAACGAAATAGCAATAGCTTTCACTCTTTACATTTTTAAACAGCTCAGTCTTTAATTCATCAATAGAGTTCCATCCAATCTGAGGAACCTTTAAGCCCCCTTTAGGGGGCTTGGGGGCAAACTTTTTAACGCCTTCATCAAATATTCCCAGACATGTAGTATCATTCTCTTCGGAATATTTACACATTAGCTGCATGCCAAGGCAAATACCTAGTACAGGTTGGGTCAATGAACAAATAAGTGAATCCAGATTTCTTTCTCTTAAATAGTTCATTGCAGTACTTGCTTCGCCAACACCAGGAAAAATTACTTTATCGGCATTTTGTATCTCATTGGTATTATCAGTGACTATTGCGGTGTGACCAATTCTTTCCAATGCATATAAAACTGACCGGATATTTCCTGCGTTATATTTTACAATAGCAATCTTCAAAGTATTCCTTTTGTGGTTGGTAATTGCATGTTCTCTGCATCTCTTTTAACAGCCATTCTTATCGATTTAGCAAGAGCTTTAAAAATAGATTCGATCTTGTGATGTTCATTTTCCCCTTCAACTTTTATATTCAAATTGCATTTTGCTGCATCACTGAATGATTTGAAGAAGTGATAAAACATTTCTGTTGG
>DASUTO010000102.1:0-14727 GCA_036374555.1 Chitinophagaceae bacterium
TAATGCTACCGGAAGAACAACCATCTTGATCATTTCCCAAACCATATCCATAAAGTTAATTGTGATTAAACTACCACCGAGAAGACGCATTAAAAATGGCGTAAGCAATGGAGCTACTAAAGTTGATACAGTGGTAACTGAAACAGACAAAGCCAGGTTTCCCCTGGCTAAATAACACATCACGTTAGAGGCAAGACCGCTGGGGCAACAACCTACAAGTATGATACCGGCAGCAATCTCCGGTGGAAAATTAAACATATTAGCAACGCCAAAACCTACCAAAGGCATAATTATATAATGACACATTACGCCAACGATAACCCCTTTTGGCATTTGCACAATCCTTGAAAAATCCTGTAAGCTTAATTCAGTACCCATCCCAAACATGATGAGTTGCAGCATAGGTACAATAACTGCACTAAGATTAAAATTGCCGAGAGTTTTAAAATAATCCGGATAGTACATCGCAAGGCTAACGGCCGCAAAAATCAGCACGGTGTAAGAAAAGCCTTTTAAGAATTTATGTCCCCGGAAAGCAATTGCAAGAAACAGGAAAAACAACATCAACAGCCATCCGCCCCAATTATGCAGTTGTTGGATTGTTATAGCAATCCAGGCGATCAAAAGAACAACCGCAACCAAATAAAAAATATTGTAAACAGTTTTTTTATTCATAGCTGTTAAATAGTAATTGCATTTTTTAATTGTTTTGTTGGAAATCAGCAATGGCTTCAAATTCAGCGAACAGTTTTGTGCTTAAATTTTCGAAAATGGCGAACTGCTTCCGATAGATATCATGATTATGTTGTTGCGGATAAAAGCCATCAGTCAGTTTCACTTTTTGCGCCGCTTCTTCTAAATTCTTATACATACCTAATTCGGTTGCACTCACTAAAAACCCTCCACAGGCAACACTATCGGAACCAGAACTTTGTTTGATATGAACAGGTTTGTTGAAAACATCGGCCATAAGCTGGGTCCAGAGGGGGTAAGCAGCAAATGTTCCATTAGCAGAAAGGCTTTTGAACGGACGATGTTCTTCCAGAGTTTTTCCAATACTGTAAAAACCGTATATAATACCTTCAATCGTGGCACGAAGAAAATGTTGTTGCTCATGTTTTATGTTCAATCCGAAATACATTCCCCGTGCATTAGCATTCCATATGGGGGCTCTTTCACCTTGCAGGTATGGAAGGAAAAGCAAACCCTGGGAGCCGGCAGGAATTTTAGCAGCTTCTATGATCAGGTTTTCCATGCAATCTTCCAGGTCAAATGCTTTTTTAAAATCACCAAACTGCTTAACATACCATTCAAAAGCCGAACCTGCATTATTAGTTGGCCCACCTGAAACGTAATTGCCCTCACTAAGTACATAATTAAATAAGCGTTGCTTTTCATCCTGCACCACTTCTTTGCCTACCACTCTTACGGCGCCACTTTCTTCAATTGTAATTGTTGCTTTTCCTTCGCCCCAGACACCGGCACCTAATGTAGCCATGCAACCATCACTTGAGCCAACGATCAGTTTTACTCTGTCATGTAAGCCCAATGAAGTTTGATATTCCTTTTTCAGGTTATTGAGTGAATAAACTACGGGAACAATCTCCGCTAAGTTTTCTTTTTTTATACCTGCATGCTGCAGCGCATTATCTTCCCACTGCATGGAATAAATATTCATCATGCCAGTTGCAGAAGCCACGCTGTAATCAACCACGTAATCACCGGTGAGTTGTTGAATGATGTAAGTTTTAATAGACAAAAACTTCTTTGTTGCAGTAAAACGATCGATATCGTTGTTCTTTAACCATGTGATCTTATTGAGAGGCGACATGGCATGTATCGGGGTGCCCGTTATTTTGTATAGTGACTTGCCAAGTTCAGAGCTTTTCAATTCATCGGCTTCCTTCTTTGCACGGTTATCTGACCACACCATTGCATTACCGAGTGGTACACCGTTTTTATCAATCGGCAACACACTGTGCATAGCTGAATTAAAACATATGCTTACAACCTGGTATTTTTTCGAATGAATTTTTTCATTCAAAAAATTCTTAAGGATGTACAGCATGGTGATAAAAATCTGTTCGGGATCCTGCTCACTGAAATCGGGCCTTGCATGAAAAGTAGGATAAGAACCTTTTGAAGAACCTATCAGTTCTCCTTGCATATCAAAAGCTGTAACCCGGATAGACCCTGTGCCAATTTCTATGGTAATAATGCATTCCATGTTAAAAAATTTATTCAGATTCAGGTATATTTTTCTTTCTGAAATCACTGGGCGTATAGCCTGTTAATTTTTTGAAAGTGGTCGCAAAATGTTGTGATGAATAAAATCCTACATCCAGTGCTATGTCAGTGACATGTACATCCGGACGTTTTAATAATTTGATGGCTTCTGTAATCCGTATATTGATCAAATAATTCAGCGGTGAAAAACCAGTATAGTTTTTTACTTTTTCTGAAAAAGCAGTCGTTCCTAGTCCAACCAATGCTGCCATTTCTTCCAGCGTCCATTGATGCGATAAATTTTCACGAAGTGATTGTTCGAGTTTCATAAATGTTTGAGGGAAATCTCTCCGCGAATTATTCTGGTGCGTCAATTGTCGTGCAGTTAAAATAAACAGTTGATCGATGAGTTGATTGACAGAAGAGACATAACCAATTTCCTGGTTAATAAATTCGTTTTGCATGTTGTGAAACAAATCACCAACTTCTTTTACTTCCGAGAGGATAGGACAATTATTTTGCAGTAAGATCCTTCCGATGGTTTTGCATTCATGATCAGAAAGGCGGCTCCATTTGCCCATTGCAATCTTGCCATTTTTTTCAAATTGTTCCAACTCAAGATGCATCCATGAAATAGTACCAATGTCAAGGAAATCTTTTTCACCACCAAAGCTTTGACCAGGTAGGATAACAGCAAGGTCGCCGGGAAAAAGAACGTAATGCTTTTCGTCGATCACCCAATCAAAGCGACCATCATTTACATAATAATAGCGGAAATAGTCAGCTGATTGTTTTTTCAAAGTATCGAATTGTATGGTGTTAATTTTTTTTGAAGCAAATTCAATAATATGAGAAAAGGCATGAAGCTCATCACATTCTTTTTTAAAAGAGTATTGATTCATGCAATCGTTAGTTTCAGAGTTTCTTTTGCGATATTACGAATAAACGGATATGACCTTGTACAATATTCATCGCCGTATTTTATTGGAAGTTTTTCTTAGGAGAGTTAAAATATTTTTATACCAATCTCAAACGTCTGCTTTATTGTTAGCACCAGTTTTATAGTCAGGTACATTGCTGAAAACTAAACTAACTCTTACCCACCTGTCGTAATACTCATTTTGTAACAAAAAAAACTATGCAATGAAAAAAGGACTGTTTATTTTCTTTTTCTTCGGAGCTCTTTGCTCATTAGGCTTTAATGCTTGCCAAAAAACTATGAAGGATGCTGACCTGGACGTGTTTAAGCAAGGCCCCGGAAGCGAATCCAATTTTTTTGATCCTGCCAGCTTAATTTCAGCCAGTCAACAGGGAAAATTAGACACTATTCAAAAAGGATTTAAGTTCACTGAAGGTCCGGCAGTTGATCGACATGGGAATGTTTATTTTACCGATCAGCCCGATGATAGAATTTATAGATGGGACGCTGCCACTGGTAAGATAACCTTATTTCTTCAAGGTACCGGACGATCCAACGGAATGGCGTTTGACAAGAATGGGGATCTCATAGCTTGTGCCGACATGCACGGAGAAGTATGGAAAATACATATGGATGGCAGCCATGAAGTATTGGTGAATAATTACAATAATAAGCTTTTAAATGGACCCAATGATGTTTGGATCAACCCGGTTACCGGTGGTATGTATATCACTGACCCGATATTTCCAAGAGATTATTGGGACGCATCAGATCCCCGCAGACAACCCTGGGAGCCTACACACTCAGAGCAGGCTGCAACTGGCAAAGGTGGTCATGTTTATTATCTCGCCCCCGGTAGTAACACATTAGTAAGGGTAACAACAATGGCAACATGGAATGCAGATATATGGCCAAATGGTATTGCAGGAACTCCCGATGGTAAAAAGCTATATGTAAATAACTGGACTTATAATGGTACCGGAAAGATCTGGTCTTTTGATATCAATGCTGATGGTACGCTCTCCAATATGAAGACAGTTGTCAGCAATTTGAATTTCTCCGATGGCATGTCTTTGGATGAGCTGGGTAATATTTATGTTAGCGGTGGAGTTGGAGTAAATGCCTATGATCCAAAAACCGGAAATAAAATTCTGACAATTCCTGCGGGCGGTGGCACTAATAATGTTTTTGCAGGCAAAAACAACAAAATTTTATTTATCACCATTCCCGATAGGGTAGCTTCTGTAAAAATGAATGTGAAAGGTGTAGAAAAGTTTTGATGTAGCACATAGTTAATTTAATTAATTATTCATTTCATTAAACTGTTTTCTTTTTAATGAGAATTTTTTGTTCAGGTTACCGATCCACTTTTTGATTAAAAGATATTTTCAATAAGATCTTTTCTGTTTAATATTTTACGCTGTAATTATTTGGAAGTTTTTGTTTAAAACTTCGAATACTTTGTACTGCTTATACGAAACAAACAGCAGTTTCAATAACTGCATTTAACAACTAACTTCTTGCTATTATGAGAAAAAAATGCTTGCTGACTATCAGGTCGGCCACTCAACATTTCATCTTTCTTTTTCTTTCTCTGGTCTTTACTGTACTTTCTTTTGGGCAGAGTATCACAGGAACCGTAAGCGATGAAAATGGAAAAAGACTACCTGCTGTTACAGTATCTGTAAAAGGTACGCAAACAGCAACAGCGACAGACTCTTTGGGTAGGTTTTCCATCAATGCTTCCGGCAATTCAGTACTTGTTTTCACTTCTATTGGATTTTCTGGCCGGGAGGTATCTGTAAATGGAAGAACATCATTAAACGTGGTATTATTATCCACTGAGCAGAGTCTTAGTGAGGTTGTCGTAACCACATTAGGTGTCAAGAAAGAATCGAGAAAATTAGGATATTCTGTAACATCTGTTAATCCGGATGAACTTGTCAAACAAAGGACTCTTAATATAGGCGAGTCCCTTGAGGGTAAGGTAGCAGGACTGAATATAACACCTCCCGCAGCCGGTGCAGGCTCCAGTAACCAGATACGTTTACGTGGCCAGGTTGGTTTTGCCGGAGCTACTAACTCGCCTCTTATCGTAATTAATGGACTGCCGATGGACCAGGGAACCAGGAATGCCGAGGGAAACGGTCAACAACGTGACCGGGGAGATAATTTGAATAACATTAATCCAGATGACATTGAAAGTATGGTCGTGTTGAAAGGATCTACCGCTGCTGCTCTTTATGGTTCAAGAGCTGCAGCAGGTGCAATTATCATTACTACTAAATCCGGACAAAAGAACCAGGGAATAGGAGTTGATTTCACTTCCAGCTATACCACGATGCAGGCTGTGAATTTTTTGGACGAGATCACCCAAACTGAATACGGGCAGGGACAGAATGGTGCGAAACCTGCAAATGCAGGAGTTGCTGCGGGTAATGGCCAGTTTGGCTGGGGGGCTAAATTAGATGGACAGCCCACCATTAATTTTGATGGGGTTTCAAGACCCTACTCTGCTTATCCTAACCAGCTTTTTGATTTTTTGCAATCGGGTACAAATCTTACCAACACACTTGGTTTATCAGGCGGCGGGGCCAATGGGAGCTTCAGGGCATCCATTTCAACCACTGATGCCAAGGGGATTGTACCAAAGAATGAATATAAGAGAACGATCTTCAATGTAGGGATCAATCATGATATCACTAAAAAATTCAAACTGCAGTTAAATGTCAACTACGCAGATGAGGATTATATTAACCCTCCTCAAATAGGTTCCCAGGGTGATGGTGTTGTAAATTTCTTTACCAGGATGGCTATTTCCGTTCCATTAGAAGCCTATAGGGATCATGCAGTTAATGCTGCCGGAGCAGAGTGGAAGACTAACGGATTCCTTGGTACCATTAACAACCCATACTACCCGATACAAATGGGCCAAAAATATAAGGAAGACAGAAACCGTCTTCTCGGAACGGCTACCTTACGGTATGACATATTCAGATGGCTTTATGCCCAGGGAAGGTTTAACTATGATCGTGGTACTAATTTCCAGGAGAATTATGCGCTGAATGGTACGGGAGCCGAGGTTCTTACCAATAGTGATGGAACATACAGAGGCAACTATAATATAAACCAGACTACTACAACAGATATAAACGCGGATTTCCTGTTTGGTGGCAGCAAAGAGTTTGATAAATTTTCTGTTGATGCAAGTTTTGGTGGAAATACACAGAGGTCAGAGTTCAGAAATTTAAACCAGAGCGCCAGCAATTTTACAGTTGCTGGTCTTTATACTATTCCAAACGGTACGGTCAAAAACCAAGGCATGGGTTATAGCCAAAGCCGTATCAATTCACTCTATGGTTGGGCTGAGTTTGGATGGAATAAAATGTTATACGTGAATCTTACTGGTAGGAATGATTGGTTTTCCGTTTTAAATCCTGAAAATAATAATAAGTTCTATCCTTCTGTATCCGGTAGCTTTATCTTTTCACAGTTGTTGCCGAATATGAACTGGCTTTCTTATGGTAAACTGAGAGCTTCATGGGCGGAGGTAGGTAGTATTGCTGGTGTGAATCCTTATGATGGTGTATTAACTTATGCTATCAATCAAAATCAATTTAATGGCCAGACCCTTGCTAGTATAAGTGGTGGCACTGCTCCTAATCCATTATTGCAGCCATTTACCGTAACAGAAAAAGAAATAGGCCTTGAACTAAGATTATTCAAAAACAAATTGCTGCTGGATATTGCTGCATTTGATAAAGTAACAACCGACCAAATACTTAATGTTAATATTTCCACTGCATCAGGATATAATACTTCAAAAGAAAACGTGGCTTCATTAAAGAACAGTGGTTTGGAAACACTTATTGAACTAAAAGCTATCCAAACCAACGATCTTAGCTGGACCACTTCGTGGAACAACACCTATCTTAAAACAGAAGTCCTTGATGTTGGCAATCCAAGCGGAACTCTCCTGGTAATAGCCTTTAATTCTAACATACCTCCGGCAAACGCCAACGAGTTTCTCGGAGAATTAAGATATACGGAAGGGCTTGCGATGAACCAATTATATGTAAAAAGCTTTAAAAGGAATGCAAAGGGTGAAATTCTAGTAAACTCCAGTGGCCGCTTGGTCAATGATCAGACGAGTGGCCCTGTTGGTACTGGCTTTCACCCTGTCGGCAGTTCGATCCCCAAGTTTACCGGTGGCTGGAATAATACCGTGACCTTTAAAAACTTTTCGTTCAATGTATTTATTGATTATAAGTTTGGAGGTACCGTATTAACATCAACACTTTTGAATATGACAAGACAAGGGCATTCCAAGTTGTCATTGGAGGGTCGTGAAACCGGGATACTGGTTCCTGGGGTTATTGATGTGGGCTTTCCCAATGCGGGTTCGCCCAACACTGTGGTGCTTACTGCAGCAAATGGCGGTCTGGCGAATTACTGGGCAGATTATAGAAACAATCAAATTGGAGATCCTTTCACCTTTAAGTCAGATTTTATCAAGCTAAGGAATATTACCCTTACCTATAATTTTAATACGCTTCTGAAAAAGGCAGACTTTCTGAATTTCGTAAAAGGTCTATCATTATCTGCTTCCTGCCGGAATGCGGCGATCATTTATAAGGACTTGCCAGGTCTTGATCCGGAAGCAATACAATCATCCGGTGATATAAGAGCAGGTTATGAGAACTCCTCGCTGCCGACCACACGTAATTACAATCTTACTTTAAATGTCAAATTCTAACCATATGCTAAAAATATTTAAGCGACTACTCTTCATAAGCACCGTTTTCCTTTTTGCAGGGTGCGATAAAGATTTTGTAGAAATAAACACAAATCCTTATGCGATAAACTCTGTTGATCCGGCTCTTTTGTTTGCCGGGGCACAACGAACCCATGTCGGAAACTGGACTGCAGAACATACAATTGTCCAGCAATTTGTGACACCGTATAATCAAGGAGCCACTATTGGCTTTAGTTTCAATGTGGATGTTGACATTAATAGTAACCCCAAATGGGGGGAATATAACTCGAATATCAAAAATCTGATCCAGGCTTTAACGAACTTAGGCCAGACTACAACCCGTGTGAATTTACAGAGCATGATCCGGATCTGGAAAGCACAGGTATTTATGGGAATGGTGGATGCTTATGGTGATGTTCCTTACTCCGAAGCAGGAAAAGCTGTCTCAGATGTTGTTTTTTATCCGAAATATGACGATGATGCCACCATTTACGCTGACCTCTACAAAGAGCTAAAAGAAGCGATCGCTGCATTAAGTACCAGTGCTGATTTTGTTCCCGAGGATCTTTTTTATGGGACAAAGGCTCAATCCTCGACCAGAACTACAAATGCTGCAGGCCAGGTGGCTAAGTGGAAGAAATTGGGTAATTCATTGTTGCTAAGATTGGGTATGCGCTATTCCAAACTGGATCCCGCAAAAGCCCAGACAATCGTCGCTGAGGCATTTGCAGGAGGTGTGATGGCTTCGAATGCAGATAATGCTCATGTTAAATATGATGGAACACTTTATACTTTAGGTGATAACGCTGGATTGCGAAACTTCTCCCATTTTAACTATGCTGCCGAGCCGTTCGTCAATCAACTGAAATCTACAGTAGATCCACGAGGAAAATTCATTTTAGCAAACTTCCCCGATCCCGGAAATGTTGCATCTACTACAACCAGTCCTGACACAGTTTTAGCCAATCAGTTTGGAGTTCCTATAGGTGTAGAAAATAATGCAGTTCCCAGAGGTACAAGGGGATCAGGACTGAACTATTCACAGGTGAACGTATGGACAGTGGCTGCTCCAAATGCCCCAGAATTTTGGGTGACATATGCGCAAACATCGTTATTGCTTGCAGAAGCAGCTAAAAGAGGTTGGGTTCCTGGTGGTGACGCTCAAGCCAAAACATATTATGAAAATGGGATCATTGCAGACATGGATGCGTATACTCTATATCCCGGAACCACTCCTATTTCTGCTTCGGATAAAGCAGCCTACCTGGCTCACCCTTTAGTCGCCTACAATGCAACGGATGCAATTAAGTTGATCAATACTCAATACTGGGTCGTGAATATTAGAAACGGGACTGAGGCATTTGCGAACTTTAGGAGAACTGGATTTCCTGCTCTAATTGTAAATACAGCCCGGGGATCTCTTGGTAATACTGAAGATTTTGTCAGGAGGTTATCATATCCTGATGTAGAGGCATCTGCAAATACTGCAAACTACAATGCAGCGAAAACCGCTATTGGTGACGATAAATTATCAACCAGAGTGTTTTGGGATAAAAAATAAGTGGGACAAGAAGATATGTAACAAGAGTATCTTCTAACAATAAGCAGTCAAACCCTGTGTTTTTACATGGGGTTTTTTAAAAAATTTACTTCATCAATGTAGCAAGGTATTCAACTGGTTGAAATCTGACAGTAAACTTATCCTATATGATAGATGGTAAAATCAGGCAAGTTAAAAAACGAAAATTTAGTGATAATAAGCCGAACTCAATGGACAAAACAATTGACGATATCTTTTCAACAAATGGCAATGGCCTTCGCAGCGCAGATTGGTTTTCAAAAGATGAAAAGATGGGTTTTGTACATCGTTCCTGGCTGCGCAACCAGGGTTATCCAAATGACTATTTCAAGGGAAAACCAGTCATCGGCATTTGTAACACATGGAGTGAATTAACACCGTGCAATGGTCACCTCCGTGATTTTGCAGAAATAGTAAAACGTGGTGTCGTTGAAGCAGGAGGATTTCCGTTAGAATTTCCGGTTACTTCTCTTGGTGAGACTATTATGCGGCCCACTACAATGCTGTTTAGAAACCTGGCGGCGATGGATACAGAAGAAACCATCCGTGCTAATCCAATAGACGGAGTTGTTTTACTTACAGGATGTGATAAAACCACTCCTTCAACACTGATGGGTGCTTGTAGTGTTGATCTGCCAACTATTGTGGTACCTGGTGGCCCAATGCTGAACGGAAGATTTAAAGGAGAATGTCTGGGCTCTGGTTCATTCAACTGGATGGTGAAAGAAAAAATGTTAGTTGAAAATTATTCGCAGGAAGATATTCTCGAAGCAGAAATAGGTGTAGCCAGAAGCGCCGGTCATTGTATGACGATGGGAACAGCATCAACGATGGCCTGTATGGTAGAAGCGTTAGGGCTCACTCTTCCTGGTGCCGCTGCGATCCCTGCTGTTGATTCACGAAAGAAAGTGATGGCACAATTATCCGGACGAAGAATAGTTGAAATGGTGAAAGAAGACATGAAGCTTTCTCAGATTCTTACACGTAAAACTTTTGAAAATTCCATTGTGATCAATGCTGCAATCGGTGGCTCTACAAATTTCATCATTCATCTTCTTGCCATAGCTGGAAGAGTTGGAGTGGATCTGAAGCTCGAAGATTTTGACAGCATAGGTAGTAAGATCCCTTTACTGGTTAACCTGAAGCCATCAGGAAAGTACCTCATGGAAGATTTTTTCTATGCAGGCGGTTTACCCGTTGTGATAAAAGAATTAAAAAAATATTTGCATGACGATGTAATAACTGTGAATGGAAAAACGATTGGAGAAAACAACAGGACTCCGGTCTGCTATAACCACGATGTAATTGCAAGCGTCGATAAACCACTGCAGGAAAAGGCAGGTATAGCCGTGCTTAAAGGAAATCTTTGCGTGCAGGGAGCAGTTATAAAACCCTCTGCTGCGACAAAGGAATTAATGAAACACAAAGGAGCTGCAGTGGTCTTTGAAACCATTGAAGACTATCATCAGCGGATAGATGATCCTGAGCTTGACATTGACGAGAACTCAGTTATTGTTCTGAAAAGTGTAGGCCCTGTAGGGTATCCTGGCATGCCAGAAGTTGGAAATGTCGACCTCCCGGAAAAACTTATTAGAAAAGGTGTGAAGGATATGGTACGGATATCCGATGGCAGAATGAGTGGCACTGCCGCAGGAACAGTTGTTTTGCATGTATCTCCGGAAGCAGCTGTGGGCGGTACTTTAGCATTGGTGAAAGATGGTGATATGATTGAACTGGATGTTGGTAAGAGAATATTGCATTTACACGTGAGCGATGAAGAATTAAATAAGCGCAAAAAAGAGTGGGTTGCACCGAAGCCGGTAGCGGATCGGGGTTATGTTAAACTGTATCTTAATCATGTACAGCAAGCTCACCTTGGCGCCGACTGGGATATTTTGAATGGAAGGTCAGATGATAAAGTGACCAGGGATTTACACTGATAAAAACGAATGAATGAACCTGGATCATGACAGGAACAGGGATTGTACCGGAAAATGATTTCAATTTGAAAAGCGGAGACGAAATAAGAATTTCTCTTGATCGGATCGGAACATTAGTGAATGAAGTTGCATAAATTAAATTCGAATAAAAAATAAGTAAAGTATGCGCAAAACTATTCAACTTTTTTTACTTGCTTTCATTTTCAATCAGGCAAAGATCTTCTCACAGGTTCAGGTCACATTGAATACAGCTTCGGCAAAAACAACTATTGATAGAAATATTTACGGACATTTCTCTGAACACCTTGGCCGTTGCATCTATGATGGTTTTTGGGTGGGTGATTCAATTAATGTTCCCAAAAAAGGCCGTATTCGTTTAGATATCGTTGAAGCTTTGAAAAAAATTCAAATTCCCAATCTTCGCTGGCCTGGCGGATGCTTTGCCGATGAATACCACTGGCGTGATGGAGTCGGGCCACGCAACCAGCGTCCGAAAATGGTAAACACAAACTGGGGCGGCGTAGTGGAAGACAATAGTTTTGGTACAGATGAATTTTTGGAACTCTGTTCCCTTCTTAATTGCGAACCTTATATTTCAGCCAATGTTGGAAGTGGTACAGTTGAAGAAATGAATAAATGGGTAGAGTATTTGAATTTTGACGGTGAAAGCCCAATGGCAAGTGAACGTCGGAAAAATGGACATTCTAAACCATACAATGTAAAATTTTGGGGCGTTGGCAATGAAACATGGGGTTGTGGTGGTAATATGACAGCCGAATATTATGCTGATGTTTATAGGCAATATGCTTCTTATGCCAAAAATTATCCGAATGCAAGATTGCGTAAAGTGGCCAGCGGCGCTAACTCCGGTGATTATCACTGGACGGAGACACTGATGAAAAAAGTTCCATTAAACCTGATGTGGGGAACGGGTCTTCATTATTACACAGTTCCTACAGGTAACTGGAGGCGTAAGGGTTCTGCGACAAATTTTGATGAAGCGGAATATTTCAGCACCATGAAAAATTGTTTGCGCATGGAAGAATTTGTGTCCCGTCATTCCGCTATCATGGATAAATATGATAGTACAAAAAGAGTGGCATTGGCGGTTGATGAATGGGGTATCTGGACAGATGTTGAGCCGGGCACCAATCCAGCATTCCTGTTTCAGCAAAACAGTTTGCGTGACGGGATCGTAGCAGGAACAACACTCAATATTTTTAATAATCATGCTGACCGGGTAAGGCTGGCCAATCTTGCACAAACCGTAAATGTGTTGCAGGCATTAGTATTAACAAAAGGTGCTCAAATGCTGCTTACACCTACGTATCATGTTTTTGATCTATATAAAGTGCACCAGGATGCCAAACTTATTCCTGTTCAATTTATAGCTCCTGATTATATTAATGGTGATCAAAAAATTCCAGCATTGAATATTTCTGCCTCAAAAGATTCTACGGGTGCTGTTCATATTTCTTTGGTAAACATTGATGCAAACAAACCGATCTCAATTCAAACTACAATAGATGGCAACTATAAATCAGTTACTGGGAAAATATTGACATCTGATAAAGTGAATGACTACAACAGTTTTGATCAACCAAATAAAGTCATGATAAAACCTTTTAATGGTGCAAAACTGGAGGGTAATAAATTATCAATTGATCTTCCTGCCAAAAGTATCGTTGTGATCCGATTGCAATAGATCTGCTGGAATAATTTTTTTTAATTCTCAAAACTAAAATCAAATGAATCTAAAATCTTCAGCTATCATTTTAGCAACTACATTAATTAGTTCAATTTGTTATTCACAGATGCAAGCACAAACTACGCCTTTGGAAGATTTTAAGCCTTCTAGTTTTAACCAGCCATTTCAGGCATATCCGCAAGTTAACTCCCAGGGATACGTCAGGTTTAGGATTTATGCGCCAAACGCTGATAGTGTTCGGGTAAGTCTCGGTCTTGGGGGACAAGGAGGAACAAAGCTCACGAAAGTTGATAGTGGTTATTTTATTGGCACTACCGCTGGCCCGATGGATGAAGGATTTCACTATTATCGCGTTAACGTGGATGGCGCCACTTTTAATGATCCCGGAACAGGGCACTTCTATGGCTCTCAACGCTGGGAAAGTGGCGTCGAGGTTCCTGCAAAAGATCAGGATTTTTATGCGCTTAAAGATGTTCCTCATGGCAACATGCAGCAAATCATCTTTACTTCAAAAAGCACGAACTTACAAAAGGTTGCAGTTGTTTACACGCCTCCGGGTTACGAAAAAGGTAAGACCAAATACCCTGTACTATACCTCCAACATGGTTGGGGTGAAAATGAAACTTCATGGGGTGTTCAAGGCAAGACTAATTTGATCATGGATAATATGATCGCGGAAGGCAGAATAAAACCTTTTATTGTGGTAATGACTTATGGGATGACTAATACCGGCATGCCTATAGGACGTCGTCCAGCCAGTCCTCCTCCGGGACGTGCTGCCGGCGACAGTGCTCGTACAGATAGTGTAAACCGTCGTACTCCTCCTGCAGGTGGCGGTATGGGTGCAGCCGGAGTTGTAACTATTGGTGTCACTGCTGGTGAACCTACCGGTGTCGCAGCTTTTCAGACTGTTTTACTTGATGAGTTAATACCTTACGTTGAATCACATTTCCGCACTATAGCTAACAGAAATAATCGTGCTATGGCGGGATTGTCAATGGGTGGATTTGAAACCCATACCATAACATTAGCGAAACCTGATGTATTTGGTTACTGGGGATTATTAAGTGGTGGGAACTACACCCCTACTCAATTGCAGGGAAAAACTAAGCCAAAACACATCTTTATCAGCTATGGTAGCAAAGAAACAAATGGAGCAAATGGTCTTCCTAAAGTTGAAGCTGATTTAAAAGCAGCCGGTTATAACGTCACTACTTATGTTTCTCCCGGCACAGCGCATGAGTTTCAATCATGGCGTCGTAGCTTGTATCAAATGGCTCCGATGTTGTTTAAAAATGATTGATTATATCAGAAGAATTGGTAGTTTCATAAGGGTCAGGCAACATTTTCTTGCTACGTCCTGCTAATTGTTAAGGAGCACCGGTTTCATGAACAATATATTTGTTCTGACTAATGCATTCCAGTGGTCCGGAGGATCTAAAAAAATCTGTTTGAAAAAACTTTTTTTCTTATTCCATGTTTTTTCAATTTGCTGTCTGTTTGCCAATGCACAGCCGGCAGTTAAAGAAGCTCCAAAAGGTTTTGGACCGGCTCCTTCTAAATATATTTATTCAATTATTAATATAATTAAATTTTATG
>DASUTO010000103.1:0-6106 GCA_036374555.1 Chitinophagaceae bacterium
ACCGTATTTTGAAACTGGTTGTGGACGATCGGGTTTGCTATCATTTGGGGCTTGATCATTTTTAATTTCGATCGATTTCTTGTTTCCACCATGCGGAAATATGGCGTATCACGGCGCAAACAGATCATGATGGCAGTGCCGCGGCTTGCTCTTGCATTGCTTATCGGTGTAGTGATTGCCCGGCCACTAGAGATGAAAATTTTTGAAAAAGAGATCAACGTTAAAATGACGAAAAACCTCCATGACAAGATCCGGCTTAATGATAGTCTTTTAGCCATGGAATATAAAAATCAACTTGTAAATGCAGAATCTGAAAGACAGCGCCTCCTCGGTCGCAAGCTGGCGATCGAGGATACGCTGCACAATTTGCAATCAGCGTATCTGCAGGAGGCGGATGGCACGGGCGGCAGTCGTCAAAGAGGTATTGAAAATATTACAAGATTAAAACAGGATGCATTTAACCTGGCAAGAATTCAATTTGCTCCTGAACTTTTACTGCTTGAACAAAATATGAAAAGCCAGGATAGCCTGGTGAGCGGGGCCAAGGCTTCCATGGAAGATAAAAGAAAACAATTTGAAGCAACCGCTATGGCGAATATGGGTTTTTTGGAACGCAACAAAGCATTGGCTGATCTGTCCGCAGAAGAAAACAGTGTGTTCTGGGCAAGCCTTTTAATTTCCATGCTGATCATCTTAATTGAGATCGGGCCGGTATTATCGAAACTGATGATGCCGCTTGGGCCTTATGATATTGCATTAGCAAAAGAAGAATTACTGCACATGGCGAATGAAGAAGGCGAAATAAGAAAAGATAAAGTGGAAAGATTTGAAAGAAGAAAGATCTATCATGAAAAGCAAAAAGAGATGAGTGATACGCTTGCAGAAAAAGTAGTGCAGCTCCAGCAAAAAAATATTGACCGGGAACTGGATAAATGGGAACGCGGCGAATGGCAACCGGAAGATCATCGTGCAAGCATGGATGAAGTGATGCGGAAGATAAAAAGCCAATACCAGTTCAAAGAAGATGACTTGTTATAATAGAAATTGATTGACCGTTTATGACAACCTTTTTTCACCACATAGAAACATAGGAATATAGATTTCACATAGAGATCCTATGTGCGGTTTCCTATGTGTGCTATGTGTCTATGTGGTTCATTCTTTATGATGCTTTAATTGGGTTGTAACATTCAACAAGACATCTAATAAAATTTGAAAAGCCAGTTAACCAGGACCAATATATCCCTCATCTTATGACCCGTCAACGAATATTGAGTATAGCCACGAAAATATTCGCCGGGTCATTTGTTTTATTACTTATCGGTTTTATCATTCCCCAGGAATTTAATATGCCGGTGAAAGGAGCCACAACAAAAAGTTATTCTCAAAATTCTTTTTGGGCATACCCCTGGGGCAAATCAGTAACACATAAAGGTGTTGACATATTTGCAAAAAAGGGGACTGATGTGCAGCCGGCAACAGCCGGCATTGTTTTATATAAAGGCAAAACGTCAAGAGGCGGTAATGTTGTTTTTATCCTGGGCCCAAAATGGCGAATACATTACTATGCTCATCTTGATAAAATCAAAACAAATAAGTTTTCTATTGTGTCTTCAAAAACCGTTATCGGTACAGTTGGCAATACAGGAAATGCAATTGGAAAGGCTTCCCATCTGCATTATACCATTAAAACAATAATTCCTTATCCATGGCGAATAGATAAAAGCATACAGGGAAAAAGAAAAATGTTTTACTTAAATCCAATAAAGTATTTAAACAGGAGCCTGGCTTCCTGATACCACCTACGTTTTATCTTTCACTCCTGCCCTCTTCTTCATTTCAGCAATTGGAAAAACAATTAATCTTCCCACTTGCTTGTCACCGCGATAAGTTACCACCTTCATAGTTGAGGCATCTATAGGAATTTCTACAGGTTTTGAGTAGGCAGGATAAAAATTATCCGGGAAGGAATTATCAAATGTGTAATGAACAGAAATGCCCTGCACTTCCGTTTTCATTTCAACCGTGATCCTGTTTTTATCATTCTTTGTAAACTTAAAATCCGGTTCATACATGCTGGGCGCATATTTTGTTTGTGCATAATCGAACCGCTTGAAATGATCTTCCACTTTTGACACAAACCTGTTCCAGTTCTTTTTCTCTTTTTGCGACCAAACAGTTTCAGCAATCGAAAAAGCCCGTGGCCATGTCATATATTCTGCATGACGCATATTATAAACCTGCTCTGTCCATAAATTGGCTTGTCCACCTTTTATATATTTTGCATCAACTCCCTCAGGCACGGGTTCAAATTCATAAGTTTTGCTTAAACGCAATGAAGCATAAACCGGTGGTTCAATAATGCCATCGCCCTGCATATAATCTATGTATGCGTAAGTCGTTGGGCTCATTACCACTTCATGCCCCATCTTAGCCGCTGCAATTCCTCCTTTCATTCCCCTCCAGCTCATTACAGCAGCATTGGGTGCAAGCCCCCCATCCAATATCTCATCCCATCCGATCATTTTCTTTCCTTTTGAATTGATGATCTTCTCCACTCGTTTTACAAAATAGCTTTGCACTTCATCCAGATTTTTCAGGTTCTCTCTTTTCATCAATGCTTTTATGGCATCAGATTTTTCCCAAAAGTTTCGTGCCGTTTCATCACCACCCATATGTATATATTCAAACGGAAATAGTTGAGCAACTTCTGTAAACACTTTATCTAAAAACTCATATACCTTTTCATTTGCAGGGCAAAGTGAATTATCTATTAAACCGTAAAAATGTGCATTGGCCGGCCATTCCATAATTTTTTCACCTGAGCGAACTCTATACTTTCCGGGTGTACAAACTAATTCGGGATAAGAAGCAATAGCAGCAAGACTATGGCCGGGCACATCGATCTCCGGCAAAATATTTATGAACCTGTCTTTTGCATATTGCACCAGTTCTTTTACATCTTCATGCGTTAAGTAACCACCATAATCACGAGGTTCATCATCTGTAGGGGGAATAAAATTTCCAAAATGGCCTGTGCGATTTACCCTCCAAGAACCAACAGAATTAAGCTTGGGCAAGGCCTTTATTTCAATCCTCCAGCCTTCATCATTTGACAACGTAAGGTGAAGCAGATTGTATTTGTACTTCACCATCGTATTCATGTATTGCTTTATTTGTTCCTTATTAAAATAGTGGCGGGAGATATCAAACATTAAACCTCTCCATCCGAAACGGGGATAGTCCGTGACCTGGACGGCCGGCACAGACCATGAAAAATTTTTAACTACGGATCTGCTTTCAATAGCAGCTGGTAAAAGTTGAATGAAGGTTTGCACACCATAAAATAATCCTGCCGGCTCATTGGCACTGATGGCAACTCCACTGCCCGGAGAACTTGTAAGTTGATAGCCTTCTTTGCCTATTGCTGCGTTTGCTGTTTTATTCAGAGATAAATTAATATCGGCTTTTTCATTTGCTGCAGCAATAGTAACCGGCAAACCGGTAACTGTTAACTTCTCTTTCAGCCAATCAGTGATCTTTTTGACAGATGCATTCGTTGTTTCTCCGCCGATAACGATCTTAGATTTAAAATCATAGGTTCCTTCGTTCTGTTTTA
The DNA here is from genome assembly GCA_036374555.1 of Chitinophagaceae bacterium. Lineage (GTDB taxonomy): Bacteria > Bacteroidota > Bacteroidia > Chitinophagales > Chitinophagaceae > VBAS01. The sequence continues at coordinate 3,620 of DASUTO010000103.1, forward strand.
AAGAAACAGGTTCCGGAATAATGGAAATCTGCGAAGAAGAAGGGAAAACAAATAGAATAAATAAACTGATTACAGAAACAATTTTTGCAAGCATAACGTGTATTTAAAATTGAGGGATGAAGTTAAATTATTTTCAGAGTGAATATGTCGATGAAAAATAAATTTTCAAATAACTGACAATTCCATGCTTTTGAGACCTCTCAGCTGGAGAATACACAGCTCAAGTTGTGATCTTGGAATAGACGCTTCGATCATGCAGAACAGTTGCAGTTCCTGTCTTAAAATTACACAGTCATTTTTTTTAATAATTCTCATTACATCATTCAGAATGGTATAATCGAATTGCAGCCTGTAATTGATCAGAACAGGTTTTTTGATGATGGGGTTCAACTGCAAAGCAAAAGACGCCGCTGTTTTATAGGCATTGATGAGACCAGGCACGCCAAGTAAGGTTCCCCCAAAATAACGAACAACTACGACGGCAATATTGCTTAATTGTTTGCTGTCGATTTGACCAAGAATAGGTCGGCCGGCGCTTCCTGAAGGCTCGCCATCATCACTGCTGCGAAAATTATTTCCATCGGTACCGATGCGATAAGCAAAACAATGATGCACAGCTTTAGGATGTTCTTCCTTTAATTCCTTTAAGCGTTTCTTAAAACCATCGGCTGATGAAACCGGCAAAGCATAAGCAAGAAAGCGGCTGCCCCGGTCTTTAAACTCAGCCATCGATTCTTTTTCGATCGTTTGGAAAAAATTGCTATCGGGATTATTGCTTGACAGTGTTTTGCTCCTTTTTTATAAAGAGATAGTAAAATTGAATACAAATTATAAATGCATTAGGAATAATGATCGGAAAATTTACATCAAGCAAAATACCATAAATCAAAAATGCAATGGCGCCCAGCATATTTATAAACCGGATCCTTCTTACTTTTTGGCCAACCAAAAAGCTAAGCACTACTAACGCCGCTGCAAAATATCCCAACCATTCAACCCAATTCATTTGTATAGATTTTTATTGAATCATTCAAGATCATAGACTCCTCGTCTAATAGCCCTGTCTTTAGCTCTGGAGCAGACAATCCATTATTAATTATTAATTCTTCATTTTTAATTATTCTTGTTTCATCCCACATTTCTTCATCGATAAATGCTTGCAGAAGTCTTGCGCCGCCTTCAACAAGTACACTTTGAATTTTCAATTGGTATAATGCATTCACAATTTGATGAACAAGATTTACATCTTCAGTTACCTGGTAATACATAAGATTATTCTGTTCTTCGTGCTTTACCGTATTGAAAATAATCGTTCTTTGTTTTCCATTAAATATTCTTAAAGTGGATGGCAATTTAAGATCCATATCAACTACCAATCGTATTGGTGAGGGGCCGATCCAGTTTCTTGTTGTTAATTCGGGATCATCAAGCAATGCTGTATTCGTACCCACAAGAATAGAAGCTTCCTCACTTCTCCATTTATGAACAAGCCGGTTTGTTTGTTCATTCGATATCAATAAACGATTTGTCCCGTCACCGGTAATCTTTCCATCAGCTGTTTCGGCCCATTTTAATATTATATATGGCCGATGTTTTGTATGAAATGTAAAAAACCGTTTGTTTAGTTGCTGGCATTCTTTTTCAAGAATTCCAACAATAACCTTTATACCAGCAGCTTTAAGCTTTTCGATTCCTTTTCCATCAACTTCCTTAAAAGGATCACGACCACCAATAACAACTTCGGGAATTTGATGCGATATAATAAGGTCGGTACAAGCCGGTGTTTTACCAAAATGACTGCAGGGCTCCAGTGAAACATATAAAACTGAGCTTGAAATTTTAGCCTTGTCCTGCTCCTTTACTGAATTTATGCAATTCACTTCTGCGTGAGGACCACCATATTTCTGATGATAACCCTCTCCAATGATCGTTCCTTTATAAATAAGCACAGCCCCCACCATTGGATTAGGCGCTACATAACCTGCACCGAGCGTTGCAAGCTCCAGGCTACGGTACATGTATGTTTCGTGAATGGTCAATTGTAAATGGCGAATATCTACAAAAATAAACGATTATACCGTCCTGATGAGTGTACAAATTCACCATTGACCATTCACCATTGACGTCGTAAGTTTGCCAATGACCTTGAATGAAGCACGGACGGTTTTGACAAAAGAGCTTAGTAAAGTTTATGACAATGATGAATTAAGAAACATTATTGAGCTGGTGATCGAACATATAACAAATATGCCGAGAGCAGAGCAGGCAAAAAATAAAGTCCCCTATCTCACCTGCACACAACTCGAAAACCTGGATGAAATAACAGAAAGACTAAAAAAAAACGAGCCTGTTCAATACGTATTGGGTGAAGCATGGTTTGCCGGGATGAAAATCAAAGTGAACAAAAATGTTTTGATTCCAAGACCGGAAACGGAAGAGTTAGTAGACTGGATAGTGAAAGAAAGTCAAAAGTTAAATCCCGATAGC
>DASUTO010000104.1:0-13304 GCA_036374555.1 Chitinophagaceae bacterium
GATTTCAGCAAAGTGATCGATGATCAGAACCGGGTGATCAGGCCAACAGAAATTTTAAAACTAAAACCCGCTGATAATGAATCACTCAATACCCTGATGTTGATTATCACTAACATCAAAGGAATTAACCAGGGAACAAGATTGCGATTGATTGAGTTAAAAGCAAAAGCAATTAAGATCAGAAAGTTTATTAATGAAGAATATCATCTGGAATAAAAATCATTATGGAAGTCCACCACCATGCACATCTCGCCTCAGGCGAGACACATACGCCAGGGAAAAAATGGACCCATTACTTCTGGGAATTTTTGATGTTATTCCTTGCTGTTTTCTGTGGATTTCTAGCGGAATATTGGTTAGAACATAAAATTGAAAAGGATAGGGAACGTCAATATATACGATCTCTTGTTGAAGATCTGGAGAGAGATACCGCTACTTTAAATAACAGGATTGCATACTGTAATCTTACTATAGCACGGGCCGATTCTGCAATTGCTGTTTTTAATGATCCGGAGCTCAATACTCATGCAGGGGAAATATATTATTTTCTCAGGTGGATGCATCGAAGTGATATTTTTAGTGTAAATGACAGGACAATCATTCAATTAAGAAATGCAGGAGGAAGGGGATTAATATTGCGCTCAGAAGAAGGATGGGGGATTTAAAAATAAGGGCTAAAGATATAAGCGAATTTATAATTAAAGAGTATCGTTTGCAATAAAACAGACCATATGGAAGTTCACCACCATAGCCATACAGACAGGAAAAAATGGACACATTATTTCTGGGAGTTCTTTATGCTGTTCCTTGCGGTTACGCTGGGTTTCTTTGTAGAAAATAAGCGGGAACATTACATTGAGCATAAACGCGGTCTTCAATATATAAGATCCTTTGTTGAAGATCTAAAAACAGATACTGCGGGATTTTCCAATATTATAACCCAGTACAGAATTAAGGAAACACAACTCGATCAATTGTATTTATGTTATGATTCGATCAACATGAAACTTCAATCTGCTGATTGCATTAATAAAATATACGCTGCGTCCATAGGTTTCCAGGACCTGATATTTACTGACAGAACTTTGCAACAACTAAAAAATGCCGGCGGTCTTCGCTTATTGGAAGAAGAGGATGCAGATAGCCTTATTATTTATGATCAATTCTTAAGGTATTTGCTGAAAGTTGAAAGCTCCTCATTGCAGGAAATGCAAACCAGGGTCAGAGGTACCCGGAATTCTGTATTCGCTTATTCGCAAAGCATGGAAACAAGCTGGGCAAAAGGAACACAGCCTGAAAAAGTGAATTTAATTTCAACAGACAAAGAATTACTTAATCGATTTTTCAATGAGATAATGGTTTACCGTTTTGCCTGCCGCTTTCAATACCGGCAGACGATCAGGTTAAGAGAAAAAGCCGTTGCGCTGATCAAATTTTATTCGGAAAAGTATCATTTAAAGTAAATGTATGGAAGTTCATCACCACTCTCATACTGCAAGAAAAAAATGGACACATTATTTCTGGGAATTTTTGATGCTGTTCCTTGCAGTCAGTGCAGGGTTTTTAGTGGAGAACCTGCGGGAACATTATGTCGAGAACAAAAGAGAAAAAGTATTCATTAAATCATTTATTGAAGACTTAAAGGAAGATACGGCAAAAATTACTTCCAATATCGAGCTTCGAAATTCGAAAATATTAATGATGGATTCCCTTATTAAAACATTAAACAGCTCGGACCCCAACAAGGATGGGCCATCGGTATATTATTGGGGACGACGGGTCACCAGGTCCACCCTTTTTCAACCGAATGACCGCACTATTAAACAATTAAAAAATGCGGGAGGCCTAAGGTTGATCCGGAATCAAACGGCATCCAATACCATCATGACATATGACCAGGCTAACGATTACATTAACTATCTTCAGAACAACAGGGAAACCCAGGAATTAACGGAGATTTATCCCTTATTAGCCAAATTGTTTGATGGAAATGTACTGGAAACAATGATCCATGGGTTGGAAATCACCAGGCCATCAGGCAAGCCGGTTTTGCGCAGTACTGACAAGAACCTGATTTTGGATCTGACCTATTTTCTTCATCAGTATAAGAGCACTTCAATAGTAATCATTGCACGATTGCAGACACTAAAAAAAACAGCAGGGGAAGCCATTCAATTTTTACAAAAAGAATATCAACTCGAATAAAATTATTATGGAAGTTCATGCACACACCCACACACCAAGAAAGAAATGGACCCATTATTTCTGGGAGTTTCTCATGTTGTTTCTTGCTGTGTTTTGTGGTTTTCTTGCAGAGTATACATTAGAACATAAGATCGAAAAGGACCGGGAAAAGCAATTTATCAGATCACTCGTAAATGATATAAAGGCTGATATTGCTCACCTTAACACTACTATTGAAAAAAGAAATCAAAAAGTTGAGAGGCTTGATTCATTATTTAATTTGTTGAATTCTCCACGAAAGACTGAGTTTGGAAGCAGCCTGTATTTTAATGCTATTCACACAGGCCGACTTGTGGACGTCAGGTTTACCCCAAACGACGGCACATTACAACAGCTTAAAAACGCCGGTGGCCTCAGGCTCATCCGGAACAGGATTGTTGCCGATAGTATTACCCGATACGATGTGAGTATAAGAAACCTGGAAAAACTTGGTGAACAGGAAGTAATGGTTGCCCAGGAATACAGAATGACCGCAAATAAAGTTTTTGATGCGAAAGTGTTAAGCAGCATGCTGGATGAGAATAATGTTTCGCGGCGACCGCCAGGTAATCCTGCTCTTTTGCCTTTCACGAATAAAGAATTAGCGGAGGCAAATTATGCTATTTACACCGTTAAAATAATCACCAGGGGGATGCGTCGGGATTCAAGAAATTTATTGCAGCAGGCAACAAATTTACTCTCAACGATAAACAAAGAATATCACCTTGAATAAAAATCTATGGAAGTTCACCACCACTCTCATACTGCAAGAAAAAAATGGACCCATTATTTCTGGGAATTTTTTATGCTTTTCCTCGCAGTAACGCTTGGGTTCTTTGTGGAAAATAAGCGGGAACATTATATCGAGCATAAAAGAGAAATTGATTATGTAAAATCATTTGTACAAGACCTCAAAGCTGATACTTTTTCCTTTCATCTCGCAAACAGGGCCAACCGGGAAAATCAATTGCGAATGGATTCGCTTATTCAGCAGTTGAAATCATACAAGATGGGAGATCCTACTGAAGAGCTGTACTATCATGCCCGCAACATTACTTCAAGGGGAATAAGTATTCAATACACTAGCAGGACATTTGAGCAATTAAAGGGGTCCGGCGGGCTGCGATTGATCCGCAAAACACATGTGCTTGATTCTATCACTCTTTATTATGAATCACTAAGGGACCTGGATGTCAGGGTAAGTCATCGGTTTGAAAGATTGTCAGATCTTTTCAGGGGAGCTGAAGAATTGTTTGACGGATGGACGATGAATGCAATTGCAGACGCAAGACTGACAAAAATTAAAAATACCCCCCCATTACTAACAACAGACCCTGTTGTTATGAACAAATATGTTACAAGACTGGGATATTTTAAGGCGACGGATTTAAGAGTAATTGAAAAGGTTGACGAAATATTTTTTCCAAACGCAGTTAATTTGATTGCACTGATCAAGAAAGAATATCATCTGGACTGAAAGTCATCATAACTCACACACTCCAAGAAAAAAATGGACGCATCCTATGATCTTTTGGAAATATTTTTTTCCAATAACGCCATAACCTCGGGATATTCCTTCAATCCATTCATCATTGGGTACTCAACATAATAATGCATCGTGTCAAGACCCTTCTCCAGGCATTTGCTGAGATGATGAACAACTTTTTCCTTGTAGCTTTTGAATCTATTTTCAAGTGCCCACCATACCATCAAAAGATCACCATCAAGCACCATATCGGGTTCTTGTGTTTGACGATATTCCAGCTTGCTAATGATGTCTAAAGCTTTTTCTTTTTCGCCAAGTCGTGCATAAGCATGACCGAGTGGGGCTAAACTTTTCAACGGATCATTGGCAAGGCGATGAACTTCCTCGAAATATTCAACAGCTTTTTCCCAATCACCTTTCATTCCCGTGCACCAGCCTTTCATTTCGATGGCGACCCTCATCTTTGGGTTTATCTCCAGTTGTTTTTCTGCCATGCGATAAGCATCGTCATAACGTTCAGCCATTGCATAAGCTTCGCCAAGGTAGTTGTTGATAACTGTAGACAGTGGATCGATCTCCAAAGCCTTCTCCAGGATCTTAACAGCCTCATCTTTTTTTCCAACTACTATATAATAATATCCAAGCAACCGATAGGAATCAGTGGCAGCAGGATTTAATTGAATTGCTTTTTGTAAAGCATCATAAGCTGCCTCCCATTTCTTTTCATAGAATAAATACACTCTTGCCCTGGCAATATGACTTTCCGCAATTGTATCATCGAGGTTCAGGGCCTTATCGCTATATTGATTTGCCAGTCCAAACGCTTTTTCTGGTTTTAACTGTCCTGTAGCTCCAAGGTTTGAATACGCGATCGCCATCATCGCATAGGCCTGGGCATAACCGGGCTCCAGGTCAACAGCCTGCTGAAAACATTCAATGGCCTTATAATAATCAGCAGGATTGATCTTGTGCCAATAGTGTAATCCTTTTAAGTAAAGAGTGTATGCATTTACATTTTTTGTTGGAGTTTTTAGCAGGTGTTCGTTTTTCGAAGCAAGTGATAGATTTTCCCGCAGGCGATTAGCGATGATCGTGCTGATCTCATCCTGCACGTGAAAAATATCAGTGAGGTCACGATCATAATTTTCACTCCAGATATGATAACCATCAGCCGCATTGATCAGCTGGGCCGTTATTCGAACACGATTGGCCGATTTGCGAACACTTCCTTCAAGGATCTTATCAACGTTCAACTTTGTTGCTATTTCACGGACATCATCGAGTTTGCCTTTGAAAGCAAATGCGGATGTACGGGAGGTGACCTGCAATCCATCAACCTTAGTCAGTGTGTTCAATAACTCTTCCGTGATACCATCACTGAAATATTCATTTTCAGGATCGGGGCTTAAGTTTACAAAAGGCAAAACAGCCAAACGATTTACCGGCGGTTTTGTTTTTCCTTTTAATTCCTCTCTTGAAGGAACGATCAATCCTTTATTAGTAATGGCAAATAAACGAACAGGGGTTTTGACATTCTTTAATTCAAAATAACCTATTTCCTTCACCGAGATCTCCGTTTGATTCTTCAATTCATCTGCGACCTTGTCAGAAATAAAAATGCTTCCGGGAACGGCCAATGATTCAATTCTTGAGGCAAGATTAACCCCATCGCCATATATAGTACCATCTTCAATTGAAATATCGCCTGTGTGAATGCCTATCCGAAGATCAACTGTTGGTTCCTGCTGTAATTGTTTTTGGATTTCAACCGCACAATTCACACCATCAACGGCACTTGAAAAAATGCTAAGCGCTCCATCACCATTGTATTGAAGAATTTTTCCGTTATGCGCCGCTGCCGTAGAGTCGAGAACGTCTTTGAGGTGTTTTTGTTTGGCCTTCGCCAATTTTTCATTCTCCTGCATCAGGGCCGTATACCCTGCCATGTCTACGAACATTATTGCTGCCAGTTGTCGCATAAAGAATGCGAAAATAAGAGAATGTTGACTCAATTGGTTAGCATTATAATGTCAGCAAGTATATTGTAAGTCTTAACTTTAAACACCCCAAACCAAAACTCCAAAATTTATGGAAGTACATGCCCACACTCACACGCCAAGAAAAAAATGGACACATTATTTCTGGGAGTTTTTAATGTTGTTCCTGGCGGTAACACTTGGTTTTTTTGTCGAAAACCAACGGGAGCATTATATAGAACATCAGCGTGCAAAGATCTATGCTGCATCTATGAAGGCCAACCTGCAGGTAGATATATCAGAATTAGAACAAATTGTTCATCGCGGGACTTATGCGGCCAATTATTTAGATACTTTCTTGTTATTATTAGCCACTGATGATATTGCAAAGATCCCTTCGGGAAAATTGTACTGGTTTGGTTTATTCGGTGGTTACCTGAGAGGCTTTCAGTCAAACGATGCCACCTTTCAGCAAATGAAAAGCTCGGGTTCATTACGCTATTTTTCAAATTCCAGATTAGAACAGCATATCAGTAATTATGACCAGCTGATGCGAAGTATGGAAATGCTCACAGAGGTAGACCAGCCGGTACAGCTGGAAGTACGCAAGTTGCGGGCAAAAATTTTTGACTTCAAATATAATAGCGCCGCCAACAGCATAGTAAGGAGAGCCGTGTATGAAAATTTTAACCAGGCTGCAATTGATTCATTCATCCATACAAACCCTCCCTTATTAACTTTTGATAAAACCATAATTAATGAATATGCAGAATTATGCCGGTCAAGAAACCTGCGGCCTCAGCTTAAAAATGCAAATGATGCGCTGGTATTGGCAACTGAAATAATTACCCAGCTTACAGAACAATACCACTTGTCCGAAAGGACTCCTTTGGAGAAATAATTTTTATGGAAGTACATCATCATGCCCATACAGAAAGGAAAAAATGGACTCATTACCTCTGGGAGTTTATAATGTTATTCCTTGCTGTGTTCTGTGGTTTCCTTGCAGAAAATCAACGTGAACATTATATTGAACATCAGCGGGAGAAGCAATATATGCGAAGCTTACTGGAAGACCTGCAGACCGATACAGCAACGATCAACAGGGTGCATAGCAGGGCATTGGCCCAACTATCTTTTCTTGATTCGCTGATCGATTTAGGTAATCGCATTCCGGTAAAACCTGATGATATAAATGAACTTTACTTTTTACAAGGTAAAACGACCCGCTTTCTTAATATTCGTTTTGAAGATGGAACCTCTTCTCAATTAAAAAATGCCGGCGGCATGCGATTAATAAGAAAGGAAGAAGTGGCCAAAGCCATTCGTGAATATTGGGATCATATCGAAACATTATATCGTATAAGGGACCGCCTTGAATTAGCAGGAGAGAATATCGCAGAGGTAAGCTCACGTATTTTTTATAACAATTATTTTATTTTTAGCGAAGATCCGTTGGACCCGGTTAAGGGGATAAAGCCCGGCGCTAAATTTATTTATGATGATCAAAGACTGATCGCTGAGTACATCAACCGGATTGCCACTAAAGCGCTTCGCACAAGAATATATTTGACGGAACTTGGAGAGGGGCTTAAATCAGCAAACAGCTTGGTGCAGATAATTAAAAAAGAGTATCACCTGAAATAGAATTTTATGGACGTACATGCACATACTCATACGCCAAGAAAGAAATGGACACATTATTTCTGGGAGTTCTTAATGTTGTTCCTTGCTGTGTTCTGCGGATTTTTAGCAGAATACCAATTGGAGCATAAAATTGAAAAAGACCGCGAAAAACAATATATGCGATCCATGATCAAAGACCTGGATATGGATCTTGCAAATATGTTATTAAGCCTTACAGAGAAAAAAAACATGATACGACTGGGCGATTCAATAACACAGGCATTTATTCGGAATACTTACGCAGAACAAACAGGTAAACTCTACTATAACGCCAGAAATTTTTCCACATTCAAAAATCTTTTTTTGATGACCGATGGCACTTTAATGCAATTGAAGAATTCGGGTGGCCTTCGTCTTGTCAGCAAGCCTAGTATTGTGGATAGTTTGCAGGCATATGATAACCTGTATCAGCAATTTATAATTATCCAGCAAAACGAAAGTGATTACCTGATGGCTTATAGAGATATTATGGGGAAGATCTTTGACATAAGAATTTTCGATGGTATGGTAAAAACCTATCCGGATATTATTATGCCTGATGGCAATCCTTCTTTATTTAATACAGACAAACAACTGATTAATGAATTTTTACTAAAAATTCACCTGGTTAAACGAACCAGGCTTGCCGAAATATTTTATCTGGATCATTTCAAAGTAAAAGCGTCAAACTTAATCGTATCGATTAAAAAGGAATATAACCTGAAATAAATATTCATGAAATTTATTCTCTTTTTCTTTTTACTCACCCATTCTCAGACTTTTTGTCAACAGCAAAGAATAGATTCATTATTTGCTTCGGAAATAGATTTTAGCGGAGTTGTGTTGGTTGCAGAAAACGGAACACCGATCTATCAAAAAGCTTTTGGCTATCGGGAATTTGAAAATCAAATTCCTTTACAAACATCAGACATCTTTGAACTCGCCTCCGTTTCAAAACAATTTACTGCAATGATCATTATGATGCTGAAAGAAAAAGGGCTGCTTGGTTATGATGATTCTGTGAGTAAATATCTTGAATTACCTTATATAGGAATTACTATCCGAAACCTGCTTACACATACCAGTGGCCTGCCCGATTACCAGGATATCATGGATAAATATTGGGATAAGACAAAAGTGGCGGGTAATCCTGATTGCATAGAGTATTTAAATAAATATGCGCCACCAAAACGATTTGAGCCCGGTGAAAAATATGAATATAGTAATACGGGGTACCTGTTGCTTGCAAGCATTGCAGAAAAAGCGAGTGGTAAAGATTTTATTGAGTTATGCCGTAAATGGATCTTCAGAAAATTAAAAATGAAAAGCACCGATATAAGAACATTGGAAGAAAAAAAAGCAACAAACAATTTTGCGATAGGTCATATATATGTGGAAGAAAGACATAAATGGGTTCGTGCCGATTCATTCCCATCTTCTAATTATACGATCTGGCTTGGAAACAGAAAAGGTCCGGGACGTATCAGTTCTACAGCCGCCGATCTGTTGAAATGGGATAAAGGATTGTATACAGGAAAATTAATTAAACAATCAACATTGCAGGAAGCGTTTACCCCGATGAAATTAAATAATGGAAATCTATCTAATTATGGCTTTGGCTGGTCATTAAGAACAGACTCGACCTTAGGAAAAATGGTGTCACATAATGGTGATAATCCCGGCTATAAAACCCAGATCATACGGTATATTGATAAAAAGAAAACGATGATTGTTTTAAATAACAATGCGCATAGGGATTTTGACGCTGTCATTAAGCAGCTTGAAACGATCCTCCGGGATTGATCCTTTATAGATCAACCTCTTGTGATACGATCAATCAGATTTGCTCTTGTCCTCTTTTACTTTGATTGACCAGGGACCATTGCCGGCAATCAAAAAGTAGAACAGTAATAACAGCACCAATATTGTAAGAAAAAGTTCAGAATAAGGTCTGAGCATTTCTTCGTTGGTGCTTACAAAAAATACAGCCCCCAGCAATACAGGGATCTGTATAAGACATGCCATACGGGTAAATATACCCAGCGCAAGACAGAGACCTCCGGCGATGTGGGCAAAAACCGTATAGTGTCCTGCCAGGATATACCAAATGGAATTTGGATATTTATTGGAAGACATTATACCAATTAGATCACTCATGTGGATGAGAAAGTCCGCGCCTTTATAACAAAGAAAAAGTCCTAATGCTATTCGTACGATGTCGATCCATTTGGGGTGGTGCCGGTCACCCCAGTATTCGAGGCGTTGAATGAGATTCATATAGCAAGATTTTAGGTGATGAGAAAGATCTGGTACAAAGTTATATCTATTTGGAAATAAACAAGGAGACTGATTCTCAACCTGCATCTTAATCAGCTCACAAGATCATTTCAATTTGATCATCAGCGTTACAGACAAAATACAAACGACTTCAATGTTTATCAATAAATGCGAGTACTATTTTATTGAAGTCAACAGGATTTTCCATTTCCAATCCATGAGTTGCATTTGAAAGAATAACCTTTTCTTTATTAGGCAAACACTTATTCAATTCTTCATTGACGGCATTAAATAACAGAAGAGTTTTTTCCCCAGTCATTAAAAGGACGGGTGTTTTAATTTTTTTGAGATCCTCGCAACTTATCGGAGGAAAAATATCTTTTGAAAGTGCGATGCCACGCAATTCAAGGACATTACTCATGATCATGGCCTGTGCTTCGGAGGGCATTTTGGAAAAAAAATTACTATCTCCTGTTACTCCGCCAATAAAAACTGAAACACCCTTTTGATTGTCGCCCGATTTGAATGCATCTGCTGCTGGAATTATACTTGTTTTCATAAATTTATCGATGATGGTATCACCCCCGGGAGCGTTTTGAAGCAACGGCAATACGGGTGGTTCTCCAAGTGTAACCGTCCTTACAAGTTCCGGATGTTCCATGGTGGTCAGCAGCGCTGTGTATGCTCCATATGAATGCCCAACAAGATGAACGGGGCCCAGGTTAAGTGATTTGATAAATTCTGCAAGATCTTTTGCATGAATGGCAGGTGAATAGTCAGCAGTATCATTGTTCACTTGCCTGTTGGGAAATGCGTACCTTCTGCTATAAGCGATCACCCGGTGATCTTTCGCAAATGTATCCATTTGCATGTACCACAAACGATAATCATCCAACGTGCCATGCACAAATATTACCGGGTCTCCTTGTCCAATATCGATGTAATGCAGCGAATCACCGTTAATAAACACGCTTTTCACCTCAGGTGTCGTTGGCTGTGTTACCTGTGTTTCTGTTTTTTCAGAATTACTCTTACATGCAATAAGAGCGAATACAAGAAATACCACAGGCAAAATAACTGCAATGGTTTGCTTTTTCATAAAAGAAAAGTTTCAGGTTATCAATACTTCAAGGTAGACGGAGAAGTTTTCGAGGGGAAAGAAACGTTTAAGAAGATAGTCTCCGTATTTACAGCAAAAATCTTTCCGGTTCTATTGCACCAGGCCATTTTATTAATATCACTCTTTCGTTTTTTTTGGCACCTCCCAAATACGATACTCCTGAATTAACGGGGGGTTTTCGGGGGAAAGTGTAAAATAAATCTTAATATCGGTTTTGTCTCCTTCAATAATAAAAGAACCCCGCAGTTGATTTTCAGCTGTTACTTCTTTTACAGAAATAATATTTCCTGCTTTCGCATAAAGGTCCCTTGCATATTTTTTCAGTGTATCAATTGGATAATCCGGGAAAAAATTCTCAGCAAAGATCCCACTCTGCTCCGCGTTGTTCCAATCCGGTAAGAGTTTTACAATATCATTTTTTCTTTGCTCTAAGATTTTCGAAGGGGGCAATTGCATAGGCTGCAATTTTGCAATCTTTACAATTGTGTCAAGTATTTTCAGATTTACAAAGCCCATGGGCGAATAAGTACGGTTGGCAAATGAAACAATACCTATTCCATAATCAGGCATGATCCGCCATTGGCTTCCAAAGCCAGGTAAACCACCACTGTGAGCAATATAAGTTTTACCATCACAATCTTTCATCCATCCTAATCCATAACAATAGGCAGCGGTTATTGCACAGGTTCTTCCATCAGGATATTTATAATTAGGATTAAACGCATTCCATCTCCATGGATGATGCATCTCTCGTACTGAACTTCTTTTTACCGGGCCATCATCCTTTGCATTATTCGGGGGCCATGCAGACAAATGGAAGGCCATATAGTTTGCAAACTCATCAATAGAGGAGATCATGGCACCCATTGCACCCCAGCTTCCATCTTTTGTATCGTGCAGCAACTCTTCTTCGTTCCATTTTTGATTTAGCCAGCGATACCCATGTGCTAATTTATCCGGAGCGACATCACCATATTCATAAGTTGTGGTTTGCATGCCTAATGGTTCCCAGATATTCTTCCTGATGTAATCCTGGTACCGCATCCCCGAAATGTTGGTGATAATTTTTCCCAGCAAAGCAAAACCAAGATTGCTGTATTCATAAGCTATGCCCGGAGGATTGCTAAATGAAATTTGTTTGCCAATAAAGTCGAGCAGATCTTTATCAGTATCTGCCAGCTGCCTGTCACCCCATGGATTGTCTTCCGGAAAACCAGCGCCATGGGTCATTAAATGACGAACAGTGATGTGTGGAGCATCTGCAGTTGGGTATTTTAAATTCTTTAATTCTGGAATATATAAATAGGCAGGGTCATCCAAATTCAATTTGCCTTCATCACGCAATTTCAATATTGCCATGGTAGCAAAGCTTTTACTCATACTGGCAATACGGAACAATGAAGCCGATGTAACGGGAATTTTCTTTTCAATGTCTGTATAGCCAATGTTGCCTTTATAAACCAATTTACCATCAACCACTAATCCATAAGCAACTCCGGGTAAATGATTTTCATCGGCATATTTTTTAAAAATATTATCAATGACAGGAAAGGCCTGCATGATCTTTTCCATACGACCGGCATCGGGAAATGTTGCAGGTTGATAACTTGAATCAAAGCTGGTGGCAGCAACTGTATTGTTATTGGTACTGCTGGCAGTTTTATTTTGATCACAGGAGGTCAATACACCTGTAAAGAGGGCCAGCCATAAAAATTTATTCATTTGAAAAGTTATTTAAGCAATATAAGTTTCACGAACCTTATCAAGCATTGCCCTGATCCTGGGATCTTCATCCACGCCTTTCATCATCGGTAGCTCCAATACATAGTTAAATGGGCCCATCTGTTCACCAATACATCTTTGGATGTAATAATATGTCTTATCACGATCTCTTAATGACCACCAGACCATCATCAGGTCAGGGTCGAGGACCGCATTTGGTTCTTCAGTTTGTCGTTGTTCAATTTTTTTTATGATATCAAGCGCCTTTTCTCTTTCACCCAGCATGCCGTAAGCGAAGCCAAGTGGCGCTAACCCTTTCAATGGATGATTTGTCAGCCGATGAACTTCTGTAAAGTATTCTGCAGCTTTACGCCAATCGCCTTTCATTCCATAACACCAACCTTTTGTTTCAAGAGCTATTCTCATTTGTGGATTCATTTCCAATAGCCGGTCCGCGATACGTATCGCATCATCATACTGGTTATTCATGATATAAGCTTCGGCCAATAAATGATTAAGGTGTGGAGCCAACGGATCATTCAGGGACGCCTTTTCAAGAATTCTTATGGCCTCCTCTTTTTTTCCGGTAAGTATGTGAAATAATCCAAATACATCATAAGCTTCCGAGTGCGCTGGAGCCAGCTGAATAGCTTTTTGCAATGATTCGTATGCAGCTTTTGGATTCCATTTGTAAAACATATGCGCATTGGCTTTTGCCAAATGACTTTCTGCGATCGTGTCATCAAGCTGTAAAGCTTTTTCACTGTATTCGTTAACTATTTTGAACGCTTTTTCCGGTCTGACCTGGCCAGTGGCGCCAAGATAGGCGTAGGTG
>DASUTO010000105.1:0-12862 GCA_036374555.1 Chitinophagaceae bacterium
TTGGAGAGTGAATAATACCGGGGAAAAATTTGACATCAAACCAATATAAATTTGACGACAAGAATAGTATATGGGTCTTATTTATTATAAGACCCATTTGCCATTTTATATAGGAAAGCTCTTAAGATCAAATACTAAACCTGCGGAGAAGATGATCCTTTTTTCCTCAGAAAATGTTTGTGTAAGAAATCCTTTTTTGAATCATGAAAGGACTTCACCGCGCCTAATTTGTATAAAACCCAGATATATATCCACGGAAGATCCAGCTGCCATGATAAAAAACCAGCCCTGGCACTGGCAGGATACAAATGATGATTATTATGCCATTCGCCGGCAAAATAACCCGGTCTCCATTGATTGATCGATAAATTACTCCGATCAAAATCCAATCCATCTACATGTTTGTGTTCTCCCTTTCCGTGCCCGGTATAATTGAATATTCTTACAAAAGTGATCCAGAACATTGCACCCGTAAAAAACGTACAGGCCAGCGCATGTCCTCCGATAAAATAAAATATCATATACCAAAACGTCCAATTGCCTAACCAAAGCGCTATTGTATACCATGGAGTGGCGATTGAGCCCCATCTTTTATAGTTTGAATATGAATTCATTTGAACCCCGGTGTGTTTCATAAAATGCGCAGCCCGTCCATAATCTTTTTCAGAAAGATTTTTATTGATGCCCTGGTGATTTACTTCGGCCAGAAAACAATACAAAAAACCTGCACGGGCATTATAAGGATCACCTGGCTCATCGCTTTTAGCATGGTGCACATGATGTGATACAACATACACTTCCTCAGGAATAGTTTTTATTACCAGATTCTGTGTAATGAACCGCCATATCGTATGCCGGAATGTAAAAGATTTATGTGTGCAATAACGATGGAACCAAATAGTGCCATGCGTACCCATAATGATCATAGTATATAAAAGAAAGACGATAAGTAATTGCCACGAGAAGTAATGAACCAGGAAAAAATAACAAAAAGGGATCATACATAAGATCATGAACCACCCGATAAATGATATCCAGTTTCTTTTGGATCTAAGAACATTGATACGGGAAAAAAATTCACGGAATAATTGTCTACGCGTCGGTTTTATCAATTCGCCATTTTCATTTTTCCAGCCGTATGAAGGCGCTTGTAAAACGTCATCTATAAATGCCATTTTAAATTTTCGTTTTGTTATAAAATATTGATTACTCTATTCCGGTCAGGAAATAGTAATCAGATAAGTAGCGTTGATTACATAAGCTATGAATTAAAAATAAAAACAGGTTGTGAACGGGGTGTAAAAGAGAGAAGGAGAGAATTACTGCCTGGCGCATCAACCGTAACTTGGGAAAGTTAAGCCTTTTATTGGAGAAATATGGATAAAAATATCAACATTGATTCTCATCTGCTGGTTTCCTGCTGTCTATTGGAAACATTTATAAATGAATTAAAATTTATCATCAACCTGTTTCCCTCATCATTTAAGACCAGGAAAGATTTATTTTTTATCTGAAACAGCATTTATTAACCGCCCGATCGCTTCTGTTACTCTCAATGAAGGATTACCACCAATTATATTCCAACCTGTAAATACGGCAACGATATCATATTCAGGAATAACAATTGGCCATTGACCGCCAAAACCTGATCCTGCCCACGCATATTTTGAATTATCATTACTATATTCATAAAGCCACCATTTGTATCCATACTTCACTCCTTGCCGCAATGAGATTGACGGTCTTATCGATGCTTTCACCCATTCTCTTGTCACCAGCTGCTTGCCATTCCAGTTCCCTTCTTTTAAGAATAAATAATAGATTTTTGCAAGATCCTTTGCTGATAAATATAAGCCGCCTTCTGTATCAACAAGACCGGTTGGTATGCGTTTCCAGAAATAATGATCGATGCCAAGTGGAGAAAAAAGATTTTCTGCTGCGTATTCCTCAATGTCCCTACCAGTTGCCTTTCGGAAGATATAAGATAGTAATTCCGATGCACCACTATTATAATTAAAAGATGCACCCGGCTCAAAAGCCATCGGTTTATTTATTACATATTGTATCCAATCAAAACTTGCTTCCATCTGGCTGCAATCATTTCGCGGATCGCTATAAGATAAATTTTCATTCCATTCAAATCCCGCAGTCATTGTAAGGAGATGGCGGATGGTCATTCTTCTTTTACGGCCATCGATGTTCTTTACCTGTGTTGTATCAAAAAAACTGAGCACTGTTGTTGAAAGATCTGGAAATTCTTTGCGGGTTGTAGCTACGCCGATAATAACTGATGTAATAGTTTTGGTAACAGATTGCAAACTGTGCAGATCGCTACGCCGATAATAAGGATGCCACCAGGGATTATAATAGTTGTAGGGTCCCCCGGGATCAAGTGCATTTAGTCCACTTTTTTTCCTCGCATCATCGCCATAAATTTTGTCGTAATCATGTTTATAGGTTTTGTGGTACAGCAATTTTCCATGTCGTATGATGACCATTCCATCTATATAGCCATATTTCCCCCCGGTAATGGCCTCATCAAATGCCTTTAACGAATCAGGGTTCATTGATTGTGATTGCGGGGTAGCAACCGGCCATTCGTTTGTCGGCCAATGCTGCGCAACCAGGCTGGTTTGTATAACTAATAATAATAAAATGCCCGCCACGTTTTTATTAATTCGCATAAGCCCTGTTTTATTAAAGATATCCTATTTTAAAACCGAAATCTCATATTTGAAATCAGAAGTTATGATACAAATAAATTACCTGCTGAGTGGTCGTTAACTGTGATAAAAGATCCAAATTTATCACGCCGGCCTATTATAAAAATTGAAAAGCTTAAGTACGAAAAGGCTTACATTTTTCCCGGGAGGAATGTATTCATTAAAAAGGTTACGGGTGAATTCGTCTTTACTAAACCGGGCAGACAGCTTCTCCCAGATCATGGGCCAAAACAGATCTTCGTTATTGAGTAAGGATTCATTAATCACACTAATGATGGGATCATTAATGGATTTTGATCCGGTTTTTTTAGAGACGATAAGCTGCGCATCAGGATTGATATTTGCAATGCTTATTGCGCTATTAGAACCGCCACATGAACCCAGTATAGCAAGTCTTATGGCAGGCGTCAGTCTTTTCAATGTATTGTCAACATGATAACTATGACCGCGATGCACCAGGACAACCGGCTCGACTGATTCTTGCTGTAAAAACATATATAACGAATCCTGCGCTTTTACATCCAGCTCTTCTTTTGTATCCAAAGGAAGATTTGCATAAATGACAATGGGCTGATCTGAAACAGAACGAACATTTATCCAATTATTATTCCTGGTGGTTTTCCATTTGGTGGTATCAGTGAAAAGCTTTTGAAAATTATTGAACGAAGCAATTCCATCATCATCGCCGTAAAATAAAACCAGCTGAATGATCTCACCGTTCTTATTTTGCAGCGCCTTTCGTTCAAGCATCTCATAGTTACCAAGCGTGGTCCATAATTTATTCAAAGAGTTTCGTTGCTTTACAAGGTCAAATACCTGTAATAAAATGCTGTATATTCTT
Source organism: Chitinophagaceae bacterium (assembly GCA_036374555.1). GTDB lineage: Bacteria > Bacteroidota > Bacteroidia > Chitinophagales > Chitinophagaceae > VBAS01. The sequence goes on from DASUTO010000105.1 coordinate 3,565, forward strand.
ATGCCGAAATACAATTGACCCGACTTGCACCTGCTTAAATTGGATTGCAGTTCCTGCTGGATCATAGCGCTGATAACAACCGCAGAATCGATACCGGTAAAAGATTCAGCGATATCCATTGCTTTTTCAAGTCCAGATTTTGTATCGTTTTCAATTCCGGAAATAAAACGATTCATCTGGTCGGCCGCTTTTTCCTGGGGCATTTTATTTAAGAAATCTGTCAGCACATTATAATTGGCGGCAATCCTCATGAAGATGCGAAAATTATCATACTGCACGATATTGAATAATGAGTCTGCAGATTGCGATTTGAAATTTTCCATTAATCTTTTGTACAAACCAAGAAAACTGGAAGTGTATAATTCATCACCGCAGCTGGTTATTATGTAATAAACATCTTCGGGACGAAGACCTTTTACAGAAGCAAAGCGTATCGCCTCAGCCGCGTTATGTAGTTCATTTATCTCGGTCACATAAAAAGCCAGCGATTTCTCTTTTAAGCCCTTCCGTAACAATTTTTGAAAAATAAAAGCAGGCCCCTCAACACCTTCATATCCTTTCAGTGTATTTACCAGCAACTGAAAATATTTAGTTACATCCTTTCTTGCTTCCAGTACTTCTTCTTTAGTGATCCTGTTTTCGGCTATTTCTATTACAAAAGGCAGCAGTTCAGGTGCATTCCTGTCTGCTGCAAGTGATATAATTTGTTGGACGTATACATTCTTTGTCTCACGGATCTTATTTGCTAAAGCGGGTTTACCCTGGTTGAGATACAATACTACCTTGGATGGCTCATTAACGGCGGCGATAATTAATAATGAATCTGCATATCGAAATGCCGGTTTAGTTTCCAAAAAGCTGAGAATAAATTCTGGTGAGGAAGCCATCCTTTTATAAACTGCCATATCATCAAGTAAACTATGTTCTTTGTACTGGCTGAAAGTAGTTGCCAGCAATTGGGTACGTCGCGGAGGCATACCTATTAGTACATGATTAAAAGATCTATGAGAAAGCAATGCTTTCAGAATATTTTTATAGGATTGAACGGCACCGGGAATATCATACATTTCAGACCTTTGCTGCGCAATATTTTTTCCAAGCTCATTCATAAAATAACCAAGGCTAAGAATCGCCTTTCCTTTTTCAGCAACAGGCAACGCCGCATCTGATACAATAAAAGAATAAATACTATCTACATCTCTCTTAACAGAATTGGAAAGCTGACGCACTATAGCCGAATCGACCGAAATATAATTGAGCTGGTGGAAAAACTTCCCCTGTTCTTCCTTAAAAACTTTAATGGCAGAAGACTGCGCAACTATCGAAAATGGCTGCAACAATGAAATCAAAACAAGAAAACAGAAGGATTTTACCATATTAAATTTCTACGCGGTTATGTTATAGCAAACAGTCTTTTAAAAACGTGCCAAATTGTTCAAAACAAGATATTTAACTCCGCAAAGCTATTTTAAGAATGCTGGCGGAATTAATGTAGAGTTATTTACTGATTAAAAGGTAAAACGACCAACAACGTGCAACCTGGTGAGCAATTTATCTTTATTGAAAAACGAGTACGGATATTTTTTATTGATGAATTTTCAAGCCAATTGCATTGGTTTAGTGGTGAAACCATGAACAAACTGTGCAACATTAAAAAAATAATACTGTATTGGTATAAATTTTGGAATCCAGCCTTTTGGATAAAAGATTTTTATAAAAAATTTATAACAACAATTAAGTACGATCAGGTTTGATCTTACTACAAAAATTTGTGCAAGCATTTTTAAATCTAAAAATTACTTTATGAAAAGAGTATTTCTATTGGTTCTGTCTTTTTGTTGTGCAGCTGCAACAATATATTCACAGAACATCGTGAAAGAACATTACACTGCTTCGGGTGGGTTATTGGGAGCAGTTAATTTTAGCCAATTCAGAGTTACAGGGAATAACCCCTCTGACATTGATTACAATTTTGAACCCGGTTGGTCAGCTGGTGGATGGGTGAATTTCCCTGTGAGTAAGGGATTCTCGATTGAACCACAATTGATGTACAGTTCTTATGGTTATCACTCCAACAAGGCAACGGGCACCTTGCTTAATGATGGCAAGATCAGGTATATTTCTGTTCCGTTATTGTTGAAATTCCATACGGGTGATAAGTTTGCGCTGACAGCCGGACCCCAGTTAGACTGGTTCTCTTCTTTTGAAGATAAAACTAACATGGCGCAGGAAGATGACTTTAAAAAAACAAGTTTCTCTGCTTTTGGTGGATTTGAAGTACTTCCACACGGAAGAGTAACAATTTTTGGACGTTACATTTTTGGGATCAGTAATATGGATAATTCCAGCACTCATGGTGACGAGATGCAATATAAAAATCAAAATATCCAGGCAGGGCTAAAGCTCAAATTATTTGGTAAGAAAGTAGAAGCTGATTCAGACGGTGATGGTGTTATTGATGCAAAAGACAAATGTGCGAATGTTATAGGGCTTGAACGTTATGAAGGTTGCCCCATTCCTGATACAGATGGTGATGGCATCAATGATGAGGTAGACAAGTGTATTAATGAAAAGGGAACTGCTAAGTATAATGGTTGCCCGATTCCTGATACAGATAAAGATGGTATCAATGATGAAGAAGATAAATGTCCTAACCAGGCAGGTTTAGCTAAATACAATGGTTGTCCAATTCCTGATACAGATAAAGATGGTATCAACGATGAAGAAGACAAGTGCCCAAGCCAGGCAGGACCTGCAAGCAATAATGGTTGCCCGGTTTTAGACAGAGATAAAGATGGGATCAATGATGACGTCGATAAATGTCCGGATGTTCCGGGTGTAGCTAAAAACGATGGCTGTCCCGATACACCTGAAGTACCAGCGGAAGTAAGCAAAGCTCTTGCCGCTGCAGGCCAAAGTGTTTATTTCAGTTCAAACAGCGCAAAACTTGCGTCAACTTCAACTGCTTCATTAAATAAGATCGTAAAGGTTATGAAAGACAACCCGGATCTTAAGATCAAAATTGAAGGGAACACCGATAATATAGAAAAGGATGCAGACAATAAATTGAGTGAAGGTCGTGCAACTGCAGTAAAAACATATTTAGTGAGTAAAGGAATCAGTGCAGACCGTATCGAAGTAGAAGGAGTTGGTTCTTCAATGCCAATAGGAGATAATAACACGTCTGCCGGCCGTACTAAAAACCGCCGGGTAGAGATCAAGGCAACTTATTAATCAGGATGAAAAGTTTGCTATAAACAGACAATGTATAGGAAATCCAGGGAGACTGAAAATTCAGTCTCCCTTTTTTATGTGTAATATCTTGAACAATCACCAGTAATTCGGAAAAACCATAAGTAAGTTCCCCCTATCTCAACCACTTCTGTTTTACTATTTTCACGTCACAATCCATCCCATGAAAAAAGCTTTTTACTGCTTTATTCTTTGCTCCTACTTTCATTACACATCAGCACAGCTTGCCGCTGATTCAACACGTAGTGATACGGCCCGTCTTGTTCAACAAAAAGAAAACATCATTACTTCATCTACCATTATTAAGGTGGAGAACATGGGCTCACTCATCAATACTCCTCTTTCCGAATTAAGGCCCACGATATCAGCAGATGGTAACTTATTATTCTTTATTCGTGAGAATGATCCATATAATACAAATTTTAATTCCGTTCGCAACTCACAGGATATCTGGTTTACAATGCGGGATAGTACTGGCACATGGAGCGAGGCTGTGCATCTTGGTTATCCGCTTAATACTTATTATTACAATTCCGTTTTCTGGATATCACCTGATAATAATAGAATATTAATAAGGGGAGCTTTTATTAACGGAGATTACGCAGGAACTGGTGTAAGCATGTGCTGGCTACAGGAAAATGGATATTGGAGCAAGCCGGAAGCATTGAGAATCAGAAATTATGCAAAATATGACAGGGGCTTACGGTCAGGAGCTACTATGGGCCATGATGGAAAAACACTTTTGCTTTATATGTCACCTGAACCGCGAAGTCCTCTTAATGATATTTATGTGTCTCTTCTATTACCGGATGGCACATGGTCTGAACCAAGATCACTTGGCAAAAAGGTCAACCTTCCTGACAAAGATGAAATGACTCCTTATTTAGCCTCAGATGGTGAAACACTTTATTTCAGCAGTGATCGCCCCGGTGGTTTGGGTGATAATGATATTTGGATGACCAAGCGTCTTGATAAGACCTGGCAAAAATGGAGTGACCCTGTTAATCTTGGCAGTCCTATCAATACTCCTGAGTGGGATGCTTTCTTTACCCTGGATGCTGGCGGGGAGTATGCATACTTAACAAATAGCGAAGGAGGATATGGAGAATCGGATATTGTAAAAGTGAAACTTTTGGAAAAAGAAAGACCAAAGCCGATCGTGATGGTAACCGGAAATGTTTACAACGCTAAAACAATGCAACCATTATGCGCTTCCCTAATATATGAAACACTCCCTGATGGCCTTGAAGCCGGAAATGGAATATCAAGTGCAATCGATGGTTCCTTCAAGATCGTGTTACCTTATGATAAAAATTATTTGATAAGGGCAACAGCTGACAAATTTTTTGCTCAATCCGAAAACCTGAACCTGGATTCACTGGTAAAAGTTGGTTATAAAGAAATACATAAAGATCTCTACCTGGTTCCCATTGAGATCGGGCAGGTGGTAAGACTGAACAATGTATTTTTTGATTTTGATAAATGGGACCTGAGACCCGAATCATTTGTAGAACTTGATCGTGTTGTGAAATTATTAGAGGAAAACCCCGCCATTGAAATTGAAATGAGTGCACATACCGATAGCCACGGTTCTGATGAATATAATCTCAAGCTGAGTGATGACCGGGCAAGGTCAGTAATGGAATATATCCTTTCAAAGGGCATAGCACCTGGTCGAATCACTTCACATGGATATGGCGAAACAATGCCGGTAGCGCCAAATTCAAATGCTGATGGTAGTGATAACCCGGAGAACAGGCAATTAAACAGAAGAGTGGAATTTAAAATTTTAAAGAATTAGCATCCGGTCAACTTAAACATCATACATTGTAATTATAACATTCCCTATTTTTTGACCGCTTGCTACGTATACATATGCGTCTGCTATCTTTTCGAGCGGATACTTTCTATCTATTATCGGCTTGAAGTTTCCCTTTTCAACCAGCTCCTTTATAAAACTCAACGTTGTCTTTACATTTTTAGGAGGCAGGAATATTACTTTCTTTCCGCCAAAGATCGGCGTTATGAGTGCCAGGAAAAGATACTCAATTCCACCCGATGAAGTAAAAGCACCGTTCTTAGTTAGTAGTGGCTTGCACTTGAAATAACTGGATTTGCCTACATCATCAAAAATGAAATCATATTGCTCGTTATCTTTAGTGAAATCCTGCGTTTTATAATCGATCAGTTTATCTGCTCCTAATGATCTTACTAATGCAAAATTTTCACCACCGCATACCGCCGTAACATAAACACCATAGTATTTTAAAAATTGAACAGAGGATGAGCCGATAGCCCCCGTTGCACCACATACCATTGCTTTTTGTCCAGCCTTTGGTTTTAATTGCATCATTGTAGACCCAGAATAAAAAGCTCCTTCAAGGCAGGCTGCTGCTTCTTCGTATGTTAATTTCTCCGACATGATGATCATTGATTCAATTGCTTTCGATTCAGACAATATGAAATATTGTGCATGCGAGCCACAGCCAAACACACCGCCGAAACCCATGATCTTATCGCCGGGTTTAAAAGATCGTACGTTTGAACCTACTGCATGAACCTGTCCTGCAAAATCAGACCCGATAATTGATGCCCGTGGTTTCAAAAGACCCGTAAAAAATCTCATGAAAAATGGTTTTCCTGAAAGTACATGGCAATCGCTTCTGTTTACAGTAGTGGCATATACCCTTATCAGCACTTCATCCTCTTTTGGAGTTGGTATTTCAAGCTCTTTTATTGTTAGGTCCCCGGGTAAACCATATTTAGAACGAACTGCTGCTTTCATTTTTATTTGAATTTAATAATGAACACAACACTTAAATATACACAACTCTGGTATGAGTTTAGATTTTGCACATGCGCATGTGAGCATTTTCATAAAAGACCTCTGCAAACCCGAAGACAAACTGCATAAAAACTGTTTATGTATCTTGAAAGCTCTTTAAAATAAATATGGAGATCCTTTCAACCTGGTCTGTTCTTAATTTGCTATTAGTTTTTACAGGGGCATTTATTCTTGGGCTTGCTAAATCCGGTCTTCGCGGCATTGATATGCTCAATGTGACACTGATGGCTTTGGTTTTTGGCGGCAAAGCATCCACTGGTATTGTTTTGCCTTTATTATGTGTTGCTGATATTGCCGCCGTGATCTATTATCACAGGCATGCGCAATGGAAACATTTTTGGAAACTTGTACCCTGGATGGCAGCCGGCATTTTGATCGGTGTATATATAGGTAAGGAAATGAATGAAGCAGTTTTTAGAAAGATGATGGCAATAATCATTATTCTCACAGTTATTATTATGGTGGTAATGGAAATGATCAAATCCGAAAATGTTCCTACTCATCCATTATTTGCTGCAAGTACCGGTGTGATGGCAGGCTTCACTACGATGTTGGGAAATCTAGCTGGTGCTTTTTCCAATCTTTATTTCCTGGCAATGCGGTTACCTAAAAATCATTTTATCGGAACGTCAGCCTGGCTATTCTTAGTCATCAATTTGTTTAAACTTCCTTTCCAGGTATTCTATTGGAAAAATATTACAGCTGCAAGCTTGCAAACTGACCTGCTATTACTTCCAGCCCTGGCACTTGGCTTTTTTATAGGTTTAAAAATAGTAAAGAGGATCAAAGATGATCATTATCGAAAAGTGGTAATTGTATTAACATTGATCGGAGCCCTCGTTATTTTCTTGAAGAAGTAAAAACAACTGTAAACTTAAAGTCATCATTGATATTGGTGGGGAAATAATTCCCCATGAAATACGGTAAGTCAGGCAGGCAATTTGTATACTATTTCATTCTATACGTTCCCAATCCCGTTATTTCAATACTCTATAATCATTGATCAAAAACAATTTTATGTCAAACACAACTGCACCGAAAAACAAAACGGCAAAAAAAGTCCTGGTGGTAGAAGATGAAGGCGAAATGGGCTTATTGCTGAATATGATGCTTAATGAAAAAAATTTCGAATTGGATTATGTGAACAATCTTGTATCTGCCGATGAATATCTTCAGAAAGAAGAGCCTTCGGTTATTATCCTTGACAATAAATTACCGGATGGGTTTGGAGTTGATTTTATTAGCTATATCAAGAAAAAATATTCTGCCATTAAGATCATTATGATCTCCGGTTTTGGTTCTGCCAAAGATGTGGCTTTGGAAAACGGAGCTGATGTGTTTTTTGAAAAACCTTTTTCTAAAGATGAGCTCTGCAAGTCTGTCACCAGACTTGCCTGTTAATTAAATTATTCATCCGGTTGTTTGACCTTACTTATTTCTTTCTTCAATGCCTCTCTCACTTTGGGAGCGATCTTAGTTCCATAGATCTCTATTGATCTCATCATTAATTTATGTGAAGGCCCACCCACATCCATATGTGCCGAAAAACGGGTAAGACCAAACAGTTCATGCATATGTAAAATTTTATCAATAGATTCATTGGCATCACCAATGATCAAATGTCCGTTGGGTCCCCTGCCGGTTACATATTGCTGCTGCTGGTAAGGAGGCCAACCGCGGGAACGACCTACTCTATCCATTTGAGCGGAATAGATCGGATAATATTCATCAGCAATTTTATTACTGTCATCACCAAAAAAAGCATGCATATGCACACCTACCTGGAACTTATTTTTATCATGACCAAAATGATCATACACTTTCTTGTAGTATTCAAACAGCGGTTTGAACTGTGCGGGGTTGCCACCAATGATGGCGAAGATCACAGGCAATCCATGTTTACCTGCACGTAATACTGATTCGGGTGTCCCTCCTACTGCGATCCATATAGTAAGATGATCGTTGACAGCACGAGGTAATACTTGTTGTTTGTTTAATGCAGGCCTGAATTTTCCTTTCCAGGTTACAGGGTTCTCTTTATTTATTTTCAGTAACAGCTCCAGTTTCTCTTCGAATAATTCATCGTAATCATCAAGACTATAACCAAACAATGGAAAGGATTCAATAAAACTGCCACGCCCTGCCATTAACTCTGCCCTGCCATCCGAGATCAGGTCTATCGTAGCAAAGCTTTGATATAGTTTCACAGGGTCTGATGAACTTAAAACAGAAACTGCGCTGCCCAGCTTGATATTTTTTGTAACAGTTGCGGCGGCAGCTATAATTATTTCAGGTGTTGATACGGCATAGTCAGGACGATGATGTTCACCAATGCCATAAAAATCAAGACCCACTTCATCCATAAGTTTTATTTCTTCTATAAGCTCTTTTAACCGTTGTTCTGCTGGTTGTATGTCTCCATTTTTATTAATATGCAGATCGCCAAACATACCAATCCCTAATTCCATACTTATTATTTGCAGGCGAAGTTACGTCGATGATCTTTGTTAGCATAGAAAAGCATTGTCGTTTTACAGGATCAACAAAACCTTTATTGACCTTCAGAAAGTGACTGCTTATTATCCTGCTCATATTTATTTCGATGTTCGATAAATTGTTCTATTAGTGTGGATGTTTTTGCCAGGGAATCATCTACTTCTTCATGTATGTCAGGTAAACCATTGCCCAATAATTCAACGCCAAGATTAATATTCTCGGCTTCTATTTGCGCAATTTTCTTTAATACTGATGTTTGGCTGTTCTTCAGATCATCCAGTTCACGAATGATCTTGTCCATGAGGGCTAATTGTTGGCGAGGTTCCATAAGAAAAATTTAGATAAAACTCGCAAAGAGCGGGCCAGTAGGGAGAATACCTGATTTTATAGATACTAAGGGTGGTATGTGTCCAATGATGAAAAACTGATAACTCATACTATTCTTTTGCGGTATCTTTCTTTTATAAAATAAAACACAATGATAAAGTTTGCCAGCTCCAGGACTATAATTGTTTTCGTGATCGCCCTGTTTATATCGACTCTGGGTCAGTCGCAGGTATTACAAACAAAGACAAGGAATAACAATGTAGATTATGAAAGATTAGCAAAGATCGATGGATTGATTAATGAGTATATCAGTAAGAAATGGTTGACAGGAGCTGTAACAATCGTTATAAAAGATAATCAGCTTGTACAGCATAAAGG
>DASUTO010000106.1:0-4199 GCA_036374555.1 Chitinophagaceae bacterium
TTATCACCTGGAACTCCTTCAATAGGACATTTGCTGAAAAGATCAGGATATGAAACTTATCTCGTTGGAAAATGGCATTTAGGATATAAACCAGATTATACACCAAATAAAAACGGGTTCGATTATTTTTTTGGTTTTAAAACAGGCGCAACCGATTACATCTCGCACACTGCTTTTAAAGGGGAGCCCGATCTATATGAAAATGATATTCTCGTACAAAAAGATGGTTACATAACAGACCTGCTCGGTGAAAAAGCAATTGAAATAATAAAGCGACCTCATCAAAAGCCTTTCTTTCTTGCGCTTATGTTTAATGCACCTCATTGGCCATGGCAGTCACCGGAAGATAAACCCGTCCCTCACGGCACTGCTGCTGATTGGATGAAAGGAGGTTCAGCGGAGACATATGCAGCCATGATGAAAAGCCTGGATGATGCAGTTGGCAAACTTGTTAAAGCAGTTGATGAACTTAAATTGTCCAGTAACACGGTGATCATCTTCACCAGTGATAATGGTGGTGTCCAATTTTCTGACAACGGTATTTACAAGGGAGGAAAAATGCAATTGTGGGAGGGTGGCATCCGTGAACCGGCATTTATAAGATGGATCGGAAAACTGAAAGAAAACACGGTAACTAACCAGGTAACCACAACCATGGATTGGACAGCAACAATAATTTTCATAGCCGGAGCCAAGGCCGATAAAAATTTTCCTTTGGATGGAATAGACCTGATGCCAGTACTAACAGGGAAACAACATGAAGTGCAAAGAACACTGTACTGGAGAATTTTTCAACGAAGGCAACATTCCGCTATTCGTGACGGCAACTGGAAATGGTTGCGTGATGAAAAAAATGAAGAGTATTTATTTGATCTTTCTGTTGATCCTTCTGAGAAGAATAATTTAAAGGAAAAATTCCCCGAAACTTTTTTGAAATTGAAAAACAAATTCAGTGCATGGGAGAGAACAGTGCTTGCACCAATTCCTTTACAATAGATCGTTGGTCGTAAATTCTAAATGATCGTTCTGGGACATTCCAGCGTTTTTAATTTCCAAGATAATGTTTTTATATATCTGTCATTAAAATTCAATTACGGGACGGATCGCAAGGATGGATGAACAATGATTTGTTTTATCTTTTTTTATATCTTCAAATTTTTATGTCTGTTACCTGTCGCAATTGTAAGGCGGAAATACAACACCAGTTTTGTTCTCATTGCGGTCAAAAAAAAGATGTGAAGAGACTTACCTGGCATTCTTTGGTTGCTGAGATCGCCCATTTCTTCAGCCACATCGAACATGGTTTTGTGAACACCTGTTACCAGCTACTCATCAGGCCCGGTAAAACGATAAACGAATACATTGAAGGGAAACGGAAAAAGTATCATAAGCCGGTAGGATTTTATCTTATTTGGGTAGCTCTTTTTATACTTACGGGTACCCTGATCTCCAAATGGATGGGATATCATCGTAGCGTAGAAAGCAATCTCTTAATTCCTGAAAAAGAAACATGGAGCTATTTTATGAACCACCGGAATGTATTCGAATTGCTTTTGATACCAATCATTTCTTTGTTCGTATGGCTGATCATTTCCCGCCCGCGAATGAATTATATTGAAACACTTGTATTGAACATATATGCATTCGGGGTATTAAATATGATGGTTACAGTGGAACAAACTATTGTGGGACTGTTGCTCCAAACCAGTTACCTGACTGCCTGGTTCGAGACGCAATCAGCTGTTTTAAGTGTGTGCTGGTTTTTTTTCTGCTTGTTTGATGTGTTTAAGAAAAAAGGAATAAAATTTTTTATTCCTCGTATCCTCATAACCATTTTTCTCTCATTGATCATCTGGTATAAATTAGGCGCAATGATTGTTGAGCTTATCCTGAAAATAGGGCACTGAAAGTTAACTGAGATACCTGCTTGATTATTTCCCGAACAAAAACAAGGAACTTTACAAAACAAATTTTTTAAAATCAAACTATACGGTGCAAAAAATTTTTATCATAGGAGCAATATTATTTACATTTTGCAACCAGCATACATTCCCGCAGTCTGCTGATACTATTCACCGTGTAAAGAAAAACCTCCAGGCTTTGCTGAAAGGGACATTTGAAGATGACTATGGAATAAGATATACTATAAACGATACCCTTTGGATACAACATCCAGGTGCAAAATATCATATCATCGATTGCGATACGACAGAACAATACCTCCTTGTTCAAAATGATAAAGCTAATAAAACAGATGGCGGGTTATTTACCCGGATCGACTATATGAATTTTACGGGAATGGAACCTTTTCGCTGGGGCTTTTGTCTGACAATTTATAATGCCAATACAGTAGAAAAAGCCAAAGCAACAACGACTGCTGACAGGAAAAATCCTAAAATTGGATGTGGCGGTTTCCCTTTTTCCCGTATGAAGAGAAGTAACTATTGATTTTTATTGCTTTCTTGATTTTTCACGGGTAACACCAGGGGCGGATTGAAATAATTACCTTTATGTTGTTATGAATTATTTATGCTGTAAACAGATTATTATTCTTTTCATACTTCTTTCGCAAAGTTTTTTAAGTTGTCATTCACAAACTGATTCGAAAGCCAGGCAAAAGAGTGGGGTAGGTCTTAGTGAAATGGCTAAAGCAGCTGATGTGTTTTTGCAAACCCTATCTGAAAAACAAAAAGCAAAAATTCAGTTTGGGTTTAAGGACGAAGAACGCTACAACTGGAATTATGTGCCAAGAAGCAGGAAAGGAGTGACTCTACATGAAATGACCGATAAACAAATTACGTATGCTTTTGCGCTTTTGAGAACCGCACTAAGTGATACGGGTTTCAACAAAACAAATTCTATAATCCAGCTCGAAAATGTATTAAGGGACGTAGAGAACCGTCCGGCTAATGACACCCACCGTGATCCGGGTAATTATTCTTTTTCAATTTTTGGAAATCCTTCTACAGATGCAGTATGGGGCTGGAGACTGGAAGGTCATCACATAGCTTTTAATTTTTCTTCAAAAGATAATCGCCTTGTTTCGGGGACACCAGGTTTTTTAGGCTCTAATCCTGCTGTTGTATTATCAGGTGCTGAAAAAGGAAAGTATATTTTGAAAGATGAAGCAGAATTGGGGTTTGCATTGTTATATTCTTTGAATAAAGAACAAAAAGACAAAGCGATCATCAGTAATGAGGCGCCAGGTGAGATACTGACTGCGGCAAGCCGTCATGCTATGATAAATGATCCGAAAGGAATTTTGTATAATGAAATGGATAGTCTGCAACAAAAAATATTCCTGCAACTACTTAGTATTTATATTCATCGTTATACACGATCATTTGCTGACGTAATGATGAAAGAGATCCAGGAAGCGGGGCTTAATAATCTTCGCTTTGCCTGGGCAGGAGCTCAGCAACCCGGTATCGGCCATCCGCATTATTACCGTATACATGGGCCCACAATTATCATTGAATATGATAATATACAAAACAATGCCAATCATATTCACACAGTGATCAGGGATCTGAAAAATGATTTTGGAGGAGATGAGTTGCTGATGCATTATAAAAATGGTCAGCATTGATTTCTTGTTTTGGAACACGGGAACGAAGGTTAAGGAACCAGTTCGTTGTTCACTTTCAATTTCTGCAATAGTTTTCTTTATTATTAATTTTCATTTATTAAAATACTACGGAGATTTAGGAAATCAGTTTAGTCGTGCTCTGGAACTTCCCTCATCATTTCTTTTGTTCTTATACTTTCTTTAGTGGCGAAACCGGGCGGATGGAAAAATTTATTATCTTAATCTTATGGAAGTCCATGCGCATGCACATACTCCAAGAAAAAAGTGGACACATTATTTCTGGGAATTCCTTATGTTATTTCTTGCTGTAACACTTGGGTTTTTTGTGGAGAACCAGCGTGAACATTATATAGAACATAAACGGGAAAAAGCATATATACGATCATTGATCCGAGATCTGAAACAAGATACGGCCAGTGTCAATCATTCAGCAATGCTTCGTACCAACGTCAGGAACATGGTCGATTCTCTTCTGATACTTTTGAAAACAGTGGAACCGCAACAAGTAAGCAGCCGTATTTATTACCTTGCAAGAAAAATACCTTATTCGGACGGGAGATTCAGTTTCAATACGAAAACCTTTGATCAGCTAAAAAGTTCTGGTAATCTT
>DASUTO010000107.1:0-11610 GCA_036374555.1 Chitinophagaceae bacterium
ATAAACCTGAGTTCGAGATATATGCTTGTGTGTAATAAAAATATTGTTATAGAAAACAAAGAAGATAAGTTCCTTGTGAAACTTCCATTAATAAGTAACCTTTAAACCTTAAGCCATGTTAAACACTATTATTATTGAAGATGAACGACCGTCGAGGGAAAGTCTTTTGCAAACCCTGACCCGGATTTCCGCAGATGTGAACCTGCTTGCCACAATTACATCTGTGCAGGAAGGCATCAGTTATCTTGGGCAACCCCGCAATGCTGATATTATTTTCAGCGATATACAATTACCGGATGGTTTGTCCTTTGAGATTTTCCGGAACTGTGTTGTGGAAGCACCGGTAATTTTCGTCACAGCGTATGATGAGTTTATGATGAATGCTTTTGAGCACAATGGCATTGATTACTTATTGAAGCCGGTTGATGAAAGAGAACTGGACAAGTCCCTGAAAAAATATAAAATGCTTCAGCATCATTTTGCAGGCAAGTTCAATGATATAAGTAAGTTGGTCAATCCATTTTTGCAACCGAAAAAAACAAGATTAGTTGTTAAGAAGGGAATTGAAAATATTGCCCTGCCTTTTGATGACATCGTTTTATTTTTTACCGAGAACAAAGTAGTGTATGTAATCGATAAGGCCGGTAAAAAGTATTTGTCAGATAAAAACCTTTGTGACCTTGAAATGGAATTGGATAAGAACAAATTTTTCAGGGCAAACCGGCAGTACATTGTAAATATTAATTATATCCGGAGTTTTAAACCATACGAAAAAGTAAAACTCCAGATCGATCTTGCTACATCAGATATCAATCATGCAATTATTGTAAGCCAGGAAACAGCGCCAATATTTCGTAAATGGGTGTATGAGGCCTGATTTATCTTACTTTGACTTATTTTGCAGGTAAGTAAAAAGTCAAAAGTAAAAAATCAAGATGGCTGGCAATATAAGAATAGCGACCAAAGAAGATGCAGCCGGCATGCTGGAGATCTATGCACCTTTTATTCTTGATTCTGGTATTACCCAGGAAACGGAATTGCCATCAGTTGAAGATTTTCAAATAAGGATTATTTCAAATCTGGAAGAAAGGCCATGGCTTGCATGCGAAATAAATAATGAGATCGCTGGTTATGCGTATGCGGGAAAGCATCGTGAGAGGAAAGGGTATCAATGGTGTACTGAGCCATCAGTATATATTTCAGAAAAATTTTTCGGCTTAGGGGTGGCCCATGCATTATACACTGCATTGTTCGATATCTTAAAAATACAAGGCTATGTTAATGCGTATGCTGTTATTACATTACCAAATGACAGGAGCATCGCCTTTCATAAAAAATTCGGGTTTGAATATCTTACTACTTATAAAAAGATCGGCTATAAACTCGAGCAATGGCATGATGTGGGCTGGATGCAGTATGAAGTAAATCCACATAAAGAAAATCCTGGGGATCCCATAAAGTTTCCAAAGATTGATAGATCAGTAATTGATTCTATTCTTACCAGATCTACTGCCTTATTGAAGAAATAAAAAAACCTCCAACCGGAGGTTTTTGCTAATAGTTATTTTTTATTGATCACTTTGTTTTTAACCGATAAACAAGTTTTGCAAACAAGAAGGCACCACCATGGCCCATTTGCACTGCATCCCACATACCACCGGTTTCAGTTAATCCCGGATCCTGGATGCTTGGATAAGTATCTAAAATATTTGCACCACCAATAGCGATATCAAAATTATTGTTGATCTTATAACCGAGAGTCAGGTCAAGCGTATGTCTTGGGTCATAAATATCAGGATCAGTTTCATTAAAATTAAAATCGATCAGTTGTAATCCTGAGAAACGGCTTAACCGAACAAATGCATTAAAGCGATTAACAGTATAATCAAAACTTAAATTGATCTTATGATCAGGAGCTGATGCAAGAAGAAAATATCTTTCTCTTACTCCAAAATAAATCTCTTCCTTGCCTTCGAGCAATGGCGTAGTGTGTACGGCTTCTATTTCCATGCTGTTGAAATTGGCTGCAAGCGTTGCATTTAATTTTCCCTGCCCAAGATTGGTACCAAATGTTGCGATCACATCAAGCCCTCTTGTTTTGGTGTCAACTGCATTTGTAAAAAATTGTGCAGCGCCAACATTCATGCTTTGCAATATCGCCCCGATCTTATCATCATTCGTGTCAAACAAACCAGTTAAGACGATACGATCCTTTACTTTTATCTGGTAGGCATCAACAGTAAGGTTGAACTTCTTTCCAATTTTTGCCACAAAGCCCAGGCTTCCATTGTTTGATGTTTCTTCTTTTAATTCCGGTATACCAACTTCTTTTGCTAATTCACTTGTATTTGGTGCGATCACCTGGTCGAATATCTGGCCTGCAACAACATTGGTAAATGTTGAACTGAAATGGGTCTGTGGGAGTGAAGGTGCACGGAAACCTGTGCTCCATGATCCGCGGAAACTTAAATTGTTATTTACCTTAAGTCTTGTTGCCAGTTTATAATTATCTGTCCAGCCAAAATCACTATAATTTTCAATTCTTACAGCGCCGGCAATTAATATATTTTTTGTGATATCAAATTCTGCATCTGCATAAGCGGCAAAATTTTTACGGCTCGCTCTTACAATATCCTTTGGCTGAAAGCCGGGAAAGCCTTGCGAACCACCCGGGCGGAAAGTCGTATCTCCGGGACCATTGATTGAGAAAACAATTGGGTTGCCATTCGCATCAAGGTATTGTTTCCATGAGGCTGTTTCACCTGCAAATATTTGGTATTGTTCATAGCGGTATTCCGTACCGAACGCAAGATTAAGACCTGCACCCACACCGCTTATTGGTTTTGAAAAATTGGCGCTGAAAGTGTTTTGAGCCAATTGAAAACCACCTGCATCAAATTCGGTAGGGGAACTTGCTTCTAAAGAAGCATTCAATGTTTCTTCCACTCCATAATGAAAGCGATTGCTTCCCCACGTGCCATTAAAATCCGAGTTCCATCCACAGAATTTAGTTCTTACACCAAACGAGATGGATTTATCAGTGATCTCCGAAGTGATCAGTGGATTAAATCCATCAGGATAAATGGCGACAACATTTCTCTCGCTTCCTGCATCACGGGTGTAAGCATAAGCCTCGCCATCGCGGCGATTGTATCCACCGAATGAATAGAATTCTGTAGCATCACCAAGACTTATTTTATTATTAAAGAATAGCCTGTAATTTGAATAAGAGCCATCTCCGAATTTTTGACGATAGTTATCGGGAAAAATTGGTTCATAGTTAGGGCGATATGTTTTTGCTTTACTTAAATAATCGCCGGTAAGATTTAAAAAGCCATTGTCTTTTAATTTAAAACCATAATTCACATTAGCATTATACTCCAGGCCGTCCGTTTGACTTTCCAAAACTTTTTGTCCATCATGATCAAGAGTGCCGCCATAACCTGTCATACGGGTGCCAACTGTGGCTGTAGCTGTCAATTCTTTTACGCTTGATTTTAAAATAATATTTATGACACCGGCAATAGCATCCGAACCATATTGAGCACTGGCACCGTCACGAAGTATTTCTATCCTTTCAATTGCTGCAGCAGGAATTGAATTAAGATCGGTACCTGTATTACCACGGCCACGGCTACCATATAAATTAACTAATGAGATCTGGTGTCTTCTTTTACCATTGATAAGAACAAGGGTCTGATCTGGTCCAAGTCCTCTTAATGTTGCAGGATCGATATGATCAGCGCCATCAGCGCCAGATTGACGATTTGAATTAAATGAGGGTGCTATATAATGAAGGATCGAATTGATCTCCACAAGACCTAATTGGTTCGTCACTTTTGCAATAGGAATAATATCGACCGGCACTGGTGTTTCAGTTGATGATCTTTTAAGACTGCGGGTGCCTACCATTTCAATACCGGTAAGTGTGATAGCCGCTGGTTCCATGGAAATATTTGCAGCGGAGAATGCATTTACTTCGCGGTCATTAAAGCCAATACCAGAAAATACAAGCACCGGATTCGTGCCGGAAACTTTGATTGTATAATCACCATTTTTATCTGTAGTCGTCCCGGTCGTGGACCCTTTTAGCTTGACAGAAATTCCTTCCAGGGCATTTCCCTTATCATCTGTTACTCTTCCGGAAACGGTTTGTTGTGCAAACGCCGTTGTGATCAAAAAGAACATAGAGCTGGTCAATAGCAGTAGTTGTTTCATCAGACTTTTTAAGTTTTGGTTCTTAATGCTTAAAAATAGGGTTTTTTCTAAAAAGGGATTCATTTGAAATGAACAGCGGTTGAAAGTAAAAACCCCGCAAAGCGGGGTTTAAAAAAATATTGTTTCATTACGGTTTCATGCCCTTCGTGGCTTCCATGATGGGGTGCCGGTCGATATATTGTATCACCACGTCCACTTTACCCGCATCATTATAATGGTAATCTGTATGCACCCAGAAATGAAGCCATTTTCCATTTTTATATTTCACATGTGAAAAATTCCAGGCCAGTACCCATTTGCCTACTAAAGCATATTTGGGAGACTGGCTTTCATTTATTTTAATTGGTAACAAAATAACTTCTGAGAAATTGAGTGAGTCGATCAATTGCAAACGTCCATTCCAATAATCTGCTACTGCTTTTTTGCCGACGGCGCTGTCGCCACCTGACCAACGATAAACGACATTATCATCATAATTAGCGGTCATGGCATTTACATCACGGTTTGCCAATGCAGCAAACCCGGCTTTTACTCCGTCTGCTTCGCTAAGATCCAAAACTTCTGTTGCAGGTTTCGTTGATTCGGTTGCTGGTGCAGAGGCCTCAGATGTCGATTTTTCTTCTGCTTTTTCGGCACAGGAGATAAGAATGATGGAGGTAAAAACTCCGAAAAGGAATTTCTTCATAAACATTTTGTTTTTAAGTTAATAAATGGAGGGCCGAGTCTTATTAGAGTAAGATCGTGATTTCAGAAGGAATGGTATTTTAAATGTAATACATTTCAGAGACAATAAAATAAATTTTAAGTGACAATCCGGGTAATCTTTTATCCGTATAGAATAATATGTGTCATTTTTCTTAACTTTAAGAAGGATGTTATGAAAAGTAGCCTGCTTATACCGGTCCTGGCACTTCTGTTATGCAGTTGCAACGTGATGAAAAAATTAGAGGATGGTGTTTACATTCATCAACGCACTTCACTGAATACAGATTATCCACCGCTTGATTCCATTTTAATTGTTGCGAATGGTAATTCAGCAACCCAAAGGATCATGGAAGATGTGATGCCTTATTTTACAGATGGCTTGAAAGAAAGAGGTGTCAATACAACTTCAATTTTTGTTTCGTATACAGATAGAAAGATCGATGAGTCAGAATTCAATAAAAGGAATTATGCTTATACGCTTTGGATATATGAGCAGGATAGAACCTTGCAAAAACTGGATGGCTATGATCATCTCGTTCCACTTGCTATGAAATTAACTGACAACCGGACTTCTGATAATGTTTGGATAGCGACTTCCGTTTTTAATAATCATGTGAAAAAGAAATTTTATAAAGAAAGATATGCAGGTACATTGATGCTTTTTCTCCGTGTAAATGGTATTATAAAGTAAATCTCTTAACTGAATCTGGTTTTTGCCAGTAATCGTAAAGCAGTAAAAGTGGTAATAATAAGTGTGACATAAAAGAATACCCGGATTATCTGCTTCTCACCCATATAGATCATAAGTAATGTAGAACAGATCATCATCAATCCAATTATAAAAACAAAGGCAAGCCGGTTGATGCCCATCCGGAATGCTTTGTTAGCAAAGCTTTCTTCGCTGAAATTTATTTCATGTCTTATAACGCCATCCTTCATTTTACCCAAGACTTCTTTTACATCTTTAGGAAGTTTACTTATCAGGTACAAATAATCTTCCGCAGAATCCATCACCACTTTCACGACTGCATCCCAGCTGAATTGTTCTTTTATTTTTTCAGTAGCATAAGGCCGTATCATGCTTGCAATTGAAACATTGGCATCAAGATTTTCGGCAAATTTTTGTATGGTAGCAAGCGATTTTATCAATGTAAAAAGATTGGAGGGAACGGTTAATCCATAGCGTCCGATGACCCTGAAAGCTTCCGTCATGACCGCTGAAATATCCACCTGTTCATAACTCATATAGCTGTACTTCTTGATTATTTCTCCAAGACGGAATTCCAGGTCTTCCATTTCTTTGAAAAAATTTATTTCAGACAAACTCAGCAGTGATTTGGCTATGCGATGCGGATCATTTTTTGAAAAGCCAAGCATGAAATTTATCAATGCCTGTATTTGTCGTGGCTTTAAGCTTGCCGCCATTCCATGATCCAGTAAAACGATCTGGTTGTCGCCGCGAATGAAAATATTTCCCGGATGCGGATCAGCATGGAAAAACCCATGACGAAGGATCATCTTTAATATTATATGTGTTCCGTTCTCGGCAATGACCTGGGGATCAAAACCGGCGGCTTTTAATCCATCAATATCATCCGGGCGAAGACCTTCAACAAATTCCATTACCAATAACCGCTGACGGCAGTGTTTTATAAAAACTTTTGGGATATAACAAGTCGGGTCATCTTTAAACATATCTGTGAACCGAAGCATGTTTGATGCTTCGTTGTTGAAATCAAGTTCTTTCATCAGGTTCTCGCCAAAATCTTCAACAAAGCCGATCAGGTTAAAACTTGTAAGCCCGGGATAAGTTTTTACAACTTGTCTTGCCAATACTTTCATTAATATAAGATCGATCGCTATCTTATGTTTGATATTGGGACGTTGAATTTTTATAGCGACCCTTTCACCTGTTCTTAATACGCCGGAATAAACCTGTGCGATCGAAGCAGATGCAATATGCTTTTTTTCAAGGGTGAGAAAAACTTCTTCGATAGGATCGCCTAATTCGGTTTCAATAAGACTGATGGATTCGCCATCGTCCATCGGTTTTGCATTTGCTTGTAATTTTTTTAGCTCTTCACGCAAATGATCTGATGCAAGATCAGGTCTGTCTGCAACGATCTGTCCGAATTTGACAAATGTGGGACCCAACTCTTCGATCGTTTGGCGAAGTTGTTCGGCCCTGCTGGTAAGTCTTTTTCCTTTTGGATCAAAGATGCGGCGCATCCATGTATTATACATCCAGTTCTTGACAATATGTTTCAGGATAATGAAAAAAATAGCAATCAGCCTGAAGAGATTTCTAAAAAACCTGGCGATCTGGAAGATCCACATGAGGGGTGTTGTTTATGCTTTAAAGATAAGGCTCTTATCCTTTTAACCAACCTTCCAGTATTTGTTTTTGTAAAGTATCAGGATCGGCGGAGGGAGTTATCTTAAATCCTTTTTCAGTTTTTTTTGTAAAAACAATTTCTATATCTGTCATAACATTATTGATGGGTATAGTAAGACCTATTTTATCACCAGGTCTTGCGCCGGTAATTATTTTATTATAGCTGTTTGCGGTAGCTTTTTCTCCGTTGATCTTAGCTAATTGCTGTCCTCTTCTTATACCTGCATTCCATCCCGGTGATTCATAATCGACATTTGCGATAAACACACTGTCGTCCCTTTCCCTTAAAGTGAAACCAGTATATGCACCGGGCAATACTTGTGTAGTGGTATCAATATCTAACCCGGCATACCTGAAATATGTAGGATAGTCCAGTTCTTTGGTTGTAGTGATGTAATCAAACTCATTCGCGAATGAAACACCTGCAACAGATTCAAAAGCACTCTTCAATTCTTCTTCAGTAAATCCTCTTTTCTTTTTTTGATAATATTCTTTATATAGAAAGCGCATTACATCATCCAGTGATCGTTTATTATTTGTTACCTGCCGGATCTTAAAATCAAAAAGCAATCCTACGACCGGTCCTTTATCATAATACGAAATTGTTTTATTCACTTCATCACCCGTTCTTCCAAACGGTCCGTCACTCCATGTTTCATAGCTTGCCTGTTCCAGTGTTTGATAACGTTTGCCGGGCTTATTTTCAAATGCAACCATATTTCCGCGGAATGCATTAAGCAATTCTGTATCTGTGGTTATTCCGGCTCTTTTCACAACCAAATATTCATAATAAACAGAAAGTCCTTCGGATACCCAAAGCATTTTTGTACGGCTGCCTTTGTCATAATCAAAAGGACCAAGTTCTATTGGACGAATTCGTTTTACATTATAATGATGAAAATATTCATGCGCCAGGAAATGAAGTGTGCGGATATAACTATCCCGGTTTTTAAAATTACTTCCACTAAAGCCAAAAGTTGTATTGTTCAGGTGCTCAATGCCACCCGGGCCGGAGCCAATGGCGATGAATGTGTAACTTTTGTACGGGATATGCCCGATGATGTTTACAGCGGCGTCAACAATTTTTTTCAGATCAAGAATAAATTGCTCCCGGTCAAAATCACCGAGTTTAAGACCGATAAAGCGATGTGTAACGCCTCTTATCTTAAATGGAGTCAATTCTTCAAGATTGCCAACAAGGATCGGGCTATCATATAAAATATCAAAATCAGGAGCGGCGTACGTAAATTTTTTACCGGGCAATGATTCTAAACCTGTTGCCACCCGATTCCATTTGCTTTCGGGAACAACTATTACCTGTACAGGCTGGTTGAGCATTTTATCAATATGTAAGAAAACAGCTGCAGGTAAAATATAAGCACGGGTTTCATCTAAGTAGGCAGTTGCCACAAAAGGCCGTACCGTTTTTATTTCATAGGAAAGGTTGACCGTGTTCGAATTGTTGCTGGATACTCTCCATGTATTATCATTTATTTTTTCCCATTTTAATTCTTTGCCTGTTTCATTTGTTGCTTTAAGTCGTTCAAGATTTTTTGCAAAATCCATTTTTTGATAGTAGCCCGGCGTCCATGCTGGCATTTTAAAATCAATAAATTGTTTTTTTACTCCTTTACATGTAAGTTGAACATGAAAGAAATGCCATTCAGGATTATCCATCTTTACCGTATAGACAAACGAAGGCTTTTGAGCAAGAAGGGAGATCGAAGAGAATAGAAAAAGGATTAATAAAGCAAACGTCTTGTTTGTTTTCATAGAAGGATAAACTATTTAAGATATTTTGTGTAAAAATCAAGGGTCCGTTGCCAGGCTAATTTTGCTGCTGCTTCATTATATCTTGCAGCAGAAGTATCATTATGAAAAGCATGTTGAGCACCTTCATACATATATAGTTCATACGTGATCTTATTTGCTTTTAATGCTTCTTCATAGGCTGCAATACCTTTGTTCACACCTTCATCCAGGGCGCCATAATGCAATTGCACCGCAGCCTTTATTTTGGGTACATCTGTTGCGGCAGGCTGGCGACCATAAAAAGCAACGGCTGCCTTTAGATCAGGAACATTAACAGCCAGGTTATTCGACATAGCGCCACCCCAGCAAAATCCAACACACCCGGTTTTGCCATTATGATCTTTTCTTGTTTTTAAATAATCAAATGCACCTATAAAATTCTTGAGATTATCCTCGGGTTTCAATTCGCTGAAACCGGCCCTTGCCTCATCTTCATTGGCAAAGGTTTTACCTAATGCAGACAGCGCATTTGGCGCTATCGCAAGATATCCTGCCGTGGCTGCTCTTCTTGCTACATCTTCGATATGTGCATTCAACCCGCGATTCTCATGGATAACAATTACAGCGGCATATTTTTTTTCTTCTTTTGGTCTTGCTATATATGCTTTCATTTGATTGGGCACACCCGGATAATTAATGTATTCGGTGAACAGATCTTCAGTCCCGGTAAGACCGCGTTTCGTATAATTATTTTCTATTTGTGATAATACTGATTGTGTAAGGGCAATGCTGCCGGTAATTAGTGTAAGTCGTTTTAAGAAATCAGCACGGGTAATAGTAGATGAATGAATATACTCATCATACAAATTGATAATTTTCTGGTCCATATATTTAAATTAAGGGAACTAAAGTTACGAAAGCAAAATAAATTAAGGACGGTAATTCTTGTATCTCCAAGTTCATTACCTTAGCGATCTTAATTTTTTAAAAAATTATTTATGAAGAATTTATTTACTGCTATTATTGTTGCTGCAGCATTAATTGCATGTAACAGTAATGATGATAAAACAACCGAAACCAAAGAAGCAGGTCATGATGCACATGCAAGCACTGCTACTCCGGTTGAAATGCCTGCAATGCCAGAAGTTCCTGCAAATGCAAGAGTTTATTTTGCTAACCTGAAAGACGGGCAAACCGTTACATCACCACTAAAAGTTGAAATGGCAGTGGAAGCTTTGCAAGTAGATACCGCAAACGGAATATTGAAACCTGCATCTGGTCATCATCATATTCTTGTTGACATGGATTCTGTTAAAACTGGTGAAGTGATCAAAAAGGATTCTGTACATATTCATTTTGGAAATGCACAGACTTCTGCGGAAATAGTATTGCCTCCAGGCAAACATTCATTGACGCTCCAGTTTGCTGATGCATTGCATCGTTCATACGGAAGCAAGCTAACAAGTAAGATCACGGTGGAGGTAAAGCAATAAAATTCTTTTATGCTTCTATTATGCCCCGTTATCGGGGCATTTTTATTTATATACAATGAGTATTTATTTGCTCTCGTTAATCAAAGTTTAAAGTTTGATTGTGTATAAAATTTAATTACTTGGTTTACAGTTAAAAAGCAGCTGGTTTTTCCTGCTGGCATGGGCTTTGAAAATCAATAGTAAAATCAATGATTATGAAAAAAGTAACAACGGTCTTCTCGGTGGCTGTAATGAGTTTGTTATTCTCTACTGTGAGTGCCCAACAGGCAATCGGTATAAAAGGCGGTGTCAATATCGCCAACTTAAGTGGGTTTGAGGGCCGCAGCAGGATCAGTGCTCATGGGGGTGTGTTTTTGCATCACACCATAAACAAAAACTGGTGTTTTCAGCCTGAGCTGTTGTATTCAGGGGAAGGACAACGATATATGTCTGGCGGAGTCGAAAGAACATTAGCACTCGGGTATCTTCAACTTCCGTTAATGATCCAGTATTACCCGGCGCCACAAGTCTATCTTGAAGCAGGACCACAGTTTGGTTTGCTTTTAAGTGCACAGGATAAAGTCGACGATGAATCAGGGCATATAAATGCAAAAGATGATTTTACAGCTGCACAAGTGGCGTTGGGCTTAGGTGTAGGTTTTAAAGCAACAGAGCAATTAGTATTATACGGTCGTTATAATTTTGGTTTAACTGATGTAACCAGGTTCGATAACATTGTCGATCACAGCAATGTTGGCCAGGTGGGAATTGCAATTCGATTAAAACACTAATTAGCTGGAATAATTATTATTGAGAGCAGTCATGTTGTTCATGACTGCTTTTTTCATTTAAAGAAAATATTAACTGAATTTTTCGATAATACTCTCACTAAAACATTCAAACATCTCTTTAACACTAAAGCTGGCATATTTATCGTCATATAAGCATTGAAAGTAAGTCTTATGGGTTTAGAAATGTAAACCGGGTCACTGAATTGAGAAGCATTTTTTACAACCTAAATCCTTTTTAAATGAAACGTATCTTAAAAACATGCATGATAGCAATTGG
>DASUTO010000108.1:0-4014 GCA_036374555.1 Chitinophagaceae bacterium
TCTTGGATAATTACCCATATTCAGCAAAGCATATCCCATTTCTCTATATGCATTCGCTTCATCCAGTTTAAAATTTAATTTTTGGGCAACAGACAATAACTTTTGAGAATAAACAAAAGCGCTGTCAGGATATATCTCCGAATAAAATCTTGCCAAATTTCTTAGTCGTATCATTCGGATAGTGTCGTTTTCAGCAATAGCGATCTGGCGTTTCAGGCTATCGATATAAGCCTGCTGAGCAACCGCAGTTACAGAAATAAAAAGGAATACAAACTGAAAAAAATGTCTTTTCATTAGTATAATTAATTCATGGGTAAAGTAATTGTAAACTCGGAACCTTCTCCTTCTTTCGTTTCCACTTTTATTTCTCCACCATGCCCTTTTGTAATAATATCATAGCTCAATGATAAGCCTAATCCAGTTCCCTGCCCGGTTGGCTTTGTGGTAAAAAATGGTTGAAATATTTTATCCAGATCTTTTTGCGAAATACCGTTACCATTATCCTTGACTCTTATTTCAACTTTATCATTTATTTTTTTTGTACTTACAGTTACACTCGGCTCATACCCATTACTAACACCGCGCTTCTTTTCACTTACTGCATAAAAGGAATTATTGATGAGGTTCAGTATCACTCTTCCTATTTCCTGCGGAACGACATTTATTTTGCTTATTGACCGATCAAGATCTGTTTCAAATTTTGCATTAAAGAATTTATCTTTTGCCCTCAATCCATGATAGGCAAGCCTGAGGTATTCTTCTGCCAATGTGTTTATATCCGTCAGCTCCTTTTGCCCGCCGCTGCTTCGGCTATGCTGCAACATTCCTTTTACAATTGCATCCGCCCTTTTTCCATGGTGCAGGATCTTTTCCAGATTTTCTTTTACATTGATGGCAATTTCTCTTGCTTCTGCTGCATTTCCTTTCTCGAGTTCAGTTTTCATTTCTTCTAACAGCTCATTACTTACATCAGAAAAATTATTTACAAAGTTCAACGGGTTTTGAATTTCATGAGCAATACCGGCAGTCAGTTCGCCGAGAGACGCCATCTTCTCTGATTGTATCAATTGCTTTTGTGTAGCCTGTAATTCTGTAAGCGCCTCCTCAGCTCTTTTCTTTTCTTCTTTTAGTTTTATTAAATCCGTACGGGCCTGGGTCAGATCTTTAAAACGTGAATATGCTAAAGAAAAAACAGAAGCTGCCCTGCTCAGCATACGCCAGCTTTCTTCTGAAATATCTCCTGCAGCAGCAGCCCCAATTGCCCCATGTGAAAATTTATACAAATGATAAGTTCTGTCAGGAATCATTTCACCATAATATCCACCCAAAGGAGTGGAATGTTTTTCGCAGTAGCGGATCCATTCCTTCCTGTTCTCGCCCTGCATAACAATGGAAATTTGCTTATTGGATGATTGATAAAAGTGCAACATCTCCCTGCCCACCCATGTATCATTCAGGTCAAGGGCAAAATGATCATTTACTAATTTCTTTTCCTCAGATCTTATATCTTTCAATGCGTACCAGCATTCTGCCTTTTCAGCGCTTTCATCATTTATATAAATACTGCAGGTTTCCAGTTCTTCCACACCCAGCAATCCCATTTCAGTTCTCAACACCTGTGCTACCTCTTTCAGCTCTTCGGGTTCCTGCATCGCCAATGCTCTTGCACGGACCCTTTCCAATGCTGTTTCAATTTTTGCTTCTCTTGCCTGGGCTTCGGCCTTTTGCAGATCGAGGAAACGGGTATAAGTCAGATCAAAAACCCCGGCAAATCTTTCCTGCAATTGAACAGCTTCGGCAGATTGTGGTTCGGATGTTGTTACGCCGATCACTCCATTAGAAAAACATGCCGCTGTTTGCACCCGGCGATCAGTCATTATTCCTTCTGTAACCGGTATACCTGCTTGTTTTAAAAATCCCAAATAAGTTTTTAATTCCTCTCCTTTCAGATCCACCACTACAGATTTCTTTTTTTCTTTCCATGCAGCAACTATCTTGCTTACCATGGTTGGTTCATTTACCGGCACCTTAAAAAGTTTATTTAGCTGATTGCCGCCCTGGTCGGTGCCCCACAGGTCAATTACTCCGCTATCATGATCATCAAATGTGGCAATGAAAATCCTTTCTGGTTCTGCCCCTAATTCTTTAAACTGCTTAAAAAGAACGAATGCTGTTTGTGAAAGATCTTCACTTCGCTGCATGGCCATTGTGCTTGCACGTATTTTTTCCAATGCAGTTTCGATCCTCGCCTCTCTTGCCTGTGCTTCGGCTTTTTGTAAATCGAGAAATCGCTTATAAGTAAGATTAAACACATTGGCAAATCGTCTCATTACTGTTTTTGCTTCGTCAGTAAAAGCTGTATTCAGAAAGGCAAATATGGAACCATCCTGGAATACGGCATTGAAGTAGTATTGCTGCTGATCTTTTTTTTCTGTTTTAAAAGTTGCAGAAACCGATTGCTGAAAATTGGTTTTTGTTATGGCCTGGTAATAACTGACAAGGTCTTCATCCTGTAAGGTGTATGAAAAGTCCTCCTGCTTCAACCATCCATCGTATGCACCTTTCAATAAAGGATGAATATCCAGCGGCTCATCGCCCGACACCTCAATGGTGCTATGCTGGCCAGATTTTAAAGTAATCCATATATCGCCTCTCGGTTGATTTTTATCTAATATTGCTATTCCACATCTTATCAATCCCAGATCCAGCTTATTCAATTCTTCGAACACCGTGGCGACGGCCGTTTTTAAATCATCGCTTTTGTGCATAGCCATTGCCTTTGCTCTTACTTTTTCAAGCCCTAATTCTATTTGTGCCTCTCTTGCTTGGGCTTCTGCTTGCTTTAAATCATTGAAACGGGTGTAGGTTAAATCGAAAACTTTTGCAAACCGAAGCATGATATCAAATTGTTCATCTGATAATGGTTCAAGAGTGGCCAATGTCAAACAGCCAAAATTGTTGAATGATGCAGACAGATAAACCTTCTCATTAGCTCTCATATTGTCAATTACAAAACCGGGTAACCTCGAAAGCTCTGTTTCCACAAATAAGAATTCATCCCAGGTTTTTTTAACTGATCCTTCGAGGATGAACTGCCATTTCACAATACGATCCTGCCAGGCTTTGAGAAAAGCTAAATAAGGAACTTGTTCATGATATTTTACATACAAGCCAATTGGGTCAGATGATGTTTCAGGATTGGCCATCCACCAGGTCACTCCTAATGTTTTGATATCATATGTCATGATAAAGCAACGATCGAGAACTATATCGAGTTTACTCAATTCGGTAGAAACTGTGCCAATCAATTCTTTTAACTCATCCGATTTCTGCATAGCCATTGCTCTCGCCCTTACTCTCTCTAATCCTAACTCGATCTGTGCCTCCCGTGCTTGTGCTTCTGCTTGTTTCAGATCATTGAAACGGGTATAGGTAAGATCAAAGACTTTTGCAAAGCGACTAACAATATCCATTTGCTCGCCAGACAATTCAACCGGACCGGAAGCTTCCAGCAAACCGAAATTGTTGAATGATCCTGAAACAATAGTATGTGCAGCGTTCAATATGCCATTTTTAACAGCATCCGGAAGACGAGATAATTCTGTTTCATTCAACAATAGTTGATCTATCGTTTTTTTCTCTTCACCTTTCAAATCATAAACCCATTTTGGGTTTCTTTCTTTCCATCCTCTGATGATGGATTCATAATAGGAATGTTGGAGTCTTTTTATATAATAACTTTCAGCAGCTTTTTTATCTTCCGAATTTGCCATCCACAATCTTGCTGATAATGTATCGATGTCAAATATCCATATGATACAACGGGCAAGTATCAGATCAAGCCTGGTAAGTTCTTCAAATAATATTGCAACAAGGTCATTTAGCTCACCAGAATTTTGCATCGCCATTGCTCTTGCTCTCACTCTTTCCAGTCCTAATTCAATCTGCGCCTCCCTTGCCTGTGCTTCCGCTTGTTTCAGGTCGAGGAAGCGTGTATAAGCTCTTTCAAATTCT
>DASUTO010000109.1:0-22299 GCA_036374555.1 Chitinophagaceae bacterium
ATGGTGTTGGCTGTTTATTGTTTGAGTAGTTCCACTGCTTTTAAATATCACATCACCATTAAACTTTCCGGTTTTTATTTCGTCTGTCTTAAAAAAGCTTATCGGCAGAAAGGGTATTTTTTCAATTTCGTCGACTGCAGACAGTGTTTTTCCAAGGGCATTTACATAGGAGTTGTAAATTGGGTTAGCCTCATATTGAAAATGAAAAATATCCAACGCAAGCTGCCCGAAGCTGTTTTCCGTCACCGAAAATATTTTATCATGCCATTCACTATTCATTATAGGCTGGTATCAGGTTAAATCTTAAATTTGTTTACAATTAAACTCACATCATGAAAACAGGGATTTGGCTTGCACTTATCATTAGTTTTGGAATGATCGCCTGCGACAAAGATAAGTTTGAAACCGTACCACAATTAGAATTGAAATCAAGGAGCACCGATATCGTCCCTGTGAATGGTACGTTACGGTTAAATATTGAATTCCGGGACAAAGAAGGTGATGTAAATGATTCGCTTCTTATTGTGAGGCAAAGATTGAATGTGCGGGGACCATTACAACTACTTCCAAGCCCATATGGTATTCCTGATTTTCCTAAAACTGATAAAGGCGAGTTTGAAGTTTCTCTTGATTACCAATTTGGTCTTGTCTTTGGTTTACCACCGCTTCGTATTCCCGGCAGCAACCCGGTAAAAAATGAAATTGATACGCTTCGATTGAAAATTGTTGCAAGAGACAAAGAAGGAAATAAAAGCGATACTCTCGTAATTGACAATGTATATGTAATCCGTTGACAGGTTGAATATCTTCGCCAAAAAAGTCTTTGACTTCTTTTTATTTACCAGCTTGTTTATTTCATGCTGTGCGGTAATCATGGTATACCAGGCATACTCGCTAATTATTGGCAAGCCTGTTAACTCTTATTTTGCAGCATTTGTCTTCTTTTCTACGGTTTGCAGCTATAATTTTCATTGGGCACTTACACCGCCTTCTGTTGCACCATCGAAGCGTTTGCAATGGGATGAGAAACACGAAAGCTATCATTTGCTGTTATCGGTTGCTGGTCTTGTTGGTGCGATCTTTTCCTTTTTCTTTATAAAAGAGCATTGGTTTTATATTGGGATAGCGGCCATACTCACTTTTTTATATACAGCGCCCAAGATATCCTTCCCTCCTTTTCAATGGTTGAAAAAAATAGCAATAGGAAAAACAATTTTTTTGGCGATGACCTGGACCTATGTAACAGCAGTTCTTCCAATTTTGATAGAAGGAAATATTGAGACAGAAAAAGCGTTCCTCTTTTGTGCAGGGCAATTCTTTTTTATTTATGCCATCTGCATTCTATTTGATTTTCGTGACAGGGAATATGATAAAGCTGAAGGCATTCGAAGCATGATCACTTTCTTTAGTGAACGCGGCATCGACATCCTCTTTTCAATTTCAATCGTAGTCTTTTTTATTTTAAGTATACTGCTAAAACAAACCAGCATACAATGGATCAATATTTGTCTGCTGCTTGCTCCTGCATTCCTGCTTATAAGTTTTTATAAATATGCAAAAAGAAATTCCTCAGATTACTTGTATTATTTTATACTGGATGGCTTAATGATGCTTTCCGGTTTATTATTGTGGCTGATGAACAGGTTTTAATTACTTTTGAACTTTATAAAAATTATTCTATGGCAAAAGCTTCTCCAAAAAAATCAAGATCAATTCTCACTGATAACTCTTTTTCATTTTTTAAAAATTATATAAACAATGCTTCACCGGTTGGTTTTGAAAGCGGTGGTCAGAAACTATGGCTTGATTATATAAAACCCTATGTTGACAGCAGCTTCACCGACCCCTATGGCACAGCAGTTGGCGTTGTAAACACGAAAGCGCCATTTAAAGTTGTCATCGAAGCTCATGCTGATGAGATCAGCTGGTTTGTAAATTATGTCAACCCGGAAGGGCTTCTATATTTAAAAAGAAATGGCGGAGTAGACGTCCAAATAGCACCGGCACAGCGGGTCAACATTCACGGGAAAAAAGGACCGGTAAAAGCTGTTTTTGGGTGGCCCGCCATTCATACAAGATTGAATAATCCTGATCATAAAGAGCCACAGCCGAAACTCGATAATGTTTTTTTGGATTGTGGAGCAAGAAATAGAAAAGATGTTGAGAAACTTGGCATTCATATCGGGGCCGTAGTTACTTACCAGGATGGCTTTGACGAACTCTCCAATGATTATTATATCGGCCGTGCATTCGACAACCGTGTTGGTGGTTATATGATCGCAGAAGTTGCAAGACTTTTGAAGCAAGCCAATAAAAAATTGCCTTACAGCCTATATGTTGTAAATGCAGTGCAGGAAGAAATTGGATTACGAGGCGCAGAAATGATCGCAAGAAGAATAAAACCGGATATAGCGATCGTCACAGATGTAACGCATGATACAACAACGCCAATGATCAGCAAACTTGTAGAAGGAGAAATTGCCTGTGGCAAAGGTCCATCTCTTGCTTATGCCCCTGCTATCCATAATAAATTGCTTCATTTTGTGGAAGACATTTCGACAAAGAAAAAAATTCCTGTGCAATGGAGAGCATTAAGCCGCAGTACCGGAACTGATACTGATTCCTTTGCTTATTCCAATGACGGCTGTCCTTCGGTACTGATATCAATCCCCTTACGATACATGCATACTACAGTAGAAATGATCCACAGGGATGACATTGAGAATACAATAAAACTGATGTATGAAACTTTGCTGGCATTAACGCCAAAAACGAATCTGAGCTATTTTTGAGAAGAAGTACTTTTTGCTTCTTCTTCTTTTCGTTTAGAACAATCGAAAACAATATTGTACGCGACATCTTTCAGGTAAAGTATATTTTCATCGATACCAAAATAACTTACCCTCTCCTGCATCAGCTTGATAAACCAGCTTTCAATATCATTCTGAGGGCAAGCTGTTATTGATGTATCAGGAATTGTAAACTTTATGGTCGGACCTTTTATAGTGTATTTGCCCAAGAGTTTGTTACAACCAACATAGGCAGAGAAAAGAGTATCCTCATAAAATTCAAGATATGCTTCCGTTAAAGAATCAGGAACAGCCCTTGCCTGCCTGCGCATCACGTTTATCATCCACTTGCCTTTAAACTTCGGGCTAAAATCAGGTTGGATAAACCCGATCTCAGTTTTATAATAAACTATAGAATCAGTTCGAAGGGTGTCCCCAACTGTTTCAAAAATTTTAGGGCTTTTTTCCTCCGTCTTTGATTTTTTATTCTTCGACTTCTGCCCAACAGCAACAGTTTGAAAAATAAAAAAGGGTACCAATATGACAAATAGTGCACGCATTATATGTTATTAAAAAGTATGGGGAGGGTTTCAAAGGAAGGAAACGTAAATTTATTTATTCTTTACTGAATCACCATCCAATTCTTTCGCCAAATTTTCCCAACCCAAAATGCTCATTTAATTGAAGGTTTAACCCCAGCTGGTTGTAGGCTGTATTATTCTGGTAATGAGTTCTTGCATAGCGAACCTGCAGCTTTTTTACAACCAGCCCCATTCCTAGTGAAAATCCGTTCAACCCATTTGTTGTATTATTGATATTCAATTCCTGGCGTCTGAGATGGTTGTACCCAACCGTTACTTCAAGTTGAGGTACCGGGAAAATTTGTGCTGCAAAAACAAAATGCCTGAAGATCTTATCAAACGTAAATTTACTATCCTCATTTGTACCAAAATTATTTTCATTGTTAAACACGGTATCGTTATAACGGATATCAAACTGGTGAAGGTGATGTGCAGTAAATGAAAAAGCCAGGGGTGCCTTTTTTAATCTCTTGGTAATACCTGCCTGCAGATCAAATGGCAACTCATCTGCTTCAGTTCCCGCATATGTTTTTAACTGATACCCCATATTTTTTGCAGCAACTGATACTGAAAAAAGATTTGTCGTATCCGTATATAACACGCCAACATCCATTGCAATACCGTTTGACCTGTAAATGCCATAATTAGAAGAAATAAATTTGAAACTGGCGCCATAGTTCCATTTTTGCAAATAGCTTCGTGATGCGGATATCTGCATTACCCAATCATTCGGTTTCATAGCACCCAGAACATTTCCCGCAGCATCCGTTTCTGAAATTCTTCCGTAATCAAAATAAGTAAGTCCCCAACTAAAATTCGTTTTCAATTTTTCATGCCTGTATGCAAATGATAAATGATAGGCGTTTATACCAGCATAAAAATTATTGAACACAGCATTCATCTGTGAATGCATTTCCTTTTTTAATAGCGAAGGATTGTTAAATGCCAAACCAACGTCATTAGACGTTACGGATACGTTTACCCCACCTAAAGCCGTAAGCTGTGTTGTATTTGGGAGTTTTAAAAAATTAAATACTGAACTGCCCCCAATAGTTTGAGCACACAGGGACGAGGCAAGCAGAACGGATAATATTATTGTAATAAAACGCAAAGAGCTAAGTTGAGAAAACTTAAGCAGAGTTTAAACCCCTATATAAAATAAATTCCTTCCCGTATAAACGGGAAGGAATTCTGTTTTAAACCCTTAAAACAACCAACATGGAGAAATTGTATATAATCTAATAACAAAAAACACCTGTCCGGGTTGCCTGTACCTAAAAATATTTTTATTCTAAGGCCAGATCCAGCACCTGGCTCATGTTCTTTACATACCGGAATTTTAGCCCTTTTATAAAATCAGGGTCTATCTCATCAACATCTTTTTCATTTTGCGAGCAAATGATCACTTCCTTGATGCCCGCACGTTTTGCCGCCAAAACTTTTTCTTTGATCCCGCCAACCGGTAATACCTGGCCGCGAAGTGTTATCTCGCCGGTCATTGCAAGAAATGGTTTTACTTTTTTACTTGTAAAAGCTGAAGCAATGGAGGTCATCATCGTAATACCAGCGCTGGGGCCATCTTTTGGTACGGCGCCTTCAGGCACATGGATATGTATATTTCTTTTATCAAAAAGTTTCTGATCGATACCATATTTCTTCGCATTAGCCTGTAAATAACTCAGGGCCGTGCTTGCACTTTCTTTCATCACGTTGCCAAGATTGCCGGTGATCTTTAACTCCCCTTTCCCCTCGCTAAGACTTGTCTCCATAAATAAAATATCGCCGCCAACATAGGTCCATGCAAGACCAATTGCAACTCCCGGGATATTTACCGACTTGTACAGGTCATTACTATATTTTGGCTTACCAAGTATTCTCTCAACATCATGGCCTGAAATATTTGCTCTTACCTTTTCATTCAAGGCAAGTTCTTTTGCCTGGTTACGCATAATAGATGCGATATGCCTGTCTAACTCACGAACACCACTCTCTCTTGTGTACTCCTGAATTATTTTTTCGATGATCTTATCATTGATAGTAAAATTCGTGGTCTTTAATCCATGTGCTTCTTTTTGCTTTGGGATCAAATGCCGTTTTGCAATTTCCAATTTCTCCTCAACAGCATATCCACCAAGATCAATGATCTCAAGCCTGTCACGCAAAGCAGGTTGTATATTTTGAAGATTATTTGCTGTTGCGATAAAAAGAACCTTGCTTAAGTCATATTCTAATTCGAGATAGTTATCATAAAAAGTATTGTTCTGCTCAGGATCAAGCACTTCGAGTAATGCTGACGAAGGATCTCCGCGAAAATCATTTCCCACTTTATCTATTTCATCAAGGATCATTACCGGGTTTGATGTCTTTGCCTTGCGGATCGATTGCAGGATGCGTCCCGGCATGGCGCCAATATATGTTTTGCGATGTCCCCTTATCTCACTTTCGTCATGTAAGCCGCCAAGACTTTGCCTCACATATTTTCTGCCGATGGCATTTGCAATACTTTTTCCTAATGAAGTTTTACCTATACCCGGAGGACCGACAAAACAAAGTATCGGGCTCTTCATATCGCCTTTTAATTTCAACACGGCCAAATACTCAAGGATTCTTTCTTTAATTTTTTCCATGCCGTAATGATCATTATCAAGCACCTTCTTTGCTTTTCTCAGATCATATTTGTCGGCGGTATATTCATCCCATGGAAGATCAAGCATCAAATCAAGATGATTATAAACAACAGAATAATCAGGCGTTGTCGGGTGCATTCTTTCTAACTTCTCAATTCCTTTCTGAAACAATTCCTTGGCTGCAGGAGTCCACTTTTTAGCATCAGCTTTTTTCAGCATTTCCTTTATTTCCCGATCATTTGTATCACCGCCCAACTCTTCTTTAATACTTTTCATCTGCTGCTGCAGAAAATAATCCCGTTGCTGTTTCTCGAGTTCTGTTTTTGTTTTAGTAGTTACTTTATTTTTTAACTCGGCAAATTGCAGTTCACGCTGAAGCATCTTCATCAGCATATCAGCCCTTTCACGAATATTATTTGTTTCAAGAAGTTGTTGCTTTTCTTTTAATTCAGCACTGAGATTACTTGAAACGAAATGAATAAGAAAGGATGGGTTTTCAATATTGCGTAAAATGATAGACGCTTCTGCTGGAATATTTGGCGAAAGCTGGATGATATCAGATGCAGTTTCTTTTATATTTGAAACATAAGCGGCGAAATCTTCATCCTTTGGTGAATCCTCTTCTTTTATGATCTCAATACTGGCTTTGAAGTATGGATTATCGGAAAGAATGCTTTTTATTTTGAAACGATTTCTTCCCTGTATAATGACAGTAGTGCCCCCATCAGGCATTTTTATCAGCTTTACAATTCTTGCAACCGTTCCAATATTTTCTATATCCGGAATTCCCGGATCTTCTACATTACTGTCTTTTTGCGCCACAACGCCGATCAATTTGTCAGCCTTATAAGCATCATTTACAGCCTTTATACTCTTATCCCGGCCAACGGTAATGGGAAGCACTACACCTGGGAAAAGCACCGTATTTCGAAGTGGAATGATCGGCAATTCATCCGGAATATCAGTCCCATCGCCGGTTTCACCATCGCTTTCATTTAAAGGAATTATGGGGATAAAATCCATTTCATCTTCCGGTCGCAGAAAAAAATTAGAATCTTTCATTAGTTGATCTTCGTTTTGACAACCTGACACTTTATTGGTCAAGGGGTTAAAAATACATAGTGAATCTATAGTTGTCAAGTTTTATGCCCGCTAATCGCAGTTTGTAAGGATTTTACCGATTCCATGAAAATCATGAATGGAAATCCAGTTTTTGGTGCTGAAAGTAATGCGTAAAAAAAATCCTCTCGCCTTCGGCGAGAGGATAGCTTCAATAGATATATGATCTTAGAGAGACAATCCGACGGATAATTGTATTGCCTGGCTTTTCCATTTTTCTTTGTCATCGATATCATTGATATTAGCAAGACCAACAACATAACGACCCGATAAATAAATTTTCGCTATTCTTACCTGTGCACCACCGATCATTGAAAAATCTCCTTTCTTAAATGCATCACCACCATTTTGCAAAAAGTTTTTGTTTTGATCCATTAAGATGCTGAAAGCAGGTCCAGCTTGCAAATAAACAGGGCCTACCAATCTGTAGTTAAGTAAGATGGGAATTGAAAGATAATTGAGCTTTACATGAGTTTGCTCTGAGTTGAGAACATTTTCATAAACGGCTTTGAAGCTACTGTCGAGAGTTGTGGAATACTGGTTAAATAAAACTTCAGGTTGAAGAGTAAGCTTTTTGTCCCTTGTGAGACCTATTTCAGCAAAGCCACCGACGTGATAATTGTACCTGAATTCATCTTTGAAAGATTTTCCTTCGACTTTTACAAGATTAGCGCCGGCTTTAGCGCCCAGGCGGAATTGGGCCGATGCAGCCTGCATTGTAAGCAATGCAATGGCCATGATAGCGAGTTTTGTTTTCATGTGTAATTTTTTAATTTTTTTAGTCACATGGAATTCGTCCTAAAATTTTCTTCGCTGTTTACATAATCTAGCTCGAAAATTTTAGGCCTCATTTCATGTCAAGAGATTTTTTGTTTGGTGTGTAAAACTTCAACTATAATGCCACCGGGGAATTTAACGCTGTTAAAATCTTTAAAATACAATGCTTTAACTATTTCTCTGAAAATTTATTGCAAAGCAATTGGTAACAAAATGCAAAAGTATCAGAATATCATTCCAAGATTCACGGAGAACAAGGTGCTGAAATTCCCCTCGGTTGTCGGAAAATAATAATCGAACACAAGCTGCGGCTGAATAAAGAATTTACCAAAAGAATATTCTCCTCTTACAAACATGGTAAGTGAAAGAGGTTGAAAATCCACCTGGTCATCGAGATAAACATTTTCGGAACTATATAAAACATTTGTGCCTGTACGGACAATTGTAGCGTATGTATTTGCTGTTTGATTGAAACCAAATTTTTGCGTACCACTGATAAAAGCGATCTGGGGTGTGATCCGGATGTGATCTTTGTATGAAAAAATACCAAGCCAATAGAAGTCATGTCTCACAGAAGCAATTAATGAAAAATCGGTAATCGATTCTTTTGAATTGATCCTGGTAATACCGCTCCGGCGCAATCGCAAATCCTGGATATACTCTTCCCTCTCCATATAATCTGTACGATTACCCCATCCGTAGCTTAGGGCAATAGTTGGCCTGATCCACCATTTGCGATAAGTGAAATAGCCAAACAATTCATTTTGCAATGGCGTAGTATAAAAGGACAATGTATCTTTTGTAAAAAACCGTGTATAGGTAATGCCAGTTGCAAAATTCCTGTTTTCGAGATAATCATACCCGGGGCTTACCGCTATTTGATAAAGATTTGGCTTGCTGTTATCAGTAATTATATTGCCTGTTGTAGTTACGCTTAATCCGGATTTATGATAGTACCCAAGAGTTGGTATGTATGTAAAATTTTTCCTTGTCTCAAGCAATGTTGTTGACTTGCTTGTATAATTAAAATAACCTGTTCCCATTGCAAAGCTTCCCAAAAGATAACTATGCGGCGATGAAATGGAATCGAGAAAGCTTTCCATATCCTGCAACAAAAGATCATAGTCAATGGTGGAGTCAATAGCCCAATCCTCAACTTTTTCTTTCTTCCTGGTGGTATCAGAAGATGAGACCTGGGTGTATGATGTCATACCCGAAAAGAATAAGGGAAGTATGATGATGCACTTTTTCAACATACGGCAGTGGTGTCCAGAAATTATTATTTGGCCAAATAAATTCAAAAGCTGTGACTTATAAATACTTAGATAGTTTAAAATCTATTTTATCAGACTTAAAAACGCCGGTCATGGCTGCTTTATTTAGTTTTTTCAGGGAATTATTCGTCAAACCAGCTCGATCACCGTGATTTCTGGCAAGATCCCTACCCGACCAGGATAGCCAATGAAACCAAAGCCCCGGTTGATATAGAGCTGCTGTTTTCCTTCCACATAGTGACCTGCCCATTGCTTATAAATATATTGTACCGGGCTCCATTTAAATCCAGGTATTTCAACTCCGAACTGAAAGCCATGTGTATGTCCAGCCAGCATAAGATCAATGTCCGGGTATTTCTTTCGTACCTCGGCGTCCCAATGTGACGGATCATGGCTCATAAGAATCTTAAAATGTGAATCATCGACACCGTTATAAGCCTTTGACAGGTCTCCATAGCTTCTGAAGCTCTTGCCACTGATATTTTGCACACCTAACAAAGAGATCCTTTCTCCGTCCTTTTCCAGCTGAGTATTCTCATCAAGCATCAATCGCCAGCCAAGGTCAGCATGAACTTTCTTGAGCCGCTCGAGATTGGCTCGCTTTTCCCCGGGTGACTCCCATTGCGTATAATCGCCATAATCGTGATTACCCAAAATGGAGTAAACTCCCATCGGCGCTTTTAATTCCCTGAAAACATCCATGAAATCATCCATCTCATGGCTCCGGTCATTTACAAGATCCCCAGTAAAAAGAATAAGATCAGGTTTTTCATTTAAGATCTTCTCCACTCCTCTTTTTACCGCATGCTTATCTGTAAAACTCCCGGAGTGTATGTCGGAAATATGAACAACTTTCAATCCTTTAAAAGCAGCAGGTAACTTTTCAAAAGATAATTGCAGTCGGCGAAGCTGGTAGTTGTATTTATTGTTAAATCCATAAATCAACGACCCAAATAATCCGCCGCCCATTAACATGCCGGCCCATGTAAGAAATAGTGAACGGGAAATTTTTTCACCCGACTGGTAAGCTTCGCCTTCAGTGTTTGAAAAAAGTATTTTGCCGGCAATCCACTGTACACCACGACGAATATCATCAATAAGAAAGACAGATGACGCTATCACTTTTGCAAAAAACAAACCGGCTATACAGGCAAAAATCGTGTTTCGAAAAAATTTGTTCTCAAAATTTAAATAAGGCAATAATAGGAGTAGCACTACAGCACCGATAGAAATTGACCAGTAACAAATAAAAATGATAAGTCTTGCCTTTGAACTTGCGGTCTGAGTGATAGTTTTCAAAGCCTGGAAAAAATAAAGATCAAGCAAAACCATAAAACCGATAAGTATCCACCAAAAAACTGAGTTTCTCATAGTTCTCAAAATTAGTATAATTACATAAGTAGCTCCAATACGTTCTTCACTCACATAACTTACATTTGCCGCTGTTCGTTTGAAGTTTGAGATTCGAGGGTTTGAGGTTATTACACCCTTCAATAGATGTAGATCTGGGACCGGCCTTACCCTCAAACATCAAACATCGAACCTCAAATTATATTTATGAAACTTACTTACTACGGCCATTCATGTTTCATGGTGGAAACATCCGGGAAAAAGATATTGTTCGATCCGTTCATTACTTATAATGACCTGGCGAAGGGTATTAAAGTCCATTTGATCAACCCGGATTTTATTCTTTTATCACATGGCCACAGCGATCATATAGCAGATTGCATCTCAATTGCCGAGAAATCCGGTGCTAAGATTGTTTGTAATTGGGAAATTCATGAATGGCTAAGCCATCGTGGTATGAAGCACACTCATCCGATGAATACCGGTGGCAAATGGAATTTTGGAGAGTTTACAGTGAAATGTACGGCGGCCCAACATTCAAGTGGATTGCCCGATGGCAGTTATGGCGGTAATCCAATGGGTTTTATCGTAACCAGCGCCGAAGGAAGCTTTTATTATAGCGGTGATACAGCTTTAACCACCGACATGAAATTGATTGCAAAATGGGCAAAACTAAATTTTGCCGTTTTACCGATCGGCGACAATTTTACCATGGACGCTTCTGATGCTGCGGAATGTGCCGACATGATCGATTGCAAAACCATTGTAGGTGTGCATTACGACACTTTTGGTTTCATTAAGATCGATCATGAAAAAGCAAAAAAGACTTTTGCAGATAAAGGAGCTGAGCTATTATTGATCAAAATCGGTGACACAATTACAATTTAATTAAGCATGGGAAGAATTATTGGTGTAGCAAATCAAAAAGGTGGAGTAGGGAAAACGACGTCGGCCATTAACCTGGCCGCTAGTCTTGCCGTACTTGAATTTAAAACATTGTTGGTTGATGCGGACCCGCAAGCAAACAGTACAACCGGTGTTGGTTTTGACCTGCACAATGTTACCCAGAGTTTGTACGACTGCATGGTGAATGAAGCCACTGCAAAAGATGTTCTATTAAAAACCGAGATCCCGAATCTTGATCTTATTCCTTCACATATTGACCTTGTCGGTGCAGAGATCGAAATGATCAATTACCCCAACAGGGAACTTGTTTTAAAAAATATTCTTGATCCGATCAAAGATGATTATGATTTTATAGTGGTTGACTGCTCCCCGTCACTTGGTTTAATAACAGTAAATGCATTGACTGCTTCTGATTCAGTCATTATCCCCGTACAATGTGAGTTTTTCGCATTGGAAGGATTAGGAAAATTATTGAACACAATTAAAATTGTTCAAAGCAGGTTAAATACTAATCTTGAGATCGAAGGAATATTAATGACAATGTATGATGGTCGTCTTCGTCTTTGCAACCAGGTAGTAAGTGAAGTAAGAAAACATTTTGAAGATATTGTTTTCAATACCATCATTCATCGTAATTCAAAATTAAGTGAAGCTCCAAGTGTAGGTAAGCCAGTTGTTTTATATGATGCCAACAGTAAAGGCTCTGTCAATTATCTTAATCTGGCTAAAGAAGTTCTGCAGAAAAATAATATGACCAGGATCAAGCAGGAAGAGAGAATTCTTGAGTTATGAGTTATGAGTTCGGAGCTCAGAGTTCAGAGTCAGAAACAATTAATGCTGAGTTCTTAAGTTTAGCACTACGATGGGTGATTATAAAGATTTAATTGTATTTCAAAAAGCTTATAAACTTGCAATGGACATTTTTGAGGCGACGAAAAAATTTCCTCCTGAAGAAAAATATAGTTTGATTGACCAAATAAGGAGATCATCACGTTCTGTTTGCACAAATCTGGTAGAAGCCAATAGACGTAGAAAATATAGATCGTATTTTATTTCCAAGTTAACAGATTCAGAAACGGAGAATGCAGAGACGCAAGTATGGCTTGATTTTTCAAAAGATTGCAAGTATTTACTAATCGAACAATACAATGATTTTACTTTCCGTAACGATGAAGTTGGCAAAATGATTTGGAATATGATTCAAAATCCGGATAAATTTACATAGTAGTGAGGTGACTCTGAACTCTGAACTAAAAACTAAGAACTCATTAAATGACCCAGCCCAAGCCCAATCAAAATAAAGAAGCCTTAGGTAAAGGCATACGTTCGCTTTTGCAAAGTATTGATGCGGATCTGAAAACAGGTAGCGGACAATTGAAACCTACTGTGGTGGAAACTGCTACAGGCTCTTTCCGGATCCCGGTTGATGACATCGATATTAATCCAAAACAACCCCGTCGTTATTTTGATGAAGAATCATTAAATGAACTGGCTTCATCGATCAAAACGCATGATATCATTCAGCCTGTTACTGTCTCCCGGATGCCTTCCGGCAGGTATCGCTTAGTGTCTGGTGAAAGACGTTTGAGAGCTTCAAAGATCGCCGGGTTAAAAGATATTCCTGCATACATACGTCAGACAAACGATCAGCAATTATTGGAACTGGCTTTGCTTGAAAATTTGCAGCGGGAAGATCTGAATGCAATGGAAGTAGCACTTAGTTTTAAAAGAATGATGGAAGAGTTGGATCTGACACAAGAACAAGTTGCGGAACGAATGGGAAAAGACCGAAGCACCATTGCAAATTTTATTCGTTTATTAAAATTACCACCCGATATCCAGGTCGCGGTCCGTATTGGCGAGATCAGTATGGGACATGCCCGTGCACTTATTAATGTGGATTCTATTGATAGACAACTTTTCGTTTTTGACCAGATAAAAGAAAAAGGTTTATCCGTTCGTCAAACCGAAGCACTGGTTCGCAATCTGTATAAGGATACCGCCGGAGGCGGAATTAAAAAACACAAAAAAAGCTCATTACCCGACGGCTTTCAGCGAA
This sequence comes from Chitinophagaceae bacterium, assembly GCA_036374555.1. Lineage (GTDB taxonomy): Bacteria > Bacteroidota > Bacteroidia > Chitinophagales > Chitinophagaceae > VBAS01. Next base: position 13,483 of record DASUTO010000109.1, read on the forward strand.
TTGAAGATAAATTGGCATCGCATTTCAGTACCCGGGTAAAGATGAAGCATAGCAAAGACAACAGTGGCTCCATCACATTTGAATATTATTCAATGGATGAGCTGAATAAAATTCTCGGTCAATTGGATGTTCCCTTAGATTAACCCCTGTCCTCCCATAGTAACAACCTATTATTAACAATTCAATACTTATTTTTGTCCGAAAGGACTCCTTGGAGGGGTTAAATTCTATGTACTTAGCTGCTGTACTACTATTAAGCTTTACTTGCGACGCTCCATTCAGGTTCATTTCAATAGTCAGCAAAGGCGTTGTCCCGGCTTTTTCGGGATACTGCAACAAGGCTAGTCAGCAAATCAGAACTAACAGATGAAAATTTTTTACCTGCTCATATCCTTATTTTTTTTAAGCAATGCTTACTCACAGGTGGTGCCTGCCGAAAATACTGTTGAGATCAAGGATTCATCTGCCTCCAAAAAATCAAAAGCTGATACAGCAAAGCAAAAGATCTACGATCCCAAAGTTGCCGCAAGGCGTTCTGCCATTATACCTGGTTGGGGGCAGATATACAATAAGAAATATTGGAAACTCCCGATTGTCTATGGCGGGCTTGGAGTATCAGGCTATATATTCGTTAACAACATAAAGATCTATAAGGAATATAAGTTTGCATACGCTGCAAGGGTCAAAGCCGGACCGCCGGATTATGATTCCACAGATTACCATCAATTAGATAATATCTATAAGGTCCTTAGTCCAAATTCTATTCGCTCTGCAAGAGATGAATTCAGAAGATATGTAGATTATTCGGCGCTTGTATTTTTATTACTCTGGGGTTTAAATGTTGTTGATGCAGCCGTTGATGCACATCTGAAAAATTTTGATGTAAGCCCTGATCTCTCGCTTCAAATAAGACCCGGCTATAGTGATATGGCGAGAACGAATGGCGTCAGTCTCGTTTTAAAAATTGGAAAATAATTTATAGTCCCGAGTCAATAGTTTGGAGTTCGGAGTCTCATTCCTAAACTTAAAGCTTATCTTATACCTTTGAACCATTGGATTCGGAACTCCCGACTCCCGACTCCGAACTCTGAACTCTAAACCCAGACCAAATATGAACATTGCACTCATCGGTTATGGCAAAATGGGAAAAGCGATCGAAGAAATCGCTTTACAACGTGGCCATACCATTGTTTTAAAAATTGATATCGATAATGCTGATCAGTTCACAAATGAAAATTTGGCGAAAGCGGATGTTGCTATTGAATTTACCGGGCCGCACAGTGCCTATGAAAATGTAAAAAAGCTAATGAAGTTTGGTACAGCTACAGTTTGTGGTTCTACCGGCTGGTTAGAAAAATTGAATGAAATAGAAAATGATTGCAAAAAAAATAACGCAGCTTTTTTATACGCCAGCAATTTTAGTGTTGGTGTTAATATTTTTTTTGAAGTAAATAAACGACTTGCTTCTTTGATGAAAGAGCATGAAGATTATGAGATACAGTTAACCGAGATACATCACACCGCAAAAAAAGATGCGCCAAGCGGAACGGCTATCACGCTTGCCGAACAAGTGCTGGAAAATATCCCCCGCAAAACAAAATGGGCCAATCATATAAGTGACAATCCCGAAGATCTTGAAATACTAAGCGAACGCATAGACCCTGCCGCCGGCACGCATAAAGTAAAATACTCCTCCGGCATTGATGATATCGAGATCATACATACAGCACATACTCGTAAAGGTTTTGCGCTCGGCGCTGTGCTTGCTGCCGAATTCTTAAAAGGGAAGAAAGGAGTTTATTCGATGAAGGATGTATTGGGATTTTAGGATTAACAAAAAAGGACTTTGTTCATAAAGCGAGCCTGTCCGGCATAAATACGAAAAACAGAACTTGTTTTTCACTGACCTGCATTTTTATATGCCCTAGATTTGTTTATGTGTCAGCAGTAGTTTTCACGCAACGTTTTAATACTTTTCAATGTCAACTCAGGATGTTAAAATGTTTATTATGAAATACTTTTCTGCAGCGATTTATTTTACCCTCATGATTTCTTTGCTTGCTGGTTGTAAAAAAGACGCTCATAAATCCGTAGAGGGATTTGATTATGAACACGCAGCTGGTTTATGGGTGCCATATGAAGTGACAGATGAATTGGGTACAGTTCATCCTGGTCCATTTACTGCAAACACGCTTTTTGGAATCTACGCTGAAAGTGTTCACCTGAAAACCGATAAAACATTTATACCTGCAAGCTGGATCGACAAAGATCATGTCACTTTCAAAACAGAAGAAGCTGGTACTTTTCAATCGCTGCCAGGTAAAAAATTGAGATTCCAGGGAATCATTGAGTTCGAATGTGAAGTGATCAAATTTGAAGGTGATGATTTATGGCTAAAAATGTCCTCCACATCCGGCGAATTATATAAGTTTAAAAGACAACCTTAAGGTATTGCGAAAACTACAGGTTGCATGTTTTTCTTTTGTGCTGGCTGAAGAATATACACTCAAAATTCGCCTTATTCCTTTTAAGTCTTAACATCTTCAGAAGAGACAAGCGAGGGTAATTGGAATCTTATTGACGAAATAACAAGGAGGATTGCTTCCAGCACAACTAGCTTACTTTTGCCATTATGCCTACAGCAAAAATTTCCACAAATAGTATTTTATCCAAATTAAAGATCAAGTCGCTTAATGAAATGCAGCTGGCTTCCATAGAAGCCATTCATAAAAACAATAATGTACTGCTCTTATCCGCTACCGGGTCTGGTAAAACACTGGCCTACCTGTTACCGCTGATCAAATTATTAAACCCAGCGAATACAAACACACAAGCGATTATCATTGTACCATCCCGTGAACTGGCTTTGCAGATCGAATCTGTATTTAAAAGTATGGGCACTCATTTTAAGGTTACCTGTTGCTATGGCGGTCACTTAAGAGAAACAGAAGAAAATAATCTGAAGCAGCCCCCGGCATTGCTGATAGGTACACCAGGCCGCCTGGCTGATCATATAAGAAGAGGAAATATCACTACTGATACAATTGAAACATTGGTGCTTGATGAATTTGACAAATCATTAGAACTGGGTTTCCAGGATGAAATGTCTTTTATAATCGGTTCTTTACCATCATTAACAAAAAAAATATTGATGTCGGCTACAGAAGCATTGGAAATTCCTGGTTTTATAAATACAGACAACCTGGTCAAGCTTGATTTTCAAAATAATAAAGATGTAGATACCGGGCTTACGGTTAAAACCTTATTGAGTGATGGGAAAGATAAATTAGAAACATTATTCAGGTTGATCTGTATGCTGGGCAACCGGTCCACAATAGTTTTCTGTAATCATCGCGAATCAGTAGAACGAACCAGTAAATGGCTGAAAGAAAAAGATATCGTAAACGTATTTTATCATGGCGCTATGGAACAACAGGAAAGAGACGCTGCACTTTGTAAATTCAGGAATGGAACGGCCAATGTATTGGTAACGACTGACCTTGCTTCAAGGGGACTTGATATTGCCAATATCCGGTACATCATTCATTATCATTTACCGGCCAGCGAGGATATCTTTACACACCGCAATGGAAGAACTGCAAGGATGGAGGCAAGTGGCACCGCCATTCTCATTTTATCACCTGAAGAAAAATTACCGGAATATATTGATGCAGGAGCAGAAAAGATAGAACTGCCGGAAACCATTACTCTCCCGGAAAAACCACAGTGGTCAACTTTGTTTATTGCTGCCGGCAAAAAAGATAAGGTGAATAAAATTGATATTGTTGGATTCCTATCCAATAAAGGCCAGCTAAAAAAAGAAGATATTGGTCTGATCGAAGCAAAAGATTTTTTTTCTTTTGTTGCAGTAAAGAAAATTAAGGTTAACCATACACTCCATCTGATCAAAGACCAGAAAATAAAGAATAAGAAAGTAAAGATCGCGGTAGCGAAGTAGAGAGAAGCTTTTAGCGACTGGCGGTTAGCATTTGCTGAAACCAATCGCCTTCTATTTCGAAGGAAGTTTTCGGGGGTTATTTAAATACTCTTTAATAACTTCTTCCATGTCCACATTCAAAAGATTGGCTAAGGTCAATAACCACATCAACACATCTGCCAGTTCTTCTTTTGCATTTTGATTATCACCACTGGCTATTGCAGCCGAAAGTTCTCCCACTTCTTCATGAAACCATAAAGCAGTATGATAGATACCTCTTTCATTATCTGTTTTAAAATATCTGTCTCTTACGATTTTTTGCAGTGCTGAAATTTCCATATGGTTATGTTATTATCAACTTATAATTACTGTACTTCTTTTGTTTCTCTTGGCGTAGCCCGGCTACCGCTATATAATTCATACTCCAGCAAGCGGCAATCAATAGTACTGGTATAAAATTCAATACGGCGTTTGGCTTTCAACCCTATTTTCTTTGCGAGGTCAAGGTTACCCGTGAATACATAACCAAAATATCCACCGCATTTCTGTTTCATAAAATCACCAATTCGACTATAAGTCCCTTCCAGTTTATTAACCTCACCCAATCGTTCACCATATTCAGGGTTTACATAAAAAATTCCTGGAACATGTGGTGGTATTTCAGTATCAGCAAAATCACAAACCGAAAAATCGATCAGGCTGGCAACACCTGCAGCTAATGCATTCTTCCTCGCATTTTCAATTGCTTTTGCGCTATAATCGCTAGCAATGATCCGAAGACCTGGTACATCAATAATTTGCTTTTCAAGTAAAGCATCTTCCTTTAAATAAACCGATTCATCATATCCCTGCAGGTGCATAAAAGCATAATTGGTTCGGAATAATCCCGGCCGCCTGTTGGTGGCGATCATAGCTGCTTCAATGGCAACAGTACCTGAACCACACATAGGATTTACAAACGGTGATCTTTTATCCCACTGCGTAGCATAAATAGTTGCTGAAGCTAATGCTTCCAGCATAGGAGCCTGGCCCGGTATTTTCCGGTAACCATGCCTGCCTAATGAATCGCCGGAAGTATCAATAAATATTTCTGCATTTTCAGTTTTCCAAAACAGGTTGATAACAGCACCTGTAAGCGCCGAACCTGTTGATGGACGTGTGCCTCTTTTTTCACGCAACCTGTCCACGATAGCATCTTTTACCCGCAGGTTTGCAAACATGCTGTTATTAATAGTAGGATTATTTACATTACTCGTGATGGAAAAATAACCCGGATCGGGTAAAATATTTTCCCATGGATAATCAACAAGATGCTTAAAAATAGCATCGGCATTTTCTGCCTCAAATTTTTTAAGGCTATAGAGTACCTGGCTGGCACAGCGAAGATTCAGGTTTAGTTTTATACAATCGTTAATAGTACCGTAGATGCGTACACCCGTTACAAATGTCTCTTCGGCCATAAATCCAAGGTCCTTGACTTCCTGCTCCAGGTAAGGGGCAAGGCGTTTTGGACAAGTAATAATAATAACTGATTTGTCAGTAAATAAATTCATGCAGGTGCTAAAGATAAAATCTTCCTGCATGATAAAAGCATATAATACTTTTCTTTTAGCGCAAATTTCTTTTTAAGAATAGTAAATTGCACCAACAATAAATCCATTTTCAGAAAATGAATTTAACTGCTCAAATAGCAAAACATTTCAAAGACGTTCATTTCGGAGGGAACTGGACGTCAGTAGATCTTAAACAAACACTGGCTGATGTTACATGGGAACAAGCCACTACAAAAGTTTATTCTTTTAATACCATTGCAGCTCTTGTTTACCATATCAATTATTATGTAACTGTGGTCACGAAAGCTTTAAGGAAAGAGCCGCTGAATGCACATGATAAATATAGTTTTGATCTTCCGCCAATTCAGAACCAGGAAGATTGGGAAAAATTATTGAACAAGATGTGGACCGAAGCTGAGGATTTTGCGATCCTGATCGAACAAATGCCGGAGAGTAAACTCGGGGACACTTTTTTTGATGAAAAATATGGGAATTACTACAGGAACCTTCACGGCATCATTGAGCATACCCATTATCATTTAGGGCAAATTGTTTTGATCAAAAAAATACTCTTACACAACAATAAGAATTGACATCATTGACCAGGTTGGAAAGAAATATTCCTAAACGAATTTATCAAACCAATACAGGAGAAATAAAAAAATGTAATGACTTCGGCTTCTTTATCAGTACGAGAAATTCGACACAGCGACATTGAGCCATTAAGCGATTATTGGTTCAAATCAGATCCTGATTTTTTGATTAGAATGGGAGTTGATCTCTCTAAAATGCCGACAAGAGAAGAGTGGAAACAAATGCTCAATGAACAGATCAGCCAATCTTATGAAGAAAAAAAGTCGTATTGCATTATCTGGTTACGCGATGGCGAACCAGTCGGTCATAGCAATGTGAACCGCATCGTTTTTGGTGAAGAAGCTTTTATGCATTTACATATTTGGAAACCTGTTAACAGAACTAAGGGCATGGGTTTACAATTTGTAAAAATGACGCTTCCTTTCTTTTTCCAAAATATGAAATTGAAAAAAATTTGTTGTGAACCTTACGCCTTAAATCCTGCACCAAATAAAACAATGGAGAAACTAGGATTCGAATTCATCAAAGAATATATCACGGTACCCGGTTTTATCAATTTTGAACAACCTGTAAAACATTGGGAACTGACTCATGAAAAGTTCAAACAACTTCATGGTCAAAAATAATGCTGTCTTAGCGACCCCGCCCTTGACCAAAAAATCAGAAATCTTGAAATAAGCAATTCCAAAATCTTTATCTTCCCATTCTAAAATCATTTTATGCAACTACAACGTTTCATCACCATTTGTGCAGCCATCATGATTCAAATTAGTCTTATTGCACAAAAAGATCCGGCCACAACTGAAATATGGAAACCTGAACCAAAGGTTGTTACACCCGGCAAAACCAATTTGGATGCGCCTTCAGATGCTATTATACTTTTGGACGGAACATCAGGCAGCAACTGGGAACAAAAAAGAGGTGGAGACCTTAAGTGGACCATTGCTGATGGAGCTATGACAGTAAAGCCCCAAACCGGCGATATTCAATCAAAGCAAAAATTTGGTGATTGCCAATTACATGTTGAGTGGCGCATTGATAAAAATGTAAAAGGAGAAGGCCAGGATCGTGGTAACAGTGGTATCTTTCTCATGGGACGTTATGAAGTACAGGTACTCGATAACTACAACAACATAAATAAAACTTATGTAAATGGACAAGCTGGTAGCATGTATAAGCAAAGTCCGCCATTGGTAAATGTTTGTAAAGCACCAGGAGAATGGCAAACATACGATATCATCTTTACAGCGCCCCGCTTCAGCGAAAAAGGATATGTAATAGAACCGGCACGAATCACTGTGATACAAAATGGAGTGCTTGTACAAAACAATACAACCATTTGGGGAAATACTGTTTATATCGGCTCACCATTCTATGAAAAACATGAAGCAAAAGAATCAATTACTATACAGGACCATGGTCACCTTACCAGTTTCCGGAATATTTGGGTAAGAGAATTATAACTCTAAATTGCTCTATATGAGACGTCTTTCCTTTTTGCCATTGCTATTTGCAATGCTTTCCTGTGTTTCACAATCACCCAGTGGTGAAACTGTTTTCACAAAAGTAAATGTGATACCCATGAATGAAGAAAAGGTGATAAAGAACCAGGACGTGGTTGTAATGAATGGTGTCATTACAGCCATTGGCGAATCAGGCAAAGTGAAGTATAATAAAAATGCCCGTTTAATTGATGCCAATGGAAAATATTTAATACCGGGCCTTGCTGAAATGCATGCACATGTACCACCGGTGGATGATATTGAACCAATGAAAGAAGTGCTGACACTTTTTTTATGCAATGGCATTACGACCATTCGCGGTATGTTGGGGCACCCACGACACCTGGAACTGCGCAGTAAAATTAAAAGCGGCGAGATCATCGGTCCTCATTTTTATACATCCGGGCCATCATTCAATGGCAATAGTGTAAAAACTCCTGAAGCCGGGGCAGAGATGGTAAGAAATCAAAAACAAGCGGGTTATGATTTCTTGAAACTTCATCCCGGTCTGACTAAAGAAAATTTTGCGGCGATAGCAAAAACTGCAAAAGAAGTAAACATTCCTTTTGCCGGGCATGTGTCTTTTGACGTAGGTGTCTGGAGAGCTATTGAAGCTGGCTATGCTTCTATTGATCACCTTGATGGTTTTGTAGAAAGCCTGGTGCCTGGTATAGACACAATAAAAGAACAACAGACAGGCCCGTTCGCCATGTATATTGCAAAAAACGCAGACGAAAAAAGAATTTCTGCATTGATGAAAGGGTTGAAAGAAAAGAACATTTGGGTAGTGCCAACGCAAGCGCTGGCTGAACGTTGGTTTAGTCCTGATAAGGACGCTGATGCTTTTGCCCGTGAACCTGAAATGATCTACATGAAAGAAGAAACATTGAAGAACTGGATCACCAGTAAGAAAAATCTTATGGCAAATCCTAACTATAAATCTGAAGACATAAAAAAATTTGTTGAAATAAGAAGAAAGCTTATATATGAATGCCAGCGCAATGGTGTTGGATTATTACTTGGCAGCGATGGTCCACAGGTTTTTAACGTGCCAGGATTTTCTGTTCACCATGAATTAAAGTATATGGTTGATGCAGGTCTTACACCTTTCCAGGCATTACAAAGCGGTACAGTGAATGTGGCAAAATATTTCAATCTTACTAACTACGGGATGATCAAAACCGGCTATGTTTCAGATATGGTTTTATTGGATGCTAACCCGCTTGAAAAT
>DASUTO010000110.1:0-7665 GCA_036374555.1 Chitinophagaceae bacterium
ACTTATAACCCCAAATGATAATTATTAAAAAAAGGATAAGAGATGCAATAACAATAAGCCTCCAGTTTCTCCTGCGCACATAATGTCTTCTTGAATGATGATGATGCATTTGAATCTGAGCATCAAATTTTATGCTAAGCAATTCCCTACATATGAGCCAGCATGGCCCAACTAATAAAATTTTCAGGAACGAAGTTGGAACACAGGAAGGATAATAATCACAAGCTTAGCTCAATGGTCTATTTATTAGATCCGGAATCTAAACCTGCTCCGACGGTGTTCCAGCCCTCCTGATAAAATGCCAACCCCCCATCTCTTGATCAGTTCATATAATTCTTTCTTCGTGGGCTTGTGATCATATATCTCTGGGTGAAGGTCATAATAACCAACCCGGATGCCTGCATCAGTAAGAGCGCCGCCAACATTTGAAGAAGCCGGTACAAATAGGTTCTTATATTTTATCTTTATATCAATTATTTTATTGATATAAGCCATCCGCGTACCAATAGTGGTATAAAAAATAATTTTGCATGATCCCATTCTGCGCCATTCTTTTTTTAGAAGGACTCCTGAAAATTTTTGACCCTGAATCGCTGGTAAGTGACGGAGGATTATTGATCGTCGTCTTATTAATATATGGCAGCACCGGTTTATTCTTTTGTTTTTTTATTCCTTCAGGTGCCCTGTTATTTACGGCCGGAATATATACTGCAACAGGTGGACTGAAGTATGATCTTTTCACTGTTTGCTGTCTATTGATACTAGCTTCTATTTTGGGAAACCTTACAGGCTATTGGTTTGGGTGGAAGACAGGCCCGTTATTATACAAGCGAAAAGATTCAAGATTCTTTAAAAAGCAACATCTTAAAACTGCCGAAACATTTTACAATAAATATGGCTGGCTGGCATTAACCGTTGGACTATATCTGCCGATTATCCGCACATTTGCATCTATAGTTGCCGGGATGGTGAAACTGAATTTTCGTCGCTTTATTTTACTTACAGTTACCGGCTCTGTGGTTTGGATATTGAGTTTTGTATTAGCCGGATATTTTATTGGTAGCCGACCTTATTTAAAACCCTGGTTAAACTATATCGTTATCGGTTTCATTCTTATTGTTACCATACCTCTTATCATCTGGATATTTAAAGAATTAAAAACGATGCGGAAAGAAAATAGGGAGAAGGAGCTGTAGGTTGATCGTTCCTATGAATTATAAGAGGCTAAACGGTAAACCAACGAAGGTGTGACAATTATCAAAACCATATCAGGCATGATTTTTAAGCGCTACAAATGATATGGTACGTTGTTTTTATAGGACCCTGTTTCTGTTGGGGCTATTCATTGGCTCTTGTAAAGAAAAAACCAATATGACCTTCAACGAACCTGTGATCACTAATGAAATTAATCCGGGATATATAATTGACTCAAGTGGTCTAACGGACTCCGCTGATATCATTGACTCAAGTATAACGATCATAGCTCTTCCCGATCCCACTATTTATAAAGAGGGGCAGGAGATCAAAACCGGGTTAACTGTACCAGACAGCATTGTTGCATTCGGTAAATCATTAGTAGGTATTCCTTATCTCTATGCATCTTCTGATCCGGGAAAAGGTTTCGATTGTTCAGGATTTATCACTTATGTATTTAATCATTTCGGTATCGCTGTACCCAGGTCGTCAGTTGATTTTACAGACATGGGGCATGAAATACCAAAGGAATTTGCCAGGCCCGGTGATCTTATTTTATTTACAGGCACTGATAGTACAAAAAGAATTGTTGGTCATATGGGAATTGTAGAAAGCAATGAAAGAGGTAATTTGCTTTTTCTTCACTCCACGTCGGGAAAAGCTTATGGGGTTGTGGTCTCCTCATTAAATGGTTATTATGAAACAAGATTTGTCAAAGTGATCAGGATATTTCCTGCAACCTATTTCGCAAGGCCATAAATAATTGTGTGTTGTTTAGCGATAATACCAACAAGTGCGTAATTAAACATTCAACGATCATCAATCCCATACATATTTCCAGCTTCCATCTGGTTGTTTTTTCCATACCGTATGAAAGACACCATTAAAAGTTATTGGTTTACCAGTTGAATCTGTAGATGACCAAACATACTTACCATAGGTATAACCCATATCTCCATTTTCTGAAGCTTGAACAAAATCAGGTGACCATTTAACAGTTGCTTTTTGATAAAAAGGAGTCGAGTAAAAAATTTTGATTGCTTCTTTCCCATGTATCAGCGTATCATTTTGTCTTTTGATCGTTGCAGCTGAATCGGCAAAAAAATAAAAGGCTTCAGCAATACCTTTATCTGCTGCCATTTGTGCAAAATCTTCTTCTGCTTTTTCTATTTCCTGTTTTGCGTTTTCATTATTGGGTTTATTTTCATTGCTGCTTTCTGAAGATGTGCAGGAGAGTAGAATTGTTAATAGGAAATAGATGGTTGGCGCTTTCTTCATGGTCAGTTGTTTGAATTCTTCAGCAATATACAACTCTAACTAAATTGAGTGTTGGGATGCTTGCACAATTCCAGGCGCATGCCACCACCGTCAAAAAAGAAATTTTAAAGCACATTGTGTAAATGGTAAATGGAAGGATATCATTCGGATATTAAATAATATAAGGAATGAATTCGATCGATTCGGGAATTGACGTACTTGATTGGAAAATAATACGAAGGGAAAATTGTTCTTATGAACGTGTTTTTTGCTCCAGGTTGGCATGATATTTAACCTCAGTTAGTGAATTAAAATCAACCCTAATGAAAACAACCCCGTCAAAGCTTTTTATAATAAGCTTCTTATCATTTATTCTTTTTATCTCGTGCAGTAAAGAAGAGAACCCCGTTGACCGTAATACGGTTTTACTTATTCAGGATAGCTGGAAATTTGAGATATATGGTCTTGATGAAAATAATAACGGCGTCATAGAGGCGACCGAGAATGCCATGCTTGACTGCGAGGCGGATGATATTTTCACGTTTAATGCGAATGGAACAGGAGTATTTGCAGGAGGGGCTTTACCATGCAGTATGGGAGAACCAGCCACAATTAGTTTCAACTGGAGTCTTTCAAATAATGGAACAGAGCTGGCAATTTTTGCAGCTCCTGAAAAAATAAATAGACTGGATGAGAACATTCTTGAAGTTTATTATATGGATCAGAACTCCCAGGGCCAACCTGTAAAATATATCAGGAGATTTAAGCATTGATGATATAAACTGTCTCGCAAATGGGTAATATGAATCATTAAATTCATTATTACTCTAATCTAAATTTTGTATATGAGCTTACCCGTTGCAATTATATTGGGAATCGTAGAAGTTGCCTTAATTGCTATTCTTGTAGCAATGCAAAATCTAAAAGACGAAGAGACCTGGAAGGAAAATTGAAATGGTCCCTGAAACCAATAAATGAAGAAAGGAATAGGAACGTTGCAAATAAAGTTCTTCTCCTTTTTCTCCCTCAATTTGTTTGGTTGGTATGCTTTGCAAAAGCCTAAACCACATACCGGCAAAGAAGCAAATAATATAAAAACTTACTGAGTTGGCTTACTGTTAAGTGGTGCGCCAACGGCAATATCGCATCGGTGACCCGGCTCACCGTGTTTCGGGTTCAGCCCTGTGGACGAAGAATTTACTTCCGGCAGTACCTTTTTGGTATCGATAGTAGTAGTAGTGGTAACAGGAGCAGTAGTGGCCGAAACTTCTGGTTGAATACTTGTGGCCGGTGCATTTAATGGTGCACCCACAGCTATATCACATCGATGCCCTGGTTGACCGTGCTGTGGATTTAATGTTACCCCTGCCTTGAACGCAGCCGCACTATCACTGGTGACCGGTAAAACCGGAGCCGCTGTTAATGGCGAAACGGAAGGAGCCGCAAGTTGTTCTTTATTATCAGGTTTGCTATCGCAGGAAACAAGAAATATAAACGAAAGAACGGAGGCTGCAGGAAATAAGTATTTCATTTAGAGTGTTGTTGTTTATTATTACTAAATTAAACACACAAGATAATTAATTTTATCCGGGAAACGGCTTTGTTTGTTTGGCATAGCGAGGCTTTATTGCATTGCCCAGGCCTTAAGACCGGGGTAAGGGAAGTTCTAAGATGGAGGAGAAACATTCTTGTTCTTATCCTCATCTTTTGTTTTACTTGCATTTTTCAACAGGTTTTCCCAATATTCGTCGCCTAACGCATCCAAATATCTACTAAGGATATCCTTCAGATCTTTTTGATTTACACCTTCACCTGAAATCAGAAATGCATATTCATACCGAATTTCCTTAAGTTTATTCAGCATCACTTTCACCCTTTTCCAATAATTATCGGTATCCCAAAAAACAGAAAGACCTGTGAGGAATGTTACTGTAGCTGTAATGCCAAGTGCAATGTTGGAAGATATTACCGGCCAATCGCTATTGGCATTAGTAATCTTCATTCCCAATATAACAGTGGCAATTCCTGACAGCAGCATTGCTGAAATGCGCAAAGTATAATGCAGGTATTTTATCTTGTTGGTTTTCTGATCAAGAACGGTGACTTTCGTATTCAGCAGTTGCATCATTGTTTTCTTTTGCTGGTCAGTTGATGGTTCTATGTTGCCATCAATTAATGCGCTATATAAATGGTGAAGTTTTTCGCTTTCTTCTTTTGGTTTAAGAAGACCATGGTTTTCGTTTGACATCTTAGTTGGGTTTAGCGGCAAAGCAGTTATCGATCACTAAGTTCAATCAATCACTTCAGAGAATCAATACCACAAAAAGGGGTGTATTGACATTATAGCTTGTTCGTTGATAGGCCCGGTATAATGGCTAAACGACATACGGGGAAGGGCGCAAAATCCATTTTTAATTGATTGATACTTCATCGTTTATCAAAGTTCTGAGCACATTAACCATTTCTTGCACAGTGTTTGTAAATAGGAAGAAAATTGATCTTTATGTTCTATGAAAAAATATATAAGTCTGTGCTGATCGATCGGCTTACAGAACAAACCCGGCGGTTCATCAAGGTCCTGCTTAGAGGAGAACGATTTCCGGGTGAATATAAAACCTGCAAAAACTCATTAGAGAGAATACAAAAGCAATTGTTGTGGGAAGAAAAAAGATCTGAATTTAATATTTCTGTTAGTGCTCCGGGCAAACTGTCGATCAATATAAATAAGATCTAAATTCAAATTAGATATTCTTACACGTTGAGTTGGCGCAAACGGATGCTGAGCGTATTGCTAATCTATTCGTGCACTTCAATCTTTGGATTTTTCAGATCCTTTCGTAGTGAGGAAAAATTCCTAGATTTATGGGTTAGCGTAATTATTTGCAGGTATGGACAATCAGAAAATTGTTGACTACTACGACCCCCTTTTAGCTACTTATCTTGAATCAGGAATCAATGACAGAATTTATCATTTATACAATAGGTTATTGGGCTTAGGATTAAAACCCGATTCGAATGTCCTGGAACTAGGAAGCGGGATCGGGACCTTGACATTTTTGTTATCCAGATATATAAAGAACGGTAAAATTGAAGCTGTTGATCTAAGTCCGAAATTTATTGAGTTTTCGAGGGAAAAAATTAAAAGACCCAATATCCGTTTTGTTGCTGGTGATGTTGTGACCTATCAACCCTCAGCCAGGAACTTCGATTTCATAACTCTATTTGATATCATTGAGCATATACCGATTGAAAAGCATAACGATCTCTTTCATAATCTTGCTGGTATACTAAATGAGAATACAAAAGTTCTTATTAATATTCCCAACCCGTCATATATAGAATATGATAGGATAAATAATCCTGAAGCACTTCAAATAATCGATCAGCCTGTGCCCCTAGCTCTGATACTGGAAAACCTGGAAAAGAATGGGATGACCCTTACGTTTTTCGAAACATATAGCATATGGGTGGAGAATGATTACCAGTTTTTTGTTATTGAGAAAAAGAGAGCTTTTGAAGAAGTGAAATTGAGTTCAAAAAGAAATATTTTTCAAAAGATAAGAAAGAAACTGGAAAGAACTTATATCAAATTAAGGTATAACTATCGCTAATATGAACTTAAGCAAACTCAAGGTTATGAATTATCTTTTTTTTTTGAGTGCTAAGTAGAGATTGCTTCGACCTGCCCGCAATACTTCTATTGATGTACAGCCTTGTTGCAGGTCTCGCAATGACGAAGATTCTGAGACTTGGAGAACATTATCTCCACTGCGGAGGCTCGCCATTGCGAGGCGACTAAAATTCGGAAGAAACATATTTAGTGTAGTAAGTCGAAGCAATCTATTCTTTGTTTGTTGGTATGCTTAGTTCAAAGCTAAACGACCTTCCAACAAAGGCGTAAAACTATGAAGAGATGGTTAGTTTCTAAGAAAGAACAAAATGATAAATGCTATCACACCTAATAGGAAAAACCAATTCATTATTCCGACATGAGTTAACTTGAAAAGTTGAAGATCATCGTTCCACCAATGTGATTTAACCCGGGGAGACATTGTTGTATCTATTTGCCGTTTAATACTTTTTTCAATCATTGCACCCAATAGTCCATGTACGGGATTATCTGCTTGTGAATCGATCATGCCCAAACGTTTCTCGTACATATATCCATTATTTTGATATCTCCATATTACGATGTTATTTCTGAGATTCAAGAAGAAAAATAATACACAAAGGATTACTCCTACCACACATGATAAGTTGTAAATAAAATTGCTATAATGTTCGGTTTGATAAATCTTCGCTATAATAAAATAATACAGCGCGGAAATAACGATAATATATCCTGCGAACAACTTATGCCTCCAGTCAAGAAAATATCTAATAGAGTTAAGTATCTGTTCATAGACTATTTTAAAATTTTCTTGTTCCTTTTTTTCGTCTTGAGTCATAAGCAGACTGATATTTTCACTCGAATATATAAAATCACCTTGCTATGCCCAACAGAATTCCAGAACGTACAAGAGTGCGACGCAACAGAAGCCAAATAGTACTGCAAAACCCGGCTACCCAACAATAAAAATTAAAAGCTTCGCCGGGCAAGCATAATCCCTTCTCTCTCGCCGCTTTTCGTTACCTTCGCCACCTCGAAAAATGAGGTATAAACGTACATGAAGAACATCCGTAATTTTTGCATTATCGCACATATTGACCATGGCAAATCTACCCTGGCTGACCGCCTTTTACAAAGCACCGGCACCATCAGCGACCGTGATATGATGGACCAGGTACTTGATGATATGGACCTTGAAAGAGAGAAGGGGATCACCATCAAGAGCCATGCGATCCAGATCAATTATAAACATAAGGACGGCAAGGAATATATTCTCAACCTGATCGATACCCCCGGCCATGTGGACTTTAGCTATGAAGTGAGCAGGGCACTGGCTGCCTGCGAAGGCTGCCTGCTTTTGGTAGATGCCACCCAGGGTATCCAGGCGCAGACCATCAGTAACTTATACCTCGCTATTGAAAATGACCTTGAGATCATTCCCATCATCAATAAAATTGATATGGACGGGGCAATGGTAGATGAAGTGACGGATCAGATAGTTGATCTTGTAGGGTGTAAACCGGAATCGATCTTATTGGCAAGTGCAAGAACAGGATTAGGGGTGCCGGCAATTCTGGATGCGATTGTTGATAAAATTCCTGCTC
>DASUTO010000111.1:0-2046 GCA_036374555.1 Chitinophagaceae bacterium
ATAAAATATTCATTCGTTCGAAAACTTTGCATACGACGCGTACACATAATCATTAAAAAGTGAAATGTTTGTGTTACGAAGAGTAATACGATACTTGTACTTGTTAAGGAAGGCTAACACAATCTCCTTGGTCTTAAAGAACTCATCACCTTCTAGGTGATATCTAAAATCATGACATGAAATTGCAAGATGAAGAACTTTTGAGATTGATTTATTGAAACCTTTAACTAAAAGTTGTTCTGCCCCTTCGATATTAACCTTTACGAAATTGACTTGCTCGAGCTTATAAGTGTCGAACAAGTCATCAAATGTTGTTGCCTCGATTTTGAATGTACCAGCATCGTCGGTGGTGATCTTATTTGCCAAGGAATTGTCCGCGTTTTGAATAAACAAGGAACCCGGAACGTCTGCAATCGCCTTGTTGATCAAAATAACGTTGTCAAGTTTATTTTTCTCTTTATTCAGCGTTAACGCCCTAAAGGTGTCGGGATGTGCTTCAATTGCGAATACCTTACCCGTTGGGCCGACCAATTTTGATAATACAATTGTCTCCTCACCAACTCCAGCCCCTACATCTATAACCACGTCGCCTTCCTTGGGTAGATAGAAAAAGCCAAGGTTTGACTTGAATTGATCGAACAAGAAATCGTAGTCGTAACTCCAACCCGGCCCCGTGCTATAATAAAAGGCGTGATTAATTTCGAATTCCCATACTTTTAAATCTTTTATGAATGAAACATTATTGATATTTTTACCCTTTAGTTTGTACATGCGATATATGATGGCTGACAGTGTGCGATAGTAGCGGCCT
Organism: Chitinophagaceae bacterium; assembly: GCA_036374555.1. Taxonomy (GTDB): domain Bacteria; phylum Bacteroidota; class Bacteroidia; order Chitinophagales; family Chitinophagaceae; genus VBAS01. The sequence goes on from DASUTO010000111.1 coordinate 812, forward strand.
CTGTCTAAAAGATTTAAAATTTTGTTAACCATTGCTTGCCTCATAGAACTTTGTTGATTGCATTTATACCTGTGCTTGCCCAAGCCTCCCAATTCATAATTTCCTTTGAAGTATTTAAGCTACCTAATGCCAGGCGACTGTATAGCATAGGATCCTCAAAGATTTCAAGGATTTTGTTTGCATAGTAGCCAGCTTCATTAATTTCAAAGAGATAGCCATTTATGTCGTCGGTTATCATGGATGGTAAACCCCCAGTTTTGCTTGCGAGTACTGGTATACCGAATGCAAAAGCCTCTGCTACCACTATTGGTGTGCAATCTGCCCGCGTAGGCAAGAGTACCAAGTGAGTGCTAAGTAGGATATTCTCAAGTGTCTGTATCTCACCGTAAGCATTCTTGTCAAGATGCTCTATAATAGTAATATGATTTCTATCAAAATCATTTGGTGGACGACATCCGATAATTGTCAAGTGTATTGGTACACGCATAGAGATTAATACATTAACGGTATCCAAAACAATATCACCACCTTTCCGATACCAGTCCAAAGAGATGAATGTAAGTTGGAAAGGAATTGTTTTTTTTAAAGAAATCATTTTTTCAACTGATGACTTTGGAAAAATGTTCGATCCGAAAGCGACATCAACGATATTACTGAAACCATAATGGCAGTGTGTAAAGTTTGCTGCCCAACGAGATGAAAAAAGTTGCAGCCGAATTTTCGAAAATGCATTTTTCTCTACCCAAGCTATTTCTTTGATAGAAACAGAATGAACATTCCTTAAAGAAGGATAATAACCTACTAACTGAAGGGTTGAACAGTCGCCGGCACTAATAATTGGGATTTTAGTTTGAATAAAAGCTAGTTCATGTAGTCCAGCAGGGCAAAAAATAAAACGAATATTCTTTTTTCGTAGCAGGCGAGCCGAATAGTAAATGCCGTACAGCAAGGAAATAAGAATTCCATAGTCAAATGCATATTTTTTCCCAAATACTTTTTCAGACAATTGTGAAATATAATGACCGATCTTTTTTATAATACGCAACTTCAGTCCTTTCATCAACTCGACTTCGAAATGCTGTTGTAGTGATTTGTACATAAAGTAAGGTATTCCAGACCATTCCGTTTTGTTTAGTGGGTTTTTCGCAGAGAGAAAAATAATTTTTTCGCGTCGTGGGCGAATTGGGTTGCTTGATTTTTTTATTGGGTTCATATTGCTAAACCCTTTACAAACC
>DASUTO010000112.1:0-6344 GCA_036374555.1 Chitinophagaceae bacterium
AAAATTTTTATTTATTCCACCAAACCTTTGTATCCAGTTTATCCGGTCCCTGTCTTGAAATTGCTGCATTATAATTTGTACTATTAACAGATTGCTCAGAATTTGGATAAGTAAGTCTGAAGATATTAGCAACTTCTTTTCCTGGATAAGGATTTTGTGCTAACGCCGGAAAACCTGTACGCCTGTAATTTGCAAATGCTTCAGGTCCGTTCAAAAATGAAGCGATCCAATATTGTGTGCCGATTTGTTCCAATGCCTTTGCAGGATCAAATGGGTTATTGGTTAAATAAGTTGCAATGTCACCAGCAGCTATAGCAGAACCTGCATCATAGCTCGCCATTTGTTGCATATGAAGTGTTACTCCTGCATCGTAGTAACCTTGCACTGTGCCTGTTGTTATCCAACCTCTTTGTCTCGCTTCTGCCAGTAATAATTGAGTTTGTGCTGCAGTAACGAGGAAACAGGGACCAGTTTGTTTTACAATACGTGTACGATCCGCCTGGCTAAAATCATAAAAACTTTTGAGACCTATAGAAAGGGCATACGCATTTGCAGTGTTATTATCAAATCCCAGGGGTAATCCAACCTGTAGGCTGGGATCGGTCGTGCGGGACGCTGTTGTCTGTGTTCCTCCGGACGTTGCCCCTACATAACGAACAGCGATGGCCGGTAAACGTGGATCATTTCTATTCTTAAGCGAATCAACAAACGGCTTAGTAAGATAAAAATTAGCCGCTTCTGTAGAGTTTAGCGTACCACCGATCTGATTAACATAATTAGCATCATGCCTGATCAATGCATTATCAGCATTCACAAGAATAACACCACCCTGGAAAGCTGCCTGCACAGTTGACTGGGCTTTTGCAGCATCTGCTTTGCTAAGCCGCATTCCAGCCCGTAACAGTAGTGAATAAGCAAACTTTTTCCATTGCGCAACATTTCCACCATATAAAATATCTCCTGTCTCGATTTTATTGGCAGCATTTAGTGCGGTTCCCGCTTCGCCTAACTCTTTAATAATGTCTGTATAGATTTGCTGCTGCGCATCGTAAACAGGAAAAAAGTTTTGATCAGTATAGCCTTTGCCGCCTTCTGTATAAGGTATATCCCCATACTCATCTGTAAGAACCATATAAGCGTAAGCCTGGAAAATACGGGCCATCTGATACAAATTAGCCCTGCCTGTATTAGACTTTGTGTTTACAATCACATCATTTGTATTCCTGATCACATTACGATAATAGTTTTGCCATATAACTTGTGTGTTTCCCCTGTTGTCCGAATTGAAATTTGCTCCATTTAACACGCCGTTATTGGGAGAAATGATCTGCTGAACAACTCCTATATCATAAGCAAGACTTGAGTTTCCAGGAAAGGAGGCGTTAACTACCGCATTATTTAATTGGTAAAGCGGATCTATTGACGTAGGATTGACCTTGTTTGTGTTCAAATCATCAAAACGTTTATCACATGATGTTGCAAACAGTATAACCGTCAATAAGAAACTATATTTAATTATTTGTTTCATGATTTAATTACATTAAAATTTAACATTCAAATTAAAACCAATCCCTCTGGTAGTTGGAACGCCTGTTGATTCCAATCCTATGAGGTTATCTGAACTATAACCGAATGATTCCGGATCAATATTATCAACCCATTTTTTGAGAATTAATACATTGCTGGCAACCAGGCTAAGTTTTATACCCGTTATAGGCCATTTTCCAGGAACAAATTTTGTAAAGTCGTAGCCAAGTGTAATTTGCCGCAGTTTCCAATATCCCCCGTTATAAATAACATCTTCCATCATACCTTGTGAACGGAGGTAGCCCCAATATGGATCAACAGGAAAAACCTTTACGTTATTTACTGCTCCTGCCTGATTTACTCCATTTCCTATTATTCCGTTGTCCCTTCCTTCTAAGGTCATTTTATGTAAGCCATGCCTGATCGCGTTGAAGTTTGTACCGGAAAGCATTTTATTTCCGAGTTTATAATCGATCAGGAAAGAAAGATTGATCCCTTTGTAGGTAAAAGAATTGAGAAAACCGCCTACCCATTTTGGTAAGGCACTTCCCCAAAGAATCAGGTCAGCACTTCTTAGTGGAATTCCATTACCACCAAAAACCTTGTTTCCTTTTGCGTCCCTTAAAAAACCATAAGCTGCAATTTGACCTACTTCCTGGCCAACCACTTGTCTTAGCTCGCCCTGATTACCGAACACTTGTGTTGCAACTGTAATTCTTTCGCCGGGTGTGCTGGTAAGTAAGCTGAGTACTTTGGTTTTATTATAAGCATTGTTCCAGGTAAAGTCCCACGTGAAATTTTTAGATTGGAATGGTATAAGATTAAGCAATACTTCAATACCGCGATTCTCACTTTTGCCGCTGTTAATTCTTGTATCAACAAAGCCAGACCCATCAGATATCTGTGCTTGTACTATCTGGTCGGTAGTTATCTTTTTATAAGCGGCCAGATCTATATTCACTCTATTCTTAAACAATTTTAGTTCAAGACCAATTTCAGTTTCTGTAACTGTCATTGGTTTTAGATTAGGGTTAGGCACTGTAGTACCCAATGGCCCGCCGAGAGGTTGTAGTGCTCCTGATGGATTAGCCAATAGATTTCCATTGATGCCATAAAACAACTGACCGGCATAAGGCGGTACATCTGAATCGCTTCCTACCTTGGCGTAGGCAAGCCTGAGTTTTCCATAAGACAACCAGGAGAATTTCAATTGTTCTGAAAAAACATAGCCCAGGGAAACAGATGGATACAGGATGCTGCGATTTTCAGGAGATAAAGTAGAGAACCAATCATTTCGCACTGTGCCGTTCAAATACAGGAATCTTTTAAAAGAGACTTCTGCAGAACCATACAAAGAATTTACGCCTCTTTCTGAAAGATCATAAATTGGATTTTTTACTCTTCCATTCTGAACAGTATACAGATCATACACAACAAAATCTGTAACCTGTACACTATTATAATCTGACCGCCTCCTCATCTTGTTACCGCCAAAAGTCAGGTTGGTCCCAATGTCACCGAACTGACGTGTTGCGGATACAAGGAAATCGAAATTTGTTTCTCTGAAGCGACGGACATCCTGGACATATTGTCCGTCAGCAAAACCAGCGGGTGCCGCAGCCCTGGAGGCGTGCCCGGTTGGGTAATTGTTATAATCTTCATCCCGTGTCCAAAAATCCTGGCCAAATCGGCCCTGGATAAAGAGCCATGGAAGGATGTCATATTTGGCAGAAATATTTCCAAACATCCTATCCCTGCGAACATTATGAAATTGCTCCGCCAAAACCCAATAAGGATTGGTGCGGTTCATAAACCTCGAATAGATAAATTCACTGGTAGGATATCCCCTGGTTGGATCATATTTATTTGCATCCAGTACATCAAGGGGCATCGAGTTGGCCAGCATAAATAATACGGTAGGAATAGAGTTATCCTGGTTGGCAATATTGGGTGGATTCTTAATATCCTCATTTGCATAATTTATATTACCTGCAAAGCTTAGCTTATCAGAAAGATCATAAGCAAAACCCAAATTGATTGTTTTTCGCCTGAATGTATTATTAGGTGTAATTCCTTTACTCTCCAAATTTCCCACTGAAAGATTTAAACCTCCCTTCTCACCCCCCACGGCCATCGAAATAGTATTTGTAATATTTTGCCCGTGCCGGTAAAATTTTGTGATATGGTCACGCTGTGGCACGTAAGGAAGTGTAAGTCCATTAAATAAAACCTGCGTCATGCCAGGCTGAAATTTTTCACCAAATGACCATTGACCAGAGGTAGGTTTGGGAGCAGTGGGACGAAGGTTATTTTCGCCCTGTCCGTATTCATATTGATAGTCGGTGAAGTCCAAAGGAGCTTCATCGGTGTAATTAAGATTATATGTTACGCCTATACCCTTTCCTTTGGGTCTTGTTTTGGTAGTGATCATAATAACACCATCCTTTGCCCGGGCTCCATACAAAGCCGAAGCTGCTGCCCCTTTCAAAATGGACATACTTTCTATATCATCCGGATTTATGCTTTGAAGTCCATCACCACCGTCAGCGGTATTTCCACCACCTCCTCCTCCCAGCCTGTTATTATATGAACCATCACTGTTAGAGCCGGCACCTACAGGGTTTGATCCGAAATTGGTATTATCAATAGGAACACCATTAATTACAATTAGTGGATTATTTTGTCCGGAAATAGATGATTGGCCCCTGATCCGGATCTTTGAAGTGCCATTCGGGCCCGTACCAAGTGCTGAAATATTCAGACCAGCAACTTTACCCTGTAAAGCATTCATAACATTTGGCGTTCGGTTTACGGTAAGCTCAGCCGGGTTTACGTTTGTAGTAGAATAGCCGAGGCTTCTTGCCTGCTTGTTAATACCCAATGCAGTCGTTACAATAACCTCTGACATGTTCTCGCCTTCAACAATCATTTTAACATCAACCACCGAACGGCCTGAAACTGCAACTTCTAAAGTTGCATGACCGACATAACTAAATACAAGCGTTGCTGAGGAAGATGCCGGTATGGAATATTTACCAGCCGCATCAGTAACGGTGCCCCCTGTCGTTCCTTTAACAGCAACCGAAACTCCTGGTAAAGATTTTCCGCTTTCATCGGACACTGTACCGGAAACGGTTTGAGCCTGGACGGCTGAAAAAAAAGAAAAAGCCAATACCGACAGCATTAGCTTCATGAAGCCAGGATTGCACCTCGGCTTTACATTTACTTTCATAATAGCAAGTTGTTTTGATTAACAATAGCAGTCTGGAAAATGGATTCATCGAATAATCCGGAATCTAAAGTATCTGACTCTCCATACAAAAACTTCCAAAAAAAAACAGTGATGAATTTTGTACAAATTGAAACGGGATAAATCCTTTCTTTATATCAGCAAGAACGATTGCTTAACTTAACGACTGCATGCACCAATTTGTGTTTCAACAAGGGCTTTCCGGGGAATTACAATTGTTCCCGCACATCATAGAGCTTGGTGCAAAAAAAAATCAGGCAATTCATCTTCATTCATTTCCTCAATCTGTTTCTGAGTCTATTCGCATTTATTATGTAAATGAAGGGAAATTTGAATGGAGCATTCATGACGAATCGTATATCCTTTACCCGGGTGATGTTTCACTGATCATGCCAAATGAAAAATTCGGTAGTGAAAAAGGAGTATTGGAGATCGGCAGTATTTTATGGATACATATTAAAATCCAAAACCACGGTAATAGTGAATTGCTAACCGGAAAATGGAGCAGTCTTTCAGAAACCGAGAGCCAGGCCATCAGCAAAGTTCTTTTAATGAATAATATACCGGTGCTTTCAAAATTACCTGAAGTGGGAAGAATCCTCCGTTATATACATGATGAAATTTTGAACCAGGAGATAGGCTATTCTACAAGAGCGAATCACCTTATCGACGAATTGTTCATCATCATTACAAGACATCTTACAAAACAAAATAACCGGGCAAGAGATTTTCCAAAAGTATTCATGCAACTCGAACAGGCATTGCGTCAAAATCTTTCGCACCAATGGACAGTAGAAGAAATGGCAGCCATTGCAGGTATGGGCACTACTTTGTTCAATGAAAAAGTAAAAAATTATACCGGGTTTACACCGCTCAATTACCTGATCAATATCCGTGTCTCAGAAGCGATCAAATTGCTTAAGAAAAAAGAGGTGAGTATCACTGACATTGCTTTAGACACCGGGTTCTATTCATCACAACATTTTTCAACAACATTTAAAAAGCTTACCGGCTATACGCCAAGTGAGTTTAGAAAAAATAATTTGTCACAAGATTAATTGTCATATTATGAAATGTATAATTACCATCGAACTCGGCACAAATGCAGTAAGGGTATTTGCATTTGACCTGAACGGTAATGTCATCGGTTCGCAGCGGGGCTACTATCCTACTTTTCACACAGAACCTGATTACAGTGAACAGGATCCGGACCAAATGTTCATCACCATGCTGTATGCATTAAAAAATTTACTGAATGAACATATTCATCCTAAAAAATATAAAGTAGCCTCCATTTGTTTCAGTGCCTCAATGCACAGTGTATTAGCCGTCGATAAAAATGGGAATCCTTTAGGCAATGCAATTACGTGGTCAGATAACAGGGCAAAGAAAGAAGCAGATAAATTAAAAACTTCAGCACTGGGAAAAACTATTTATACAGCAACAGGAACTCCACTTCATCCAATGTCTCCATTAATGAAAATAGCCTGGATAAAAAACAATGATAAAGAAAGATTCAGGCAAACAAGCAAGTTTTTGTCTATCAAAAGTTATATCATCAAACAAC
>DASUTO010000113.1:0-7890 GCA_036374555.1 Chitinophagaceae bacterium
TTATTAAAGACTTATCTTATATTCATACCAGCAATCAAATGTTATTATCTTCAAACTTTTTAATATGAAATTTCTTAAAAGTTTTTTTGCGATCGCTATCGTTTTTACATTAAGTTATTGTGCAGGTAACACATCTGATAAGACTAAAGAAGAAAAAAAGGAAACTCCTTCAACTGCAAATGAACCGAATGGAGGCATTACTCTTCCCGCAGGTTTTTCTGCATCGGTGTTTGCCGATAGTCTTGGCAAGGCCCGTCATATTGCTGTTAATTCAAATGGAGATGTTTATACAAAAGTTAATGACCTGAAGGATGGACATGGTATTCTTCGTTTGCGTGATGCAAATAACGATGGCGTGGCTGAAGACATAACTGGTTTTGGAAATTATAAGGGCACCGGTATTGCCATCAAAAATGGTTATCTCTATGCAACAACCGATGAAAAAATTTATAGATATAAATTGAACGCCAATAATGAAGTTGATGCGGCCAGCGAAGAATTGATCGTAACTGATCTGGTGAACAAGAATCAACACTCTTCAAAACCAATAACATTAGATAATGCAGGAAACATATATGTAAACATTGGCGCCCCATCCAATGCCTGCCAGGAGAAAGATAGAATTAAAGATTCCAAAGGGCAGGACCCTTGCCCGATCTTAGCAACGGCCGGGGGCATTTGGCAATTTAAGGTTGACAAACAAAATCAAACTTATAAAGATGGCGTACGATATGTAACAGGCATCCGGAACATCATGGCGCTTGACTGGAACAACGGAGCAAATGAATTATACGGTGTACAACATGGTCGGGATGACCTGGCTAAGTTATATCCGGATAAGTATAACGAAGAAGAAAGCGTTGAACTGCCTGCTGAAGAAGTGTTTTTAATGAAAAAGGGTTCTGATTTTGGATGGCCTTATTGTTATTATGATCAAAGACAGAAAAAGAAATTAGTAAGCCCGGAGTACGGCGGAGATAAAATAAGAACCGATCGTTGTGATAATAAAGGAAAGCCGATCTATGCATTTCCCGGCCATTGGGCTCCAAATGGATTAATGTTTTATACGGGAACACAATTCCCGGAAAAATATCGCAACGGAGCGTTCATTGCATTTCATGGTTCATGGAACAGGGCGCCAAGGCCCCAGGAAGGATATTTTGTCGTATTTCTTCCCTTTAAAGATGGAATGCCAAATGGAGAGTATGAGATTTTTGCTGATGGATTTGCTGGCGAAACCAAAACACCCCAAGGCGCTGCATTCAGACCTTGCGGTGTAGCACAGGGGCCAGATGGGTCGTTGTTTATATGTGATGATCAGAAAGGAAGAGTTTGGAAAGTGACTTATAAAGCCCAATAATTAATCAGCTCAGGGTGTTTTATAGATCACGCCGTCTTTTATCACCAGTCTTATTTTTTTGATACTTCTAATGTCCACCGATGGATCACCTTCTACTGCAATGATGTCGGCAAACAGGTCTTTTTTAATTCTTCCGATTTTATTGCCGTAGCCAAATACATCCGCATTTGTTGAAGTTGCAGAACTTAAAACATCGATCGGTTTCATTCCATATTCTACCATTAGCTCCATTTCTTCCGCATTATCTCCGTGTGCAAATACACCAACATCGCCACCCATACAAATAGTAACACCTGCTTTTAATGCTAATTGAAAACTTTTTTTCTTATCAATAATTCGTTGGGGTTCGGCATCGACACCTTTTTTCCACCCATCATATTGCAAAACCGATTCCCCGGCTGATAAAGTTGGGCAAAGTGCTACTCCTTTTTCTTTCATTAGTTTAAAAACCTCTTCAGTTCCCTTATCACCATGCTCAATTGTAGATACACCGGCCAGTGTAGCTCTTTTCATTGCCTCAGCAGTTACCGCATGCGCCACTAGTTTTCTTCCGCTGCTATGGGTTACTTCTACAGCTTTTTTTAATTCTTCAAATGTAAAAGTAGGTTGTGCATCTTTATTGAGTCCCCAACGATAGTCGGCGTAGATCTTTATAAAATCGGCGCCTTTGCCAATCTGAGTTCTTATTTCTTTTACCAATGCGTTTTCACCATCTGCTTCGGCAGCGCCTTTTATTGCTTCATTATCTGCGGAAAGTTTCGGGCCATAACTCCCGGTTGCTACAATAGCTCTTGTTGCAATGATCATTCTTGGTCCGGGAATCAACCCTTTCCCGATCGCATCTTTCAATCCAACATCATCATACATGGCTCCTTCGGTGCCCAGATCTCTTACTGTTGTAAATCCTGCCATTAAAGTTGCTTTTGCATGATTCACGGCTCGTGCAGTTCTTTCGGCTCTTGATTCTTTTAACACCTGGTCATCCCAGCTTGTTTCATTGTAAGGATGAAGAAATAAATGTGAGTGACCTTCGATCAATCCGGGAAGTAAGGTCATTCCCTTCAATTCAATGATCTCTGTACCTGCTGGTAATTTGAACATCATTGAACCGGCTTGTTCTATCTTGTTATTCTTTACCAATACTACCCAGCCGGTTTGCATAGATTCTCCATCAAATACACGATCGGGTTTTAATAAAATGTATTTGTCTGCCTGTTGTGCATTTGAGATTATTGCAATTAGAAAACTAAAAATCAAAAAAGATATTTTCATAATTGTTGAGTAGTGATATGGACGTAAAAGAGTGCGACGCAACAAATGTACAATAGTAGCAATTTTGCCGGGCGCATAATTATTTTGCCAATACATCTGCAAACTCGGGCTTTCTTTTAAAGACTGAATTGGCAAAGGGACAGAGGGGAATTATTTTGATACTATGTTCTCTTGCATACTCAACAGCGGTTTTGACAAGCTGGTAGCCCATATTCTGCCCTTTTAGCTCTTCGCTAACTTCGGTGTGTTCTATGATCATCTTTTCCGGCGAAGGCATTGTATAAATCATTTTCGCAAGTGGCTCTTTTGTCCCAGCCACATAAAACAGACCTTTTGTCCCGACTTTTTTGTGTTCGATCTCCATAAACTAAAACTATTAAATTTTTATTTGCTAATTAGAAAATCTATTGCAATATTTGCAAAGCAATGAAACAAGCAAATCAATATTGGTGGTGGCATACAAACTCTTTCGGGGTGCTGTAAGTCATTACTGTATTGTATAAATATATATGCCCCGAAATAGTTCGGGGTTTTTTATTTACCCCTGCCCCTAAAGGGGTTTATAGAACATGAAAAGGGTTGGCATTTATTCTTTAGTTGAAAAATTTTCAAAATCTAATAAGTCTTTTAAGGATAATTTAGGAGGGTTTGAATGAAGAAAATAGAAATTTTAACGACCTGCAAAAAATTACTTGCCGATATATACACACCGGTAAGCGTTTACCTGCGGCTTCGTGACCGGTTCAGGGATACTGTTCTTTTAGAAAGTGCCGATCATCATGCAGCCGAAAACAGTTATTCTTTTATCTGCGTTAATGCGATCGGCGGCATTGAAATTACGTCATCAAAAAATGTTGAATTCAAACTTCCGGGTCAGAAGCCTGAAAGAATTGGGATAAAAAATATAATGGAAGTGCCGCAGATGGTTTGGGATTTTGCAAGCAGGTTTGATTGCGTAAAAATGGAAACAAGGGAAGTAAAGTTTGCCCATGGGCTGTTTGGTTATACTTCATATGATGCCGTTCGGTTTTTTGATTCAGTAAAACTTAAGACACAAGATGCAGTACCGGTTATTCCTTTTATGCGTTACCGGCTTTACCAGTATGTAATTGTATTTAACCATTTCAAAGATGAAATGTATATCTGCGAAAATCATATTCGGGGAATTGAAAGCGAGATGCCGGTTATTGAGTCTTTGATCCGTAGTAAAGATGTACCAGTTTTTCCTTTTAAGAAAAAAGGTGACGAAAGTTCGAATGTTACCGATGCAGAATATAAGAGCATGGTGGAAAAGGGAATTTCCAGCTGCCACCGGGGTGATGTCTTCCAGATCGTATTAAGCAGGAGGTTTCAGCAAGGTTTTACAGGTGATGAGTTCAATGTTTACCGGTCGCTGCGCAGTATCAATCCTTCTCCCTATTTATTTTTCTTTGATTATGGTGATTATAAACTGATGGGCTCTTCCCCGGAATCACAACTCATTGTTCAGAATGGTAAAGCGATCGTTCATCCTATTGCCGGCACTTTCAAAAGAACAGGTGATGACGATAAAGATCATCTTGCTGCTGAATTATTAAAAGGGGATAAAAAAGAAAATGCCGAACATGTAATGCTGGTTGATCTTGCACGGAATGACCTGAGCCGTGTGTGTGATGATGTAACGGTTACTCATTATAAAGACATTCAATATTACAGTCACGTCATTCACATGGTGAGTGAAGTAAATGGTAGAGTAAAAACAGGCAGTAATCCATTTGAATTGCTGGCAAAAACATTTCCTGCCGGAACGCTGAGCGGCGCACCCAAAATAAAAGCAATTGAATTGATCGATAGTTATGAACCGACAGCAAGAAATTATTATGGTGGCGCTATTGGCTTTATGGGTTTTGATGGCAGTTGCAATCACGCTATCATGATCCGTACTTTTTTAAGTATGCAAAATACGTTGACATACCAGGCCGGTGCAGGCGTAGTGGCGGCAAGCAAACCCGAAAGTGAATTGCAGGAAGTGAATAACAAATTAGGGGCATTAAAAAAGGCGATTGAAAATGCTGAAACCCTCTGAATCTCTCCGCCTGAGGCGGAAGACTTTGAGGATTACGATAAAAGAAAAGATTTCAAATTATAAAACCATAAAATTGGTTAGGGGTTTGGGTATGAAAATTTTAGTATTCGATAATTACGATTCTTTCACCTACAACCTTGTTCATTTGGTGGAGAAGATCATCCACGAAAAAGTGGATGTTCACCGCAATGACCAGATACCAATGGAAAAAGTGAAGGGCTATGATAAAATTATTTTATCTCCGGGCCCAGGTATACCTGAAGAAGCAGGTTTGCTTTTACCATTGATAAAAGAGTATGCTTCTTCAAAATCAATCCTGGGAGTTTGTTTAGGTCACCAGGCCATTGGCCAGGCATTTGGCGGGGACCTTATAAATCTTAGTTCAGTATTTCATGGAGTAGCAACGCCGGTGAAAATTAAAAGTGAAAAGTTGAAAGTTAAAAGTTTCCTGTTTGAGGGCCTTCCGGAAGAATTAGAAGTTGGACGTTACCATAGTTGGGTTGTTTCAAAAGAAAATTTTCCGAATGAATTAGAAATAACTGCCGAAGACGAAACCGGAATGATCATGGGGTTGCAACATAAATCTTATGATGTACAGGGAGTGCAATTTCATCCTGAAAGTGTATTGACACCGTTGGGAGAAGAGATAATGAAAAATTGGTTAAAGAATTAATCACAGGTAAGATGAAAAAAATACTTCAGCTATTATTTGAGCATAAGGTTCTTGATAGAGCAATGGCCAAAGAAGTTTTGGTGAACATTGGCAAGGGCAGTTATAACGAACATGAAATAACAGCATTCATGACAGTGTATTTAATGCGGAGTATTACCATTGATGAACTGATGGGTTTTCGTGACGCATTGCTTGAACTTTGTGTGCCGGTTGATTTTAGTGAGTATGATACAATAGATATCGTAGGTACTGGTGGTGATGGAAAGAATACATTTAATATTTCGACACTCAGTTGTTTTATTGTAGCCGGAACCGGACAAAAAGTTGCCAAACACGGAAACTATGGAGCATCGTCGATCAGCGGCGCATCGAATGTGATGGAACAAATGGGATATAAATTCAAAAATGACAATGCCCGGTTGAAAAAAGAAATTGATGAAGCTAATATTTGTTTTTTACATGCGCCATTGTTTCATCCTGCATTAAAGATGGTAGGTCCAATAAGAAAGAATCTTGCGATGAGAACATTTTTCAATATGCTTGGGCCAATGGTAAATCCTTCACATCCGAAATATCAATTGGTTGGCGTATTCAGTTTGGAAATGGCCAGGATCTATAATTACCTCTTACAGCAAACTGAAAAATCATTTACCATCATACACGGTCTTGATGGTTATGATGAGATTTCTTTGACCAACGATACAAAAGTGATAACGAATGAAGGGGAAAGAATAAAAACACCTGAACAACTTGGTAAAAGAATGGTAGAGCCACATGACATACAGGGTGGCAGTACGGTGGAAGAAGCGGGAAAGATCTTTTTAAAGATTTTAAAAGGAGATGGGTCATGGGCGCAGAATGCAGTAGTACTCGCAAATGCAGCGATGGCTTTATATTGCACCGGTAATTATAAAACTTATGACGATGCCTTTAACGCAGCAATTGAAAGTTTAGAAAGCGGTAAAGCAAAAAAGAGCCTGGATAAACTAATAAGTTTGCAGTAATGAATATTCTTGATACGATAATTGAATATAAACGGGAAGAAGTAAAAAGTAAGAAGTCAAAAGTGAAGACTGCTGAACTTGAAAAGCGGGAATTATTTTCAAGAACTGTGCTGCCAGTAAAGGACTTTTTACTTGATAGATCAAGAACAGGCATTATTGCTGAATTTAAAAGGAGATCACCATCAAAAGGAATAATAAATCCGGATGTGGATGTGATAGAAGTGACAAAAGGGTATGCAGAGAATGGGGCATCCTGTTTGTCAGTGCTGACTGATGAACATTTTTTTGGCGGAAGCGATGAAGATCTTATTAAAGCAAGGATTAATGAGATACCGATCTTAAGAAAAGATTTCATTATTGACGAATACCAGTTGATAGAAGCAAGATCCATTGGTGCTGATGTAATATTATTGATAGCTGCTTGTTTAACAGTCGCTGAAGTCAAACAGTTGGCATCTTTTGCAAAAAAACTTGGATTAGAAGTTTTATTGGAACTTCATGCCGAAGAAGAGCTTGGACATATTTGTGATCAGACGAATTTTATAGGAATTAATAACCGGAACTTAAGAACTTTTGATGTAGATATTGAAAGAAGCTTACGGATGGCTGAAAAGATCCCTTTTCCTAAATTTAAAGTAGCGGAAAGCGGGATCAACAATGTAAAAGATATTTTACTTTTTAAGCAACATGGCTTTGATGGTTTTCTTATTGGAGAAAACTTTATGAAAGCTGCTGACCCAACGATTGCTTTTGCTGAGTTTGTAAAACAATTAAAAGCAAAAGCACATGAAGATTAAAGTTTGCGGAAACACATTGCCTCACCAGGTAGGTGCCCTTGATGACCTGGGAGTAACATTTGCCGGGTTTATTTTTTATCCTAAGTCGCCGCGATACATGGCGCAGAAGATAAGCCCGGAAAAAATGCGGCAGATCAGGGGGAAAATCATTAAAGTGGGAGTCTTTGTAAATCCTACTTATGATGAACTGATGAAAACAGTGGAAGATCATCGATTAGATATGGTACAATTGCATGGAGATGAAAGCCCGAAGTTCTGTGATAAGATCGCTGATTATATTTCTGTGATCAAAGCTTTTCGGCTGAGTGATAACGACAGTATCATGCATATGACACAGCCATATACTGAAGTATGCGATTTTTTCATGTTCGATACACTTGGCGCTGGCTATGGAGGCACGGGTAAAAAATTTGACTGGACAATCTTGCAGCAATCAGTTCCGGTTAAACCTTATTTTTTAAGCGGTGGCATTGAGCCGGGGGATGAAAAAAAGCTGGAGGAATTTATTGGTACACCAGCGGGAGAGAAATTGTTTGCTGTTGATATAAATACAAAATTTGAAATAGGCCAGGGTGTGAAGGATGTGAACAGTATTAAAAAGTTTGCGGAAAATCTGGGAATTAAAAAGCTAACTAAATGAATATAAAAGTTTGTGGCATCACACAGTTCAAACAGTTGCAGCAATTAGAAGCATTGAATATTGATTATGCCGGGTTGAT
>DASUTO010000114.1:0-2381 GCA_036374555.1 Chitinophagaceae bacterium
CCTGGTGAATAGTAGCTGTGGTGTTTTCCATAGCGCCAGCCATATAATCACGACCCGTGATCTGCGAGTACTTCACCCACGGAAAAGGAACACCCGTGATCTTTGAAAAGAATTCCATCATTTCAGGAGTATTGCCAAAGATCTTTTTTGCTACTGATGCATATTCAGGCTCTACATAGTAATTAACCTCTTTACCTCGCCAGCTATCTTTTACAACTGCATAGCTCCCTACGCCAAGAAAAAAAAGATAGGGCGAATGCGGCAGATCCATTTTCCAATAATCCGTTCTTGTACCATCCGGGTTTCTCTTTTGACTCGCCAGTTTTCCATTGGAAAGAGTCACATATTTATTATCAACTGTAACCGTAAGTTCCTGGGTTGTTTTCTGGCTGGTTTTATCAATTGTAGGGAACCAAACTGAGCTTGATTCTGTTTCCCCCTGCGTCCATATTTGCGTAGGTTTATCTTTTTCTTCTCCTTTGGGGTTTATAAAATACATTCCTTTTATGCCAAGAAAATCATCAGTGCCATATTTTTCCTGGTATTCATCGGGCTTGGCGATATAATTTATATAAATAATATAGTTCTCATTTGCTTTATAAGTTTTATCTAACTTGATCCTAAGGTTGAGATCATCATATTCGTATTTCAAAGGAATTTGTTTTGTGCCTTTCACTAAAGCCACTGTTTTAAATTCCATTCCTTTAGCATCGAGGTTCAGTGAATCAGTTGGGTAAAAATGTGGTTTCAATGTGATCCATGCTTTTCCGTATAAATAGGATTTTGAAAAGTCAGGTCTCACATCAAGTTTAGTATGAACAAGGGCATTTATTTTCGTCGCTGTTTCGCGATATTGTTTTTTCCAGGAAGTGTCTTTAGCTCCTGGTTCCTGAGCTATTGATTGAAGGCTGAACAGAAGGATGGCAAGAAGAGTGGTCAGGAATTTCATATAATAATTTTAAGGCTGCAAAAATAGAAGTTGTCACAGAAGAACATCTTGGTATTTTTATAAATGGCAAGTTAATTCTTTAAAGAAGTCTTAAGGGTTATTTATATTAACTTTGACCAACTTTACCCATATATTTTCCGATGAAAAGATTGTTTAAACTATTCGTATTCTTATTTCTTGCGTCTTTTTCCCTCCAGGCCCAAAAGGTTTATTTTATTTATTTGCAAACCGATGACCGACAGCCTTTTTATGCCCGTATGGGAGAGAAGATTTACAATTCTACATCTTCCGGATACCTGATATTATCAAATCTTCGTGATAGTAATTACTCATTGAATATTGGAATACAAGGAAGCCAGGTGCCGGATCAACCATATTCATTAACGGTGAACAAGAAAGACCAGGGTTTCCTGATCAAAAATTTCGGAGATAAAGGGTGGGGGCTTTTCAATCTTACTACAATGGCTACAATAATGCCGGCTAGTAATTCAATTAGCCAGGTACAAACAGTAAAAACAGAGAAACGGGAAGACAATGCATTTACGAATTTACTTGCAAAAGTTGCAGATGATTCAACGATCAAAGAAAGGCCAATTATCGAAAAGCCAGTGGAACAAAAGACCGATGTGGCGGCAGTGAATACAGAAAAAAAAGAAGAAGTAAAAAATGATGCAAAAGAAATAGTTCCGTCAAAAGAGGAAGATATCAAAAAAGGTATAATAATAGCCCCGGTAGTCATAAATGAAAAGCCGAAAGCAGATTCTCCGGTGGTTAAAGAGCAGGTTCAGGAATCTAATAATGCCGCACAAATGAAAGAGGATTCGATTTCAGCCGAAAAAATTAAGGAAGCTGAATTATTGAAACAGGAAGAATTGCGAAAACAAGATTCGATCGAAAAAGCAACGACGCAAGTAATCACTGAAGTTGAATATAAGAGATCAATTGTAAAACTTAAATCCGAAAGCTCAACTACTACAGGGATTGGTCTTGTTTTTCTTGATCTGTTACCTGATGGGGTAACAGATACGATCCGCGTACTTATTCCACCCGACATAAAAAAAACTGCACCAATACAAACTAACCAGGAAGAAAAGAAATTTCTTGATATTCCTCCGGTTGATTCCGTTACTAAAGAAACTGCCGCAATGCCAGCAATTAAGAGTAACAAATGTAAAGTCGTGGCAAATGAAGATGATTTCTACAAGCTTCGAAAAAAGATGGCCGGTGAAAAGAATGATGATGATATGATATCGGAGGCAAGAAAAACTTTTAAGACAAAATGTTTTTCTACGGTGCAAATAAGAAATCTAAGTTCCTTGTTCCTTACTGATGAATCCAAATATAAATTTTTCGATGCGGCGTATCAATATGTAAGTGACCTCGAAAACTTTTCTTCACTTCAATCAGCATTAAACGAGGAATATTTTATCAA